>CAZENM010000171.1:0-5171 GCA_964513575.1 uncultured bacterium | reverse complement strand
CTAAAAGCCGGTTCGAAGATTGTGAAGGGAAAGGTAATCAGGAAATTTAGAAAATGAATTTTCTGGGGGGTACCTTCAGCAATTTGCTCATTACTTCCTTCATAAGCCTGTTCGAACAGACGTAAGTTAAGAATCCAGGGACGTTTTTTATAGTCTTCACCCAATCCAATGAAAAATGTGTCATATGGGATTTTATCGTCGCGGGGGATTTCGGTGAAGGAAAAGCCATAAGTTTCCAAAGTTTTCTTTATATTGAGATGATTCAGTTCCATGGCGATTGTTCCTTATTCTATTTTCTTTGTTTCTGTAAGACTTAACGGCATAAAGTGTTTTCTTAGGAATATTTCAGGTTCTTCTCTAAACTTTGCGATCATTTCTTTATGTTCTTTGGGAGTGCTCCAGGAAGGTAGCAGGACGCTAATATCATCATCGGAGAACCCTTTTATATCTTTTGTCATTTCCTGAATCGCAGCATCCATATCGCTAGGGCCTATTTGATTTTTTTGCTGGTTTTCCGCTAGCGCCTTATCGGTTTGTTTCCGATAAAAATAATGAGCTGTGGAAATCGAGGCGCTAATCCCCACAAAGACCAACGCGATGCCGCCAAAAACCAAAGCGCCCGGACCGGTAACAATCCCTGCAGCTCCTAATAATCCAGCAACTCCGGCAAATGTCAACATCAAATTGCTCGCGGTGGTAATGAGCGTGTGTTTTAGTTGATCTTTTAGGGCTAATTTCTGATTGTTTAACAGTTGGATCTCGAGTTCGATTAATTTGGTTTTTCCGGCAGAATCTACATCGCTTTTAGAGGCTTCAAGTTTTTGTATCTTACTGCTGAGCACACCAATCTCTTGGTATGTTTTATAGGCTTGCCGTGACCCTAACGCGACGGCAGCGCCCCCCAAACAAACCCCGATAGCCCCAGTGACAGTTCCTAAAATTGATCCGACGTGCATAAGGGTTGCGATTGTTGCCATTTTACCCTGAGTAGTGGCAAAGAGGGCGACCATCGCGACACCCATGCTTCCACGCGCGAGGCTTAAAGTAGACATAACACCCGTAGCGCCCGCAATGAACCCTTTTGCTGGAAGGCTTGCAAGCTCTGTTTTTTTCGTCGCAAGCATTTCCTTTAGCTCTAATTCCTTTTCGGTTGTTTTATTGGGATCGGCCGCAAGAGTTGTTAATTTTTTTTGTGTCTCGACGATCTCTCGGCGGATTTTCACTCCTGTTTTAATTGTTGAGACAATATTTACAATAGCAAAAACTGTCTGGGGAAGAGCCTCAACGATTGTTAGGCTGTTCGCTAAAAGAGTAGCAGCGCCGGCATAGCGGAGGGTTCTTAAGTTTGGAGAGACAGGGTTAACTCCCGGAACAGCAGCCTTGGTCAGGGCTGCGGCAGCTGCCCGCTGTGCCATAAACATATAGGCTAGATATCCACCGGTTATTGCGAATCCTCCCGAGATAAGCGCAAGCCCCCTTGCGATGAGTTTTCTATTCCAAAGAGTACCTAAAGAATTAAATTTATCGGTGAATGTTTTCCACGCCGGCTTGTTAATCACTGCTTTGTTTTCGCCTCGCCGCGCTTCGAGGGGAGAGCCTAAGGCAGCTGATTTTATAATCCGGTTAGGATCAAGTAAATTGCTTGTAATGACTTGTCCCCCTGTCTTAGATGGGGGGACAGAAGGGCGAACGGTAGAAGAGGATTTAAGGGAAGAATCAAAAGAGGTATTTTCGATTTCTTTAAGAAACCTGGTATAGGGTAAATTAGATGGTTGAAAACTAAATCCCATGATAACCACTGTTGTTATGTTACAACTTAATTATTTCATTAATCTAATATTAAGTCATTTACTTTAACTAAGGTGAGGGTTCTGTCAGGTGGCAAGTCAACTGAGTTTACATTGAAGTGTTTGTCTAAGTCTCTGTTTTTTATTGATTTGAGTTTGAGTTTTCTTGGGATTTCGGATGCTAATAGAATTTGTTTTATTTAATTCCCTCTGTTCGCTACGATCGGTTGTTAAACAAACCGAACAAAGGAATTTTATTATGTCTATGCAAGTAAGCAGTTCCTCTAACTCCTGGGGCGGGTGGAATGTCCAGCCGGTCTCGACACATGAAGCAGATGAAGTTCTACGTAGAGATTTTCAGTCTTTGGAAGAGCGATTAAAAATCTTGATCAAGAAAGAGATGGTATTTGGAAGGTTATCCTATGAAACGAGGAGCAACATCTTCAGCGTAAAGGGATTTCAAGATCTAAGAGAGGATTATCTGAAAATAGTAACCGATCAATTTCCTCTAATTAATATGGAAGAACTCTCTCAACGGTTTGATCGAAAAATCAGCTGTTTTATGGCAGCACAGAAGATATATATGGCTGAAGTCGAGGTCAGTTTTCAGGATTAAGGGTTTTCTGAATTGCAAGAAACTCTTACAACAGTCTTTGGATCTGTCCCAGTAAATAAAATGGAATAGAGAGTAATGTATAACAAGTTTTTCCACCTTGACCATTGCTTACTTCTACAGGTAGTTTACTGGGCAGGTCAGAGTTCACTCGCACGGCAGTGGAGAGTTTTTTTAGTTCCATGAAAAAATGGAGCGATTTTAAGCTTCCTGTGCTGCCTGATTTCACTTCGATCGGAACGGTTTTATCATCGTGTTGAATCACATAGTCTATTTCTGAAGATGCGCCTTTTTCATCACGATATGTCTAATTAAGTCAATAAAAGAGGGGGCTCTTTTGGTGAGTTATACTCACTTGCTCTTTTCTTGCATCAGGTAAAGCATATCCTTCATCACGTTCATTCCTTCGTTCAGCTGAACATCGCCCTTACCGGTCTTTTCGGACTCCTCTTCTTCGACCACGTCGCCGTTTTCATTTTTCTTGATTTCTTTGAGGTAGTCCTGATAGTCCTTATTCTGCTCAATTCGCTTAGCGGAGTTGGTGCGTAGTATCTCGATATAAGGTGCGTAGGTGTCCATCTGCTTTTGCAAATCAAACTTGTACAACAATTTTGCTTCTTCCCGTTGGTAAGAAGGGATGTCATCCAATTGATCATCAAAGTTAGGTTTGATTTTGTCAGGCTGAAGCGCGTTTTTAGTGAATTTTTCTCCAACTTCGGCTTCTGAATAAGCTCCGGGAGCTATAATATCGGCTATGACACCATCTAGTTGGGGGGTTCTTCCTGAAACGGTGTAATAGCGCCCTCGTGTCACTTTGTATTCCCCTTTGGGATCTACAGAGCCATTTTGTGTGGAATTCAGTGTAAAGGTTTGAAACGATCCTTTCCCATAGGTGTGGTCGTCGCCCACAATTAATGCTCTGCCGTAGTCTTGAAGGGTGCCAGCGACAATTTCAGAGGCA
Source organism: uncultured bacterium (assembly GCA_964513575.1). Classification (GTDB taxonomy): domain Bacteria; phylum Chlamydiota; class Chlamydiia; order Chlamydiales; family Parachlamydiaceae; genus CAMFKA01. Next base: position 1,810 of record CAZENM010000171.1, on the reverse strand, counting down.
GAAGCGCTTCCGCGATTGGTCAATACGACAAGCGGACCTCCCCATAAAGCTTTACCATCGATCTGTCTTAGGTGTTGAACTTTTCCGGTTTCATCCTTAATAGACACGACAGTTCCTTTTGTAATGAACATTCCCGCGACACCGACAGCTTGTGTAAGCATCCCACCGGAGTTGGAGCGAAGATCCAGGACTAATCCCTTGATTTTGTATTTTGCTTTTAGCTTTTCAAGTTCATTCGAGAGATCGGCGGTAGAGGAGTTTTCCGGGTCTTGATAGAAGCTGTAGAGGCGGAGGTAGGCGATAACGCCGTCACCAAACGGTTCTACGCGTGATTCATAACGAGTTTCTTTAAGGACAACTTCTCCACGGATAATTTTGATATCGATTTTTTGTTCGTGTTTCGTCAGGGGATTGACCTCATCCGGAACTTCACGAATAACAGTCAGGATGACGGGGGTGTCTTTTTCTCCACGAATCAATTCAACAGCATCTTCAATATCCATCCCAACGATAGGTTCGCCGTTGACTGCAATAATTTTGTCTTTGAGTTTAAGTTCTTTTCCATTTCCGGCCGGGCCTCCTTCGATGATTTTAATAACCGAGAGTCCGTTCAGGTCATCACGAAGTTGCGCGCCGATCCCAAATAGTCTTTGTTGAACGTTGATCATGAATTGGTTGGCTTCATCGGGAGTAAAATAGACGGTGTGAGAATCAAGGGAGGACGCAATTGCCTTAAGGGTATTAGATAAGACGCGATGTTGTTTTTGTAGTTTGTCGGGGTTAAGGAAATCCTCTTCTGTTTTATTTTGTTTTTTAGCGATTCTTTGGATCGATTTTTCTTTTTGATCATCATTGAGTTTTGCGGCAGCCTCATACTGAATGGCACGGATTTTGATCAGTCGATCCAGGAGTTCTTTATCATCTTTTGCCCATGGAATGTCTTTGAATTCCTTAACATTGACTTTTTTCGGCAGCTCGGCGGTGTTGATCTGTGTTTCTAACACTCGTCGTCGTAGGATGGCTTTTTCAAATTGGTCTTGAATCGCGTAAAAAGTTTCAAAGTTTTTCTGGTTATACTGTTCTAAAATTTTTTCTAGCTGTGGTTCTGTGGGGTTTAACCAGGCATCGATATCGGGCTCTACGAAGTAAGTTTTAATAGGATCGAGTTCTTCAAGGTAATTATTCAACACTCGTTTCATGATTTCCGGGGTTAACACGTGGTACATCGCATGGGATTTCATGATTTCAGATGCTTTTTGGTTAACATCATCTGGGGTGAGCTCGGGTAACTTAGCGCTAGCAAAAGTCATTCCTAGAGCAATCAACAAAGGAGTAATGAATAAATGACGCAGCATGAAAAGATCCTCAAAAAAGGGTGGGTAAAAAGAAATGCCGATACAGCGTGAGTCTAAAAAAATAATAATTTTTTGTAAAGACTCTTGATTTCAATTCTTTTGTATGCTAAAATAAATGTTTGATGTACGAATAATTTTCATAAATAGCGTTTTCGTAAACATAAGAATAGATTTAGGTAAGTTTAGATTAAAGTTTTATTTTAAGAAATGACAAGGAGGTTGCTGTGTCTAAAAAAATTAATAATGATGTTGAAGATCCCAAGATGGTGTCTATTACTGAGGCAGCAGAAATCAATGACGTAACTCGTCAGGCAATTTACGTAGCTATTAAACTGAAAAAATTGAAAGCGACTAAAAAAACGAGTCGATGGACTATCCATCTCGATGACTTAGAAGCGTATCGTAGCCAAAAATATTCCCGCATGAAATCGATTTTTGACGGGGAGCTACTGTTT
>CAZENM010000170.1:0-5218 GCA_964513575.1 uncultured bacterium | reverse complement strand
ATGGGCGGTTGAGGGTCGTTGAAACCGATTAGAGGAGATTTCTCCCCTGTTTGAGGAATGACATTGCTTGCTGGGCGTGGCTCTGAACGTTATAGGGCGTCAGCAGTCGACTCAGGATGTTCAGTGATAATTTGAGCGCGAGCAAAAAGGTCCACTCGGCTACGAGTTCTTTCATCGAGGTTATCTAAAGCGGCCACTCGTTCATCTCTTGTTTTTGCGGACTTTAGGGCAAGCTCCGGAAATTCCTGCTTTAAACTAGACCAATTTTTTTCATCCGCTTCCCAATTCCAAGTCTCTTTTAAGGATACTCTTCCTTCAAACAGCTTGCTATCGGCTTGCGCCACTTCGATAACATATCTCTTTTGAACTAACTCAGGAGTGCTTTTCGCTATTTCTTCGACTTTAAGATAAGTTTTAGGAATGGCAATTAAGTTTTTTTCATCCTTTTTAGCAACAGCGGAAAGGTAGGCTTCAAACTTCCGTAAATCTTCGCCTTGACTTAGACGAAACTCCGGAGATAACTGATAAAGTTCACCATTCACCTGTTCGTTGAGGTAGCCATTGACTTTCTGATTAGAAAAAGTATCTACAAACACGGCGCTACCGACATCATGGAAAAGCTCGCGGAACAACATGACCTGTCTCCACACACGTGTCGCCAGATTAACATCCATATTCAATCGTCGCAGCTGCTCGTTAAAGTACTCCGTGCTGTTAGCAACTCCCACGCTAGGATTTTTACTATTCTGCTGAAAACTGAGTTCCGCATTCCGGATTAGGTCCGCCAAGGCTTCTTCCTTGGTCACGCGATATCCTTTTTTCTCAGCAATTTTCGAGGCATTGATAATAAATTCCGCCACTAAGTTTGTTAAACGTGGACCGAACCAATCTTCAAAAGTATGATACCCGAACAGTGATAGATCGCCATAATCTAATTGTGGATCGGGTGTCACCCAATTATACTGTCTTTCCTGAAAGCGAAGCACTTGCTTTAGCATCTTTTGGGGGAACTTTCGCTCAGCGACGAACAAATTTACCCGCGCATCAAACGGCGCTGGATCCAGTCCATCCTGTGCTTCCACAACAGCTTCTAGGTTAGTTCTCATCGCCGGGGCAAAATAGGACCAGGCGGTGTCGACATTAATAAAATCCGCTTGCGGATGTGCGTATGGACGGTATCTTTTCTCTCTTTCACGACGAGAGTAGTAATCGGGAGTAAGATCCCCACGGTACTGCTGGGCTAAAATAGACACCAATCCGGTCTGCAGAAAATCCTTTGTAAGGACTCCGTTATTAAGGAAATTGGGTCCCCAGATTCCTCCAAGAAGGAGTTTATCTTCGCTATCAGTCGAAATGAAGGTAACCATTTCTTCTAGTTCGCTTCGTTTTACCGAAGTCCCATCAATTGCGACGAACGCAACCTGGTCCCGGTAGCCGGCGGGGTCTAAAGCCCCGTAAGTTCCAAAAAAGGAAAATGAAATGACGATCACAATCGTCACTAAGATAAAAAAATATTTTTGATGGGTCCGAAAAAAATGCAGCATAGGGAACTCGCTCCTAGGGGAGAATGTATATGAGAAAGAATCGTAACAAAAAAGGGTCAAATTTGGAAAGTGGTGATTTACGAATTAATAGCAGAAAGCTATAATACCTACAGTAATCCAACCTTTACATCTTGAGGAATAATGGCTAAAGAAGGCGAAAAAAAACAAAAACAAAAGACACCAACACCTTTAAAGCGTGAGCTGCAGAGTGAAAAGCGACGTGTTCGCAACCGCTCTTACAAAGCCGCTGTAAGAACGACGGTCCGCACATTAATCGAGAGCCTGGATAAAAATGATCCAAGCATCACAAAAGAAAAGCTGAGCGAGACCTATAGCGTATTAGACAAGGGCGTGAAACATGGGATTTTAAAACAAAACACCGTGAATCGCACAAAAGCTCGTCTAACTGCTCGCGTCGCAAAAATCAAAGCGTAACCTCCGTTAGATCATAACGCAAATTAGGATAGGCAGAATCGCAAGTGGGTTTAGTAGCCCACTTACGATCGCCCATCCGGTTGCGTGCGCTACGCAAACCCCTCCAGCCTTCCTAAATAACAAATTAGCAAGCTTTTTAGGCCATTTTAAACGTGTGGAAAGAAGTGTTACTCTTCTGCTTCGAAAGAATTAACAGCTTCTTGAACAGTTTCGTAAATTTCAAATATTTTATGCATAGAAACAAGCTCGAACATGGTCCTGATGGACTTATTCATTCCCGCGAGTTTAAGCTCCCCGCCCCGCGAATGAAGCAATCGAAGAATTGATAAAAAGGATCCAAGACCTGAGGAATCGACAAAATTCAAGTGTACAAGATTTAAAACAACAGCGTCAGCGTCATTAGTATAAATCAGATCAATCACTTTATCTTTGAAATCGGGAGCGTCTTTGGCGTCTATACTTTCCCCTTCAGGTGTAATGACTAAAACATTATTTTCGTTCTGGTGCTGTACTTCCATTTGTTCCTCTTCATAAATAAAACTCTTATAGATCCTTAGGTGGTTCCACCCATGGTCAGATTCCTTGCGGATATAAGTCACTTGATCGGCAATCTGCCGAATCAAATACCACCCAAACCCCCCATCCTGGCTGCCATTTAACGCCGGTTCTGTCACGTGCGCAGGGTCAAAATAACCACTTCCCTGGTCGGAAAGTTGTATGACAACCCCCTGCGTGGACATTTCCCCTTGAATTAATATAGGGTGTCCTTGGGCCTTTCCATAAGTATGAATCACAATATTGCAGAAGGCTTCGTTGATTGCAAGTAGGAGCTGCGCAGCAAATCGCTCTTGATCACCCGGTAATGTCTGGCAAAATCTGTTAATAAATTCTCTGACGGATTTCAACTCGTTCAAACTGCTCGTGAATTTTCCGATCATGAATGGGGAAGTATAGGTAACGGATTCTTCATTAATTTTAACAATAATTATCGTGACATCATCGACGAGTAATTCCTTTTCGGCAAAGGCTACCACCTCTCTTTTGATCGTATGCATAAGACCGATACAATCAAGCTCGCTATTGCGCAGGACGATATCTTTTAGCCTGTCGACTCCGAATAATTCATTATTAGGATTCATCGCTTCCGTAACCCCATCGGAATAGAACAGAAAAAGATCGCCGGGAGAGTACAAAACAGTCGTTTCGTAATAGGTATCTCTTTCCACCATTCCGATAGGAAAGTTTTTACCGATCAATTCGTTGATCACCAATTTTTTTTTAATAAAGTGCAAAGGTTTTGCCGATCCGCAATCCACGTATTGCATAATCCGTTGCTGGTTAAAAAAACGAGCATAAAAAAGGCTGACAAAAAATTCTAGATGGATCAATTGGCTAGCGGTTTCCTCGTGAACATGCGCAAGAATTTCCGAGGGTTTCAACTGGTCTTCATGCCAAAACCCACTCTTATCCCACACTTGAACATGCTGGTAGGGAACCGCAAATCGCATTAACTGAGTCTTTACAGCTGTACCCACTAGGGCTGCAGGAATCCCTTTACCCATCACATCTCCGATCACAATATCCAACACGTGAGGGGCTGGGCGATAAAAATCGAAAAAGTCCCCATCGATCTCTCTAGAGGGAATGGTGGAGGCGGCAATTTCAATACCTGAAAAAGAAGCCGGAATCTTTCCTAATAACAACTCCTGATGGATTCTTGAACCTAATTTCAACTCCTGCATGAGGGCTTCATGATTTCGAGAGAGCTCTTTATGTTGTTGTTGGATCAGTTTTAAAAGGCGGATATTTTCATTCTGTAATCGGTATTTTTCGACCCCTTTGGCGACAGCTTTTTTCAATAAAGCATCTTCCCAAGGTTTTGTGATATATTCGTCTACCCGGCCGATATTGATAGCTCTTAGGGCCGTTTCGAGGTCAAGCCTGCCCGTTAGAATTATTCTAACCGCCTGAGGTTGAACTTCCTGAGCAAACTTGAGCACCTCCATTCCATTTATATCGGGCATGGATTCATCGCAAAGAACCAGGGAAACGATTTGATTTTTTAAAATTTCTTCGGCGGATTTTCCGTCACTTGCTGTAAGGACTTTATAACCTTCCCTTTTTAGGGTAATTTCTAGCGCACCTAATACCAATCGATCATCATCCACGATTAGAATTTGTTCAAGCGTCTCTCCCGTTTGGGGATTTTCCGCAATTTTAGTGTTTGCTGAATAAGCCATAGTAACTTTCAGCATCATAAAAAAAAAATTGTTGTCAAGTTGTGTATAAAGGAATAGTAATAAAGAAAGGGAGGCACTCAAACTACTCCAAGAATTGTCATTTAGGCAAATACCTCCGTTTAAGCCAAGATGCCTATTCCTGAAGTAGTTTGTAAAAGGGACAACATGTCGCATCCATACTCTTTGCAACAACAGCAAAAACAGGATCAAAGGCTGACACAGCGGATGATGATGTCTCCGCAAATGCAGCAAGCTATTCAATTTTTACAGCTTCCTGTGATGGAACTCGCTCAACTCATCACTAATGAACTAGAAACAAATCCCTTGCTTGAGGAAGTTGAAGAAGACTTTTTGGAGCCCCCTCTCTATCGCTCCGCTAATAAAAGTCACGTCCAATTTCCAGAAAATCTACTCCAGTACACCCCAACGCTTAGAGACATCCTCCAAACTCAACTAAGAGAAACTCTTAGCGATCCTCACGACCGGGAGATCGGAGAATTCATCATCGATAATTTAGACGAAAGAGGCTTTTTAACAACCCCCCCCGAGGAGCTTCTTCTACTCAGCGACTGCGGAAAGAGGGAATTTGAAGAGATCTTAAATAAAATTAAAACTTTCGATCCCCCGGGAATTGGCGCCCATTCCATCCAAGAAGCTCTTTTATTACAGCTGGAGCGTTTAAAAAAAACGGAAAGCATCGCCTATGAAATCATAAAAAATCACTACGAAGATCTTCTCCACAACAAAATCTTAAAACTTAAAAAAGATCTTAAACTACACGAAGGGGAAATCGAACGAATCATCCAACAGGAGATCGCCAAGCTAGAGCTTCATCCAGGCATGAAATACGCCTCTACATTAACACAAACAATTACCCCTGACATTGTAGTGCGCTCGGAAGATAACGTCTTTATTGTTGAAGTGTTAGATGACTATACCCCGCGCCTTCACCTTAATTCCACCTACATGAAACTTTTTGAGGATCCCACTCTTCCTCTT
>CAZENM010000169.1:0-5393 GCA_964513575.1 uncultured bacterium | reverse complement strand
CAGTGAAAAAATTCTCTTGGGAAAGCGGAGATGAGTCTCCGCTTTCCCAAGAGAAATCCGATTAGTTTCTTCTGCTACCCAGGGCAGGTCCGCGGCTGTTGTCAGATGGCGAAGGGGAGTGTTTCTCTTCTCTTGCCAATGTGGGAAGTGGTGACGCTGAAATTGTGACACCGCCTTCCCGATTTCCCGGTGGAGGGCCACGGCTATCGCTGTTGCTGTTGGATAGGGTCTCAAATTGAGGTAAGCTCTGTTTAGTATTCTGAGAAGACCGGTGATTAACACCGCGACCTTCTTTCCCACTGGTTATCTGACTTTGGTGCGCAACAGAGTTCGAACTAATAGAACTAGATTGAGTATTCCTTGCAGAAAGAACATTCTGATTAACACCGCGACCTTCTATTGTACTGGTTATCTGACTTTGGGGCTGAACAGAGTTCGAACTAATCGAACTAGATTGAGTATTTGTTAGAAAATGAACATCCCGAGTTTTTGATCGATCACTACGCAACCGAGAACGCTCGTTATTAAGTTGGCTATGAATCGGACTATCACCTGGATGATGATTAAAGTTTGCTTGGAGGGAATGCTCATGATGAATATTAGTATTGAAAAGGCTCATACCTCTATCATTTGAGCTTAGCAATATTATTCCTAATATAATTGCGCCTAGGCCTAGGATTGGTTCGATGCCGATGCCCAAGGCAATGAACCCAAAAATCACTAAAGCAACCCCTATAGTTTTGGTAACCGCATCGGAATTAGCTGTGTGGACTGGAGCGTTTGAAAGCTGGGAATGCGGAGTATTACTAAAACGCACTTTATTTGTCGGATCCATAAAATTTTCCTTTTCTATTATATTTTTAAAGTTTGAGTGTTAAAGGTCGCAAGCAGCATTGGTTAACGTTTCAATGTTGATCAAAAGGTATGGATTATAGCTTGAGCCCCATCTTAGATTACGTCCGAAGAGCACTCTGTCATTAATTTGCCATTTCGAAAAGTACAATTTTGAAGAAGGCGATAGATACATCAGGACATAGCCGCCATTGGAGTCTGTGAGTTCAACGAATCCTTCTTCGATGTTAAGATTTAAGATCCAAGCAGAGGAAGTTTGAAAGGGGGATTGAGACATATTGCAGTAGATGAACTGACCTGTTTCCATATTGACTATGCGGTAAAGATAATCTTTGTCGAAGAACCAGTTGTCGTTTGAAGTGACGAACACCTTTGATGGGTTTTTTCCGGAGTAGTTTGCTGTGTTCTGGTCCTGCCAGTTTTGTGCGATAATTCCATCTTGTGGGCGTACTGTCCAAACTGAACCGTCGGAAAGAATCACTGATGATCCTTTATAACCGATTGCATTCACAATAAATTGGGAAAAGTCGATGGGATAAAAGGAATTACGTCCAAATCGTTCTTGGACTTGAATCTCTTCTTCATCCATTTCTACTTCAGCATATTCTTTTTCAATACCGGAGCGTTCTTCATCGCTCATGATTCGAAGGCCGGTGGGCGTTCTTAAGTTTTGTGTTGAGTTTTGTTCGATTGTGCTTGCGCTAACAAAGCTTGTTGCGAGGCAGAGTGCGATGACCAGTTGGCCGATTTTTTTTGTCCACGTTTTCATACGATAACTCCCATATAGGTTTGTGTTGGTTGAGTAAAATTTACGGCTCAAAGGTTAAGAAGAAATTAACAATATATTAAGATTTCATTAATTTTCAATCTGAATTTCGAGGTGTTTTTCGTTGTTTTTAAAAGTTTTTGATTTGTATAATAAAATTGTAATTGATTTTACGTTGGGTATATTATTATGGACAATAGCTCTGTTTTAAACCGAAAAAGTGAAGTAAGCCCAGGAAGTGAGATAACTTTAAAAGATGGAAAAACGGTGCGTGTCTGTAAATATAGCGCCTTAGATGAAAAAACTCAAAATGTTGCACTAAAAACCATTGCCAAAATCAATAATAAAATCAGTACCGACAAGATAAGAACATGGGAAGAATATGGCTATACAAGCATTATTTGCCAGCGAATAAACAATTGTTTGAATGCCAAAAATACGCTTTTTATTGCGTTAGATGAAGAACAAGTCATCGGATATGTGGCCTTTTATACAAGACAGGACAATCTTTTTTACGCTAATTTTTTTCTTGAAAACGAAAAAGAGGCCTATTGCTCTTGGACGGCTGTAGATGAGACATATAGAGGCCAAGGTTTAGCAGAATATTTAAAATTACAAATTTTCGAACCTGAGCATCAAATACAGACATTTAGAGGTCACATAAAGAAAACTAATAAAGCAAGTTTAAGGGTATTGGATAAATTCACCGAAAAGGGATATGACACTACAAAAATAGAACAAGGACTGGAATATCTGTACTCAGTACGTAATAAAGATATTTCGAACCCCACAAATTCGTAAGCTTTTTAGGGCATTTTAAAAAAAAATCAGCGACTCCACGTATAAATTATTTATAGCAACCTAACAAATATTGTTCTTCTGGAGCAGGTACACACTGGCGCGATGAACCAATTATTGGCTGTTAAAGAGAAATAAAGCCGTGCAGAGATTCCCGTCAGTCGGAAAATCAGATTTCATTTTCTCCAGAAGTTCAGCGTGAGTAAGAGTAATGATTTCAATTTGTTCGTTAGGTTCGCGACTGGGGGCATGTGTCAGGGTAGCATTCTCTGCCGCAACGTAGTAGAGTTTCTGAGAACTGATCCCCGGATAGGGGTAAAAGCTTCCTAATAGTTGATAGTCCGGCGCTGTGTATCCGGTTTCTTCGAAAAGCTCTCTAGCAGCAGCTTTTAATACGGTTTCTCCGGTATCGATGTATCCACCTGCAATACTTAATAGGGTCTTTTGAATGGGATATCGGTATTCTAATGTCAAGACGTACCGTCCTTCCGGGGTTACGGGAAGGATTAGCACAGCATCCGATCGGGTCTCTACAGAAACATACGTAAAAGGGTCTTTGATTAGAAGATGGTCTTCCCTTAGGTTAAAAAAACCTTTGTAGATGATTTCGGAGAAGAGAAGTTTACTTTTATTTATCATCGGTATTAAGTTTCTTTTTGTTCCAAAGTTGAAAGATATTGTGATTTCTCGTGATTTCCTAATAACTCATAAAAGATGGAGAGCTGCAGGAAGAGCTGTTTTTTCTCCCAATGAAAAGCACGCTGGAACCAGGGGCTATTTTCAGAAAGTTTTCCGCTTAAATAGTGACTGAAAAGTGTCCAGGAGCGTGGGTATGGAACATCCAACACTCCCATGAAGTGAATAAGGGCAATTTCTTTTGCTTCGGTATGGTAAAGCCAGCACCCATAGAGGAAATGAAGGGGAGTGGTTTCTTGGTTAAGGAGCTCTAACGGGAATGTTTGGAAAATTTCACCCGCGGCCTTCCATTTATTCTCCAACATCAATAGACAAGCTGTCGCCGATTTGATGGCAATGTCACAGTAGCTTGAGACTGATTTACCCTCCAACTTATCCAACAGCAGTTTTGTAGCATTTAGATTTCGTTTGCGTAAGGTTTGAACCAGCAGGTATTGGACTACTCTTTCTTCTTCACGGGTAAGGGAATCGGATAGTCGTATTTCGTAAATCGATTTGATCCCTTCTAAAGCCCACTTACAGCATTGGTAGGTTTCTTCGAGTTGGGGAAGATCTTTGACTTTATCTAGCCATATTTCGGCATCTTTATTGAACTCTAGCTGGATAAGAGCAAATAATCCATTGCCGATCAGAGTCGCGTTAGGGGTTTCATTTTTTATCTGCCGCTCTAAAATCTCTTCAATGGGGTGGATTTTCGCAAGCCAGAACGCGAGCTGTATGGAAAAGTTGTCGTAGTGGTGATCGTGGGCTGTGAGTCCATTGAAGAATAAGGGAAGCTTTTCCCAGTGCTTTTGGAGGCTGTTAAAGAGCTTTTTTACGCTATTTATCGAGCATGAAGCAGGCAACCGTTGAATGACAAGCAGGATAAATTGATAGGTTGCTTTGCGGTCGTAGCGGGATGATTCCAACATTCTGTAGATGATATGGTCGTTAAGAACTCGGCTAAGAGGATGGTTGCTGTAGCGGCGCAGGGCGAGTTCGTAGCATTTGATCTCTTCATCGAAATCTTGCAGAGCTTCATAAACCAGTCCTTTTCCCAGGTATTCTAAGGGAGCGCCGGGGCTGTCGCGCAAGAGACCGAATTCTTCTAGTGCCTTGTCAAAAAGATCGTGATTTTCCTCTGACTTTGCTTGTTCCAGCAACGTGATTCCGGCACGGAAAAGGGCTTCCCGACCTTCGGCAATCCCGGGGAAAGAGTACCCGATTCTACGGTATTCGTTAAAAGCGGTTACATAGTCTTTATGGGCTAAAAAAGCATCCGGAACGGATAGGCAGTTGACCATGATGCTCTGGCCTCCGCACGACACTTGGATGCCGTCTAATTCGAAATCATCGTCGCGCGCCAATAGGCCAATATGGGTTCCAACCAACGGGAGGTAGCAGATGTAGGAGAACTGGAGGTGGTCATTAAGGTAGAAATAGATGTTTTGATCGATTTTTTCGATTCTGATTTTATTCCACTCTTCACGCTTAAGAGAAATTTCAGGGTGATAAACCACTTCGACGGTGGATTTCAGAAGTTTTGTTGATTTGTTATTATCGCTGCCGATCCACAGGCAATAACCATCGTTGAGGTGGACTCTCTCAGCAGCTTCCGGAATGCTCATCAGGAAGCCGATTCCATGGCTACCGTGCCCTAGCCGGACTTGGGTTTCCACTCGTGTGTTTCCGTTAAAGGAGAGTTTCGAGATCATTAAACTGACCCAGTCCGTCACTTCAGTTCCACGTGTGACGGCAACATGTTCGGCAATCAGGACGTTTTCTTGGAACTCCCAGTCGGTTCTTCTGTTAATGCGGAGTTCGGCGATTTGGGTCCACTCGGAACGGCCTTCTAGATAGTTTTCGATGTCATGGATTAAATCGTCGACTTTGGAATAGCGTCTGTCGAGATTGCTTGAAAGACATCGGTTAGCCACTGCCGAAAGAACCCGAGGGACATCGCGATAGGGGGCGACCTCTTCGGGAGGAAGGAATTTTTCCTTGATTAGGTTTTGACGGAACTCTTTAAGGGTTCCTCTTTTAAATGGGGGTTTTAAGGCTAAAATCTGATACAGGATAACACCTAGGGAGTACACGTCTGTCTGTACTGTTGCCGGTTTCCCTAATGCGCGTTCAGGGGCCATGTAAGAAACCGTTCCCACTACTTTTCCTAGCTTTGTCAGCCCGTGCAGGCGGTGCTTGACTTGAGCTTCCTCGATTTCTTCGTTGACACTTTCTTCATCGTCATCGCCTTTTGAGATCATCTTTGCCAATCCCCAGTCCAGAATCAACACCTCGCCGT
>CAZENM010000168.1:0-5416 GCA_964513575.1 uncultured bacterium | reverse complement strand
AGCCGCTCCAGGTGAAGATGTAAAACAATTTAATGGTGTTGATGAAGATGTCAAATGGATCGCAGAATTCATTCGCCTCTTTGTCACCCGACAAGAACGCTGGGAGTCGCCTAAATTTCTCGCTGGTGAAAGCTATGGTGGCACGCGCGCGGCGCTTCTGTCGAACTATCTTCAAGAAACTGTGAACATGGACCTCAATGGAGTGATGCTGATTTCTCCGGTACTAGATTTTAACACTCTGCAGAAGTGCTCAGCTCCGACAGATCTTTCATTTATTCTTTACATTCCATCCTTTACTGCCACGGCAAACTACTACAAAAAAACTGAAAACAAGCCTTTGCATACTTCACTTAAAGAAGCCGAAGAGTTTGCTCTGACGAGCTATGCCACGGCTCTCCTTCAAGGAAACCAACTGACAGAGGCACACTCCAAAGAGATTGCTGCAACACTTTCAAAGCTTACCGGAATTTCTACAGACTATATCCTCCGCGCCAACCTGCGGGTTCATTACCTTCGTTTTCTAAAAGAGTTTCTACGCGATCAATCTCGAACCCTCGGACGCTTCGATGCCCGTTACCTTGGGATCGACTCAGATTCCTGTGGGGAGACAGGGGAATACGACCCTAGCCTAGATATGGTAATTGGTCCCTTCGCGGCAACTTTTAACCAATATGTAAGGCAAGATCTTCATTGGGAAAAAGACGATCAATATAAAGTCCTCGTCGATGTTTCTCCATGGAATTGGGGCAAAACATCGAATCAATCTCTGAACGTCTCCGATAACCTACGTTCCGCAATGACTCGAAACACAGGCCTACATACCTTTGTCGCCGCAGGCTACTACGACCTCGCAACTCCCTACTTTGCAACCACTTACACTTTCACCCATCTAGGCCTCGACCCCTCGCTTCAACCCCACGTCACTCTAGCTTACTACGATGCCGGACACATGATGTATACCCACAAGCCTTCTCTCATCAAGCTAAAGGCGGATATTAAAGCTTTTTATAACCTCACATTACAACCTAAACCGAATGGCGCCAAATAACAATTTTCTTCTTGATTTGCTTGCAAACGCCTGTTATCCTTACATCTTAGAATCGGGGCAATAGCTCAGTTGGTTAGAGCAGCGGACTCATAATCCGTTGGTCGCAGGTTCAAGTCCTGCTTGCCCCAACTGTAAAATATCCGTAGAGAGGCATGTCCGAGCCTGATTGTTGCGATCGACCAGATTTGGTTCAAACGGCACATCCACTGCCGTGGACCAATGGTGGACCAAAAGATCACATCAAGCCACAGCAAACGGCATCAAGTTCACATCCAGTTTCAGTAGTTGACTCAGTTTATCAATATAAAAACAGAGTCATCAACATGAAGCAACTCGAAGCTCTTAAAAAGCGTCTACCATCAGGAATTGATGTGCGAATCAGTTCAAAAAACGTTCTTACCTTTCGCGCTCGATTTCGTCGAAAGGGTTATCCCGATCTCATCCAAACATTCCCCGACGATAAGCTTGCCAAGCAATGGCTAAGCGAACAACAGCGCAATGCTCTTCTTGGCATTCATTTTCCTCATGTACAATCCGCTAACCATACTGTTTCCGAGGCAATCGATCGATACTTCGTCGAAGTACTCCCAAGAATCCCCGGAAACGAACGGAACGTTCGCCATCATCTAGAGTGGTTTCGTAAAGAATTGGGTCAATATGCGTTGTCGGCAGTACGCCCCAGCCTAATCACCGAGAAAAGAACACTTCTCGAGCAAGGGATAACGCACAGAAAGAAAAAACGCTCTAGTACCACGGTTCGGAGATATCTAACTTCTCTTTCTCATCTGTTTACCATAGCTGTTCGTGATTGGGAATGGATGCACGAAAATCCCATGGAGAAAATTTCGAAACCGCAGGCTGCTCCGGGCAGACAGCGATACCTATCCAAGGAAGAGAGACAACGCTTTTTAGAAGAAGTAAAAAAGAGCAAATGCCCCGTTCTGTACACAGTAGTAGCGATAGCCTTATCTACAGGAATGCGTCGAGGTGAAATCATGAATTTACGGTGGATGGACATAGATATTCCAAATAGAAAGATCACTCTTGAGATGACCAAAAACGGCGAACCTAGAAATGTCCCTCTTATAGGAAGGGCTTTAAGTGCTATTATAGATCATCGCAGTCTTCAATTAAAAGCGGAACAACATGATCTAATTTTCGCCTCTCCAAACAATCCACGGAAACCATACGATATCCAATCTGCTTGGAAATTTGCGGTCAAACGTGCGAATATAGAAAACTTTTCCTTCCATGATCAGAGGCACTCCACGGCATCTTATCAGGCCGCTAATGGTAGAACTCTATTTGAAATTGGCAATTTACTGGGTCATAAGAGCCCACAAACAACAAAACGTTATGCTCATCTTACATATGAGCATACATTACAAATGGTCGAAGAACTCGACCAAGAAATATTTGGAGATTAAATTTATTATGAATAACACCTATGATGAGTTCACAGATGTTTCTGGACAAGAATATACTTTCATTATAGATAGAAAACAGGAATATATTTATTGGCTAGAAAAAGGGTGGTGGACGGCAAACGAAGCAATATGCGTATTTTCAGGTCAATCACCTGATGAAGTAGATGATCTAAAATATTTTCGACCATATCTACTTTCCGAAAGAGAAAAACGTGTCTGTAAGCTAGTTTCTGCTGCAGTAAGGGATAAATCTATAAAAAATCATGTTATTGAACCACAATTTTTGTCAAATCGTGCGCCATGTAAAGACTGGCTCGAATGGGCTATGAATAAACCTTCGATAAGCGTAGATCCAGAATTACTTATAGCGGCTGGTATTACTGAAGTTGACAACTCCAGAACTAATGAGTCATATAGACCAAAAGATGAGATAATGCTCAAGTTCAATTTCATATCTATTGCTAAAATTGTTTTATATTTATGTCCAAATGCACGTTTAGGTGATATTCAAAGACTGATAGAGAAAACAAGTGCTATTGACAATCTTCCTGGAAAACGAACATTGCGAGATTGGATAAAAAATTCTGGTTTATCTTTATTTGCTGAGCGGCAAACCCGTCAGGCAATTGAAGAAATCGACCAAAAGCTAAGTCCATTACTTCAATCGTTAAAGCAGAATAACCCTTGAAAAGCATTTCACAATGGTGGAAGTTTACAAATTGGTTGAACCAGTCAAATTATTTCACTGAAGGGAATCTTTTTTAAATCGATCATTAGCTCTAATTGTTGTTAAGACACATTAACGCAATTTAAGGAGCTGTTATGTCAGATAAGAAAATTTCACGACTCATTCCTGCATCTAGGTGGAATGATTTTCACCTTTGGCCAACTATAGCTGGCTTAAGACATCTTATAGCAAATGCTAAAAAGAAAAAATTCGACCAAGTTTGCATAAAAGCGGGAGGAAGAATTCTTATAGATGAAGATGCATTCTTTGAGTGGGCTCGTACTTCAGGAGGTAAATGATTATGCATCAATCAACATCAGATCAAGACGACTTATGGGAAACTCCTCAAGAATTTGAGGAGTGTAAACTACTTGAATGGCCCAAAGAGGCATTTCCAGAATTTGCTCAGCGATATATTGAAGAAGTATCAAGATCCACAGAGACGCCAATCGAGTTAGCAGCGATGCTTTTTCTATCTGCAATCGCTACTGTTTCCCAAAAAACTTATGAAGTTGAGGTTAACCAATCGCATAAGGAACCGGTTTGCATTTGGGTATTACCAATCTTACCGCCAGCTTCAAGAAAATCAAGCGTGTTTGGACAAATTACGGCACCTATTCGCATTTGGGAAGATGAAAAAAAATCTGCTTTGGAGATAGATATTAATAGACAGATAAGTAAGCAAAAAACACTCGAGGAAAAAGTTAAATTTCTTAGAAAGCGTGCTGCAAAAGCTGAGAGAGAAGAATTTGAACATTATCAAACTCAAATCAATGTTTTGGAAAAAGAAATTGATTTGATACCAGCCTATCCTAGACTATGGGCAAGCGATATTACACCAGAGCATTTGGGAACTTTAATGGCTCAAAATAATGAATCGATATCAATCTTAAGTGACGAGGGAGCGATTTTTGATATTGTAGGAGGGCTTTATTCCAATGGCAAGTCAAACATCGATCTTTTATTACAAGCTCATTCAGGAGGCTCAGTAAGAGTTGATCGGAAATCTAAAAATCCAATTTTGATGAAAAAAGCACTTTTAACGATCGGCATCACTGTGCAGCCTGAAGTGGTTAAAAATATTTTCAAAAATAAAACATTTCGAGGAAGAGGTTTACTTGGGCGGTTTTTATATGTTTTTCCACCTTCAAATATAGGAAAACGAACTTTAGAAGAAAAACCAATGGATGAATACATTCGAAGTCATTATCATGCGAGCATTATCTCAATAGTGAATCATCCACGTGATCCTAAAAACAATTCACAACATGTCTTAAAACTTGAAGAAAAGGCATATTTAAAATGGTTAGACTACGCCAAAAACGTAGAAACATTGATGAGTCCTGAATTCGACTATCTCTCTCACATAACAGACTGGGCGGGAAAATTGTGTGGACAGATTATTCGAATTGCAGGATTGCTACACATCTATCGATATGCATTTGAAAAACCATGGGAACGAGAGATTTCTCTTCAAGATGTGCAGGGAGCCATAAAAATTGGACATGTGTTAATACAACATGCGCTTAAAGTTTTTAATCAGACTTATGAAAATGAGGAGGCTCGTATCGCTAAAGAGATATTACGTTGGATAAACAATCGTTTTTGCGAATCTTTTGTACGTCGAGATTGTTTGAAAAAATTTGCTAGATATCATCGAAAAGCAACGTTGCAGAGCTTAGAAATGTTAGAGGACAGAGGCTATATTCGCTCATATACTTATCAACCACCTAAAGGAGCTCCTAGTCCTGGATATATGGTTAATCATAAATACCAAAAATTACATGCTGAAAAACGAGGACAAAAAGGACAAAAGTCCTAAAAAATGGATTATTGTCTCTTTTGTCCCGCTTTTGTGCTTGGAATGGATATTGAGTTGAGAGTTTTTAACCGTAGAAGATTTTATAATTCTGATGGTCAAAATCTGACTTAGAAATCCCTCTTCTGCCATTGTCCGGCAAAATCAAGACGACTTTAGCATCGACTTTAATGGTGGCAGAGTCGAAATTGTACCCAGGGATACAAACAACTTTAGCGAATTGCTTGCGCTTTGATTGCATGTTTAAAAAATTTTCTAGAGACTCTATCCGTTTTTTGTAGAATGCTTTCATCGTATTCTATCGCTTTTGATTGAAGTTTCGATAGCTCTCAGTCTAAATTCCAGTTGATGAGCTTCCATAGCTCTAGCATACATATCAACAGTTCGTGATAAGG
>CAZENM010000167.1:0-5441 GCA_964513575.1 uncultured bacterium | reverse complement strand
CTTTTACAAAAAACGTAAAAGCTAGATTCGACGGTTCTTCGATATTACGAAGTACTGTTTCAATCTCTATTCGATTATCTTTTAATGTCTGTGAAACGTCTAACCAACAGTGACGAGACTTACCTACTCGAAAGTGATTCCAAGCATTGCCTTCGGAAAGTGTATCTAAATCACTAAGACGGCATAATCCGTGACAACTGATTGACCTAGGATCATTTGAAATCTCACACTTAGCCTCGTTGCGAGGAAGGGAATTAATTCCAAAACCATGAACTTCATTCAAAGGGTAAGTCTGTGGGGCATAGGAAAGTATTTCTATTGATTTATAGGAAATTCCACCCAGCCCTGTTCCACCACCCGCGGTGGTAAAAAAAAGACTCAAAGCCGGATCGCGCCACCCGCATAAACGCATTGGTCGATCAACAAAAGCAGTCGAAAGGGAACGCTCCGGTAAATGGCGCGATGTTTCCTGTATGTGGGTCGGGGTAATCCGATCGATATAGTTGAATAGCGGTCCCGCATTTTTAGAGGATTCTAAAAATGGATTTTGCGCGAAGCCAAGCATCTTAAAGAGTATTCCACGGCAAGCCTTTAACAAATCCGGATCAAAATCAGGTTCCGGACAGAACAGAGCAGCAAATGAGGAAGAATCCTCTTTCGAAGTATTGATCTCCCACTCCCCTATCTTCTTAGCCGCCGCAATAAACCGGTCATCAAGGAGTTTTTGCCCAAGCAATAACCAAATCACCGCCAATTCCGCATGATATCTTCCCATAGGGACTTGCCCCCAGCTCAGATGACCTTCCGGTTCAAAAGGAGCCGCCCCCCCACTGTTTACAACCGGAGATGGCACAGACGTGTGAGCGCCCAATTGGAATTTGATCAGGGATTCATAAGCTTCAATCAACTGAATTTTGGGGCAGGAATAATCTCTTTTTATTTTTTGAAGATATTCCAAGAGTAATTTCGTATAGGTCTGAAAGTCAGGACGATCTGTTGCTGCCAGGGCTAACAGGAACAGAGTGCGAAGTTGATCAATCCATTCGAAAGGGTCTTTTGGAGTCTTTTCTATTGTAGGATAGAAAACCTCGCGGAATAATTCATCGGAAATTAGCCGTTGCTCCACAAGGTGGTTCACAACGGCACTTAGACTTTGCCGATAGATTAAGACAGATTTTTGAACTTTCAACCCTGATTGTAACATTAGTGAGTCAGAGCTAATACCTTGCTCTTAACGTCTCCTTCAATTATTTTTCTCATTTTCTTGCCCGGAGTGAACTTAACAGCGTTTCGTTCCGGAATTTCAATCGGTTCGTCAGCTTTTTTAGGGTTTCGTCCGATTTTTCGCTTTCTAGTGACAACCTCGAATACGCCGAAGTCACGAAATTCTAATCGTTCTCCGCCAGCTAGACATTCGGTCATTCTATCTAGAAACGACTGTATCACCTGCCGTACTTGGGTCGGGTGCATTTTTCGTTCAGTTGAAATCGTACTAATCAATTTCTTTTTCGTCATTGTGCTTTTCTTGGTCAGGTCAACCATACAGACGAACTCCTTTCGCATTAGGTTCTAGTAGGTGAACAAATAAGTCTTAGAGTATATAACTGCGCAAAAGCTCCGCGGTTAAACGATTGTAAGTCGGTCAACACCGAACCCATATTAACCAACTTACGATCGTTTAACCTAGGGGCTTTGGCGCTGTTTTACACTTACCAAGACTTATTTGTTCACCTACTGGGGTTGTTTCATAAATTTATAACACCATTTATACACGCTTTGCTAAACGGCCTATTGACGTTGACATTTTCTTATCCTGTTCATTTTCAGGCAAGTCTTTTGTGTTCCGCTTCATTTTTTTTTTAAATTGAAATCATATTCATTCGGAATTTCCGATCAATAAAATTAGTGTTTTACACGGACAATACATTTATTTTTCTTCCCTACAGCAAGCAGAAGAAGCTTTTCACCGATAATATTTTCTTTTGCGACAGCGCAATTTTCATCCGTCACCGTTTGGTTGTTTAGATATACGCCGCCGTTTTTAATCAATTTCCTAGCATCGCCCTTGCTTTTTTGTAAACCCGTCGCCACCATTAAATCAATTATTTTCATTCCAAAAAGGTCTGTCAAAGCGATTTCGTGAGACGGCATATCTTTTGAAATCATTTCTAACGACTCCAAATCGAGAACCGCGTCCGCGCCCGGAGCTGCTACTAAAGTCACTTTAAGAGCCTTTTGAAGCCCTTCTTCACCATGAACAATTCGGGTAACTTCTTCCGCCAGTCTTTTTTGAATGGTATTAGGAACGTAACCAGTCTCGCTCATTGACTTTTCAAGGCGATTAATCTCCTCAAGCTCCACAAAAGTCAACATTTTCAGTAATTTAATCACATCGCTATCCGCAATACGCACCAGATACTGATAAAACTCGAATGGAGAAAGTTTTTCCGGAGAAAGCCAAATCGCGCCGCTTTCGGACTTACCGAATTTTTGTCCATCGCTGCGGGTCATTAGTGGAAATGTGATCCCATAAGAAGATTTCCCTGTGACTTTTCGAATCAGATCGATTCCAGCTGTAATATTCCCCCATTGGTCGCTACCGCCCATTTGAACGTTCACTTGGTGGTTGTTGTATAAATACAAAAAGTCGTACCCCTGAAGCACCTGATAGCTAAATTCAGTGAAACTCATCCCCTCTTCGTTATTCAGTCGGGATTTAACGCTGTCTTTTGCCAGCATCACGCCTATGCGGAAATATTTCCCCACATCTCTAAGGAAATCTAAAAAGGAAAATTCTTTGTACCAATCGTAATTGTTCAATATCACCGGCTTGTTGGGGACGTCGAAGCGTAATATTTGCTCTAAATTCTTTTGAATTCCGCGAAGATTTAGCTTGATCGCGTCCTCTGAAAGCAATTGCCTTTCAGAACTCCTTCCGGAGGGATCTCCAATCATCCCGGTTGCCCCCCCAACGATTGCCACAGGAATATGACCGGCCCTTTGAAACCAAGCGAGACCCATGATTGCCACCATATTCCCCAAATGTAGGCTGTCGGCTGTCGGATCGAATCCACAATAAACTTTCAGAGGCTTTTCCACCATTTTTTCCAGTTCATCGCTTGTCAAAGCGTCAATAAAACCACGATCGATTAAAGTACGTACCACATTATTCATTGTTTACTCCGCCAAAATTAACTTCTCATTCTGAACTTCCTTGGGGATTTCGGTCAAGGTATGAAGAAATCTTTGAAAATGCTAGAATTAAGATTAGACTTAAGCAGGGGGTGTCTATGCCTAAAGTCAACAAAGCCGTCGCTCCAATCAGCAAACAAATGGGAAATTTTCTCACTAAGCTGAAAAAGAAGTTAAATACGGCGGATTCTAAAGTTAACGCCCTTAAAAAGACTTTGATCGAAAGGAATATGCACGTCTTCTTTCAAGAGCATAAGCCAGCTAATATTAGCTGGCAAGCATCACCTGAAAGCGATGAAACTCGGAAAATACACGAACGAATTAGGAATAGCTTATAATCAATGATTACAACGGAATTAAAGAATAGAGCGACATCAGGGAAAAAAGCCGCGGCTGAAGCTGCGGCTAAACTTGTCCAAGAGGGAATGTTGGTAGGCCTGGGAAGCGGAAGTACTTCCGCATTTTTCATTGCCGCGCTTTCTCAAAGATGTCGTGATGGACTCAAAATTCAGGCTGTTGCTTCTTCACCCGCAAGTCAGTTGTTAGCCGAAAATGGGGGGATTCATTTAGTCGACATCAATCAACTAACTTGGTTGGATGTTACTGTGGATGGCGCAGACGCTGTGGATCCTAAGAAAAGAATGATCAAAGGGGGCGGCGGCGCTCTCCTTAGGGAAAAAATTTTAGCAAAAATGTCCAAAGAGATGATCGTCATCATCGACCAAAGTAAACTTGTTAACGCCCTTGGGGCATTTCCTTTGCCGGTAGAAATCCTCCCGTTTGCGTACCGCGCGACCATCCATCAGATAGAATCTTCAGGATTAAAAGGGTCTTTGCGTAAAAAAGAAGATGGACTTCCCTACATTACGGATAACAATAACTATATCTACGACATCCACTTCGAAGCGCCGATCACCTCGCCGGAAACTTTAGAAAAACAATTATTAGCCATTCCCGGGATCATTGAAACGGGTTTATTTATTCAGATGGCCGGAAGAATCGTTGTTGGATATGATGACGGTAAGATTCAAATTATCAACTAGAACAAAGGCCTAAACCATGATACTCAGCGAACTGATTCAACTTACCTTTGATAAAATCATGCAAACACGGGCTTACACCGTCATCGTAATGAGCGGCCGGGAAAAAAGATTCGCGATCTACACAGAACCCTCTGTCGGTAAAATGTTGCAGATGTATCTTACCGTCATCGAAAGACCCCGCCCTCAACCACATGATCTGATGGATAAAATATTTTCAGGATTTGGTGTCCGAATCATTCAAGTGGTCATCAATGACCTTGAAGACACCACCTATTTCGCCCGCATCTTTTTAGAACAAACGATTGGAGAACTCCGCCACATCGTTGAAATCGACGCGCGTCCTAGCGACTGCATCACTCTAGCAATCATGAATAATGCGCCGGTTTACTGCACTAGAGAGTTTCTAGAAAAAACTATACCGGTCGAAGATTGACCGATTTCTTTACCCTCTTCAGACCTAATATTTCACATGAAATTGCATAGAAGCAAGCTCTAGAAGGGATTTAATTGCCAATTCGGCATCCTCGCCTTCAGCCCCCACCTTCACCTGAGCTCCTCTAACAGCCGCAAGCATCAGCACCCCTAGCAATGACTTTGCGTTAGCCATTGAATTCTGGTAGCGCAGCGTAATTTTCGACTTAAATCCTGCGGCACATTTTACAATCTCTGTGGAGGGTCTCGTGTGAAGACCTCTATCATTTTTAATCACAAAAGCACCTTTGAATTTATTCAAAGATTTTTTTTGCACACCCTGCAATCTTTTTTTGAGCATAAGAACCTGTGGTAAAATACAATGAATAGAAAAAAAATTGATTGAAGACAAGTTTTTTGATATCTTGCAGCTATTTTCCTAAAGGAGTGAAACCCCATGTCTGTAAAAAGAGAGTCAGTGTCCCCAGAAAATTGTTGGAATGTCAATGCTTTATACCCCACACTTCAAGCCTGGGAAGAAGACTTTAATAAAATTAAAGGGGCTTCGACCCACCCAACATGGCCAAAAATCGCTTCTTATAAGGGTCGATTACATGAAGGACCCAAAGTGATCAAAGACGCCCTAGAACAAATACTAGACTTGGATAGAGCCCTGTCTAAGCTTTGCACCTACGCTCATCTTAGACACGATGAAGATATCACCAACGACCAGTACAAGCAAGCTAACAATAAAGCTTCGGCGCTCTTTCAGCAATATGCGAGTGAAACCGCTCG
>CAZENM010000166.1:0-5442 GCA_964513575.1 uncultured bacterium | reverse complement strand
ACTCCACCATAGCCTGTGGGGTGGGTGCCAATTCAAATAACCGCGGCGTCACGGTATTCACCCGAGCATCGGTGCACTGTGCTGAAAGTAGCACAGCAATTAAAAGGGTATAGACATCCTCATGCTTTAAGGGAATGGGCGTGACGGGGTAAAGAGTTTCTAAAACTTCTGCGATTTTCTTTGCCCTTTCCCGTTTATTCATGATTATTTTCCGATACAAAATTTTGAAAATATCGCAGAAAGGATATCTTCGGAGATATCTGCCCCAACAATTTTCCCCAGTTCCCCAAGGGTTTGCCTAATTTCCAGCGTCAGGAATTCAGGGGACACATCCGTTTTCAAACCATTGATCAGATTTTGGCAATATTCAATCGCCAGGGTCAAGGCTTCTTTATGACGTAGATTTGTAATAATAGTCTCATCTTTAGCCGGAGGGCCATGATCCCAAATCACCTTGTCGATCAGTGTTTTAAGAGCATCGATCCCCTGTTCTTGTTTTGCTGAAATTTGTACCACTGCCGGATGATCGAGAGGAGGGACCTTAGTAGACAAATCAATTTTGTTCCAGACCACAATGCTTCTTTTCTTAGGCAGCAGCTCAATCAGCGTTAATTCGTCATGATGCAATGGTCTAGAGCTATCTAAGACCAGAAGAACTAAATCAGCCTGCTCCATCGTTAGCCTTGAGCGTCGAATTCCCTCTTGCTCCACAAGATCTGCGGCCTCCCGAATTCCGGCAGTATCCAAGATTCTAAAATTCAACCCATTCAACCGAAGCTGATCCTCCAACACATCGCGAGTTGTCCCGGGGATATGGGAAACAATCGCTCGTTCTTTCTGCAGAAGCGCGTTCATTAAAGATGACTTCCCCACATTCGGGCTCCCGATTAGTGCTAGGGAGATCCCCTCATGAATGATTTTTCCATCGTGGTAGCTAGCCTCAAGCTTTTGCATCTCCCCAACAATGTTTTCTAGTTGCTGAACCACTTGCTCTGTTGTAGCAAACTCTAATCCCTCTTCCGGAAAATCCACCCAAGCCTCTAAAATCGCCGCGGTATCGTACAGCTCCTTTTGGAATCCTTTAATCTTCTTGGAAAGCGCCCCTTCCAACTGCTGACTTGCCGCATCCAAAGCCCTCTCATTTTTCGCCCCGATCAACGATTGAATTGCTTCGGCTTGGGCTAAATCGATCTTTCCATTAATAAAGGCTTTGAATGAGAATTCTCCGGGCATCGCCGCGCGGGCCCCGGCCGATAAAGCGGCTTCTAATACACGACGGGTGACTAAGGATCCTCCGTGGCAGTGAATTTCTACGGTGTCTTCACCGACAAATGACCGTTTTCCGAGCATCACTAATACCAGCACATCGTCAATATGGACACCTTGTAAACTGCGGATTTGACCGTAGTGGGCGGTATGGGTTTTATAGGTGTGAATCGGGCCCGAAAAGATTTTTGCTGCAACGGTAAGGGCTGCTTTTCCTGAAATGCGGATGATGGCGACTCCACCTTCTCCCGGGGGAGTTGCTATCGCGGCGATGGTTTCGCCATGGGCTGAATAATGGGACATAATATTTTTACTCGAAGGTTTATCATTTTTTTAAAGCAAAGCATAAATCGTACAAAATCAATATTATACCTCACTCGAAGAATTCTCGTAAAAACTCTTTATTCATAAGTGACAAGTCTGTATTAAAGAAATCAGTTGATAAACAGGATGATTGAATATGACATCTGCACCCCCAATCCCGCAGGCTTTTATTTGGCGCAGGCTACATTCCCTGACGGGTATTTTTTTAGTGCTATTTTTGATTAGCCATCTTTTGACGAATTCTCAGGCGGCGTTATTTTTCGGCGATGATGGGTACGGATTTGTTAAAGGTGTGAACGCCATCCACGACCTCCCTTACTTGCCGTTCATCGAAATAGCTCTTTTAGCAGTTCCTATCTTGATTCATATGATCTGGGGAATTCAATACCTGCGGACCGGGGAATTGAATTCATTCGACGGCGATGGAAGAAAACCTTCACTACCTGAATATGGACGAAACCGCGCTTACTCTTGGCAACGGATTACCTCTTGGATCTTGCTTTTAGGCATTATCGGGCATGTCACGCACATGCGATTTGTCAATTACCCGACCTCGGCTAAGGTAGACGGACAGGAATACTACATGCTTCCCGTAAGCCTTGATCAGGGACTAATTGGTGTGGCACACCGAATGAATGTACGGCTGCTGAACAAAAAGATGATCGATTACGAAAAGCTAAAGGACTTCTCAAAATCAGACAGCTCTGAATCATCTGTTAAAGAGTTTTTCGATTCCTTAAAGGGTCTATTTTCTAAAGCGAATTCTCCGGAATCGCTAAATCCCGAAGCCAAGAACCTCCTCATCGAACAGCGTCAAGAACAACAACTGGAATGGATCAAGGCTGCCGAGGCACACACCCTAAAAGAAGGGGAAGTTCTGGCCGTCGCCCCTAGCTTCGGAACTATCGAGCTGCTCCTTGTGCGGGAAACTTTTAAATCCCCGCTGATGATCGCTCTCTACACAATTTTTGTTCTCTCCGCTTGCTTCCATGGATTTAATGGACTCTGGACTGCAATGATCACTTGGGGGGTTACTATTTCAGAAGCCTCTCAAAGAATGATGCTGCGAATCTCCACAGCCCTTATGGTCCTCGTCGCCTTCCTAGGGCTTGCAGCAATTTGGGGAACTTATTGGATTAACCTTAAACAGTAACGGATCGGTATGAGCTCAGGAAAATCGGAAAAAAATGTCATCGTCGTCGGAGGAGGCCTCGCAGGGCTTTCCGCCACCATGAAACTCGCAGAAAATGGTTGCAACGTAAAGCTTATCTCAGTCACGAAAGTAAAACGCTCCCACTCAGTATGTGCCCAAGGGGGAATCAATGCTGCCATGAATTCGGTGGGAGAAGACGACTCCCCAATCATTCACGCCTACGACACCATCAAAGGGGGGGATTTTCTTGGCGACCAACCCCCGATCCTGGAAATGTGCCTCACCGCTCCGGCAATCATCCGTATGATGGACCGTTTTGGCTGCCCCTTTAATAGAACAGGCGAAGGAAATTTAGACTTTCGTCGATTTGGCGGAACCCTTTATAATCGCACCGCATTTTGCGGAGCCTCTACAGGTCAGCAACTGCTCTATTCACTAGATGAACAAGTGCGAAGATGGGAAGCAAAAGGGAAAGTAGAAAAATTTGAACACCACGAATTCCTAAGGCTCATCCAGGACGAAGAGGGATACACCCGCGGGATCGTCATGCAAGACCTGTTCAACCTCAACTTAGAAGTGTTAAAAGCCGATGCCGTCATCATCGCCACCGGCGGCCCGGGAATGATCTTTAAAAAATCCACCAACTCCACTTTCTGCACCGGAGCTGCCAACGGGCGTCTCTTCCGGCAGGGTATGATTTATGCCAACGGAGAATTCATCCAAATCCACCCCACAGCAATTCCCGGAGCCGACAAGCTACGTCTGATGTCCGAATCCGCCCGCGGCGAGGGGGGGCGAATCTGGGTCTATGGCGATTCCACTAAATTCATCACCACCTCCGAAGGGAAAACAATCCCCTGCGGAAAGACCGGCGAACCGTGGTACTTCCTTGAGGAGCTCTATCCCGCTTTCGGGAACCTAGTCCCAAGGGATATCGGCGCCAGAGAAATACTCCGCGTCTGCGAACTTGGCCTAGGGATCAATAAAGAAATGCAAGTCTACTTAGACGTGTCCCACCTCTCCGAAGAAAAAAAACGAAAACTCGAAGCAATCCTAGAGATCTACGAAAAATTTACCGGAGAAGACCCCAGAAAAGTTCCGATGAGGATTTTCCCCGCAGTGCATTATTCGATGGGGGGAGGATGGGTCGATTGGCCCGCTGCCGATGATCCGGATAGAGACACCCGTTTCCGCCAGATGACCAACCTAAAAGGGTGTTTTAATATCGGGGAATCCGACTTTCAGTACCATGGAGCGAATCGCCTAGGAGCGAATTCATTATTAAGCTGTATTTTCAGTGGGCTTGTGGTGGGTGGGGAAGTCCCTAACTACTTAAACAGTATCGCTAAAATCCCACACGATGTCCCTGCAAAAATATTTACCGATGCTCTGAAAGTCGAGGAAGAAAGCCGCGCGGAAATCATGTCACGAAATGGTCCCGAGAACATTCACCTCCTCCACGACGAACTTTCGAATTGGATGGTTAACAACGTCACCGTTAAACGAAACAACAAAGATCTGCAAGCGACTCTTGCAGCGATAAAATCGATCCGCGAACGATCCAAAAGGATCACCCTCGACGACAAAGGACAATTCGCTAACCAAACCTATATTTTCGCAAAGCAGTTTGAGCCGATGTTAGACCTGGCCGAAGTGATCGCCCTTGGGGCCCGGCAAAGGAATGAGTCCCGCGGAGCGCACTTCAAGCCTGAACACCCCAACCGCGACGACGAACACTGGCTAAAGACCACCATGGCTTCTTTTAACCCCAAAACTGAATCCGTAGAAATCACCTTCAAACCTGTCGACACTCGCTACCTAAAACCGGTGCATAGAGACTACTCTCATGCAAAAAAAGTGAAGCCCAAACTTGAAAATATTCCCGAAAATATAACCTTGCCGATCTAAAAGTTTTGACGGGAAATTTTAATTACAGATCACTAGGAGATCATCATGGAAAATCAATCTTCCACCTTTATCTTAAAAATTTGGAGAGGAAATCCAGGAAAACAGTATTGGGAAGAATTCGAGATGAAGCGAGTTCTGGGTTTCAATATTATCTCGGCATTAATGGAAATCCAAAAAAACCCCGTGACGCGCGAGGGAAAAAGGGTCACTCCGGTGGTTTGGGAATCAGGTTGCCTAGAAGAGGTGTGCGGCTCATGCTCGATGCTTGTCAACGGTCGCCCAAGACAGTCCTGCACTGCGTTAGTAGAAAACATCATTAAAGAAACCGGCAGCAATGTGATCACTCTGGCTCCATTTTCAAAATTCCCCTTAGTACGCGACCTGATCGTCGATAGAAGCCTCATGTTCGATAACCTGAAAAAAGTTCACGGATGGATCGAAGCCGATGGCTCCTGGGACAAAGGATTCGGCCCTAAAATCAGCCCGGAAAAACAAGAATTAATGTACACCCTGTCCACCTGCATGACCTGCGGGTGCTGTGTGGAGTCATGCCCTCAAGTCAACTCCCACTCTGAGTTTGTCGGTCCCCAGATCATCGGGCAAGTGCGTTTCTTTAATATGAACCCCACTGGTGAGCACGAAAAGGCCAAAAGGCTCCGCACTCTCATGGAAGAGGGAGGAATCTCCAGCTGCGGTAACGCCCAAAACTGCGTCAAAGTATGCCCTAAGAAGATTCCTCTGACTGAAGCGATTTCGGCTATCCGCCGCGATGTCTCTCCCCAGGCCATCAA
>CAZENM010000165.1:0-5535 GCA_964513575.1 uncultured bacterium | reverse complement strand
GAGCTTATTGAGTGACACCCCAACAACACCTTAAGTGGGATGAAGGATCGTCGCAATGTGGTCTCCGGGAAGTTCTCCTACTGGAAGAGTAAATGATAGTGGTTTACCTTCGCGAAGCACATCAACCCTGGCTTCTTGCCCGGGAGTTGTCAGCGATACCATGTTCCGGAGCATACCATTGTCTTTGACTGCCGCATGATTATAGGTGGTGATGATATCGCCTTGTTTGATGCCCCCTTTTTCCGCGGGTGATCCCTTTGCAATATCGGCTACTAAGGCCCCTTCGGCCTTTTTAAGTCCAAAAGCGGCGGCCAAATCGGTGTCGACTTTTTGTAAAGTCACACCTAGGAAGCCTCGAGTGACGCTTCCTTTAGTCTTTAATTGATCCAAGATATTCGAGACGATATTGCTAGGGATAGCAAAACCGATTCCCATAGATCCACCGCCCCCTTTATTCGTCACGATGGCGGTATTGATTCCTATGACATTTCCGGTTAGGTCTAAAAGAGGCCCCCCGGAGCTGCCTTGGTTAACTGCTGTATCGGTTTGTATAAAATCTTCAATTTTAGCAAGGTCTAGATTATTTCGTCCTAAAGCGCTCACGATTCCGGAGGTGACAGAAGCTTGAAGTCCCAATGGGGTACCAATCGCGACTACCCACTCGCCAACCTCCAACTCGTCGGAGTTTCCAAGTTTAAGGTAAGGGAGATCTGTTTGATCGATTTTGATCAGGGCTACGTCTGTGCTAGGATCAAGACCCACAATCTTCGCGTGGTATTCGTTTCCGTTTAACAAAGTGACAATAATCTCTGAAGCATCTTTGACCACGTGACTGTTCGTAAGGATATAACCATCTGGAGAAATGATAAATCCGGATGCCTGACCCATTGTTTGCGGCTGTCTTGCTTGGGCCATCTTATTTTTTGGAAAGGGAAAGCTAAAAAAGCGATCCCAAAAAGGATCACCAAACGCTTCGAATCTTTCATCATTCAAAAATGATTCAGTCGCTAACCCTGGTGTCGAGTTACCTGCGACTCGAATTAAAACCACGGCGGGAATTCCATTTTTTGCGACACCCCTAAAATCAACGGTATTTGACATATAAGAAGGGACTGCAGCATCTGAGCAAGTTCCAAATGATAAAAATAAGGGGAAAGCACAGGTTAGTATAGATTTTTTCATGTGAGACTCACTCCTGAATTAATGCTTATAACGTATTTATAAGAATCGAGGGTTTTTGCCGCAAGTGACTGCTATACTGAAACTCGGAAAGATTGAACGGCTTCTTCGGGGGTTATAAAGGTTAGGAATAGCTTGTCCAGGGAAACTAACTCGAAAACAGAACGCACTTGTTTACACATCCCGCATAAACGTACTTCGCCATTCCCGGCATGTGAAAGCCTAAGCGCAGCGATTAAACAGCCCAATCCAGAGCTGTCAATGAATCGAATAGAGCTGAGATCAATGACTAGGCGAAAAATTCTTTTCTCATCAACCAACTGTTTAATTTCTTCCTTAAATTCATACGAACGGCCGGCGTCGAGGTTGTCTCCATCCACATGGATTAAGATAAAATCATCAATGACTTCGTGGGTAAATTCCATAGCTCCATGACTCCTTTGATCAAATTTCACTGTTTCATAAATGATTTTTTGAATCAAGAGAAAGTCAATTTGCAGAGCTTTAATCATTGGCCCTATCTGAGAGGTTGTGAAAAAATTAGAATCCGTTTGAATTCGATCGAGTTTTTTAGGATTTTCATTTAAATGTCCCCGCTCACAACGCTAACATCCGTTATGAGCGGGGGCATTTGAATGAAAAGACAAAAAGATCGGTGAAAGCAAACTGGATCTCTATTTTTTCATAGCCTCCGAGAGCCCTTTAGATTTTTATTGCTTGGGAGATGCTAATCACCTCATTAGTCCTCAAGCTCCATAGCTTTTCGCCAATCGGGCGAAGGTAAAACGATTTTTCGCTCCTTAAGATCGAAAAGTGCTATCGTAAATTCCGCGGTACAGCAGATCTCATTGTCCCGCACCATTTTTTGGAGTATTTTACCGATTTTTTTTTCATAGGAAGTCACGCTAGTTTCGATGGTGATTACATCTCTTAGCCTTAGCTCCTTAAGATATCGAATCGTTGTTTCGAGCACAATCGGGCCGAATCCGGTTTCCATAATTTTTGAGTATCCATAACCGTTACTGTTAATGAAATCCCACCGAGCTTCTTCAAAGAACGTAAGGTATGTCGTATTGTTCACATGTGCATAGACATCCAGATCAATTTCCTTAATCTGTAATGGATAGCGATGGATTTTTTCTGGCATTTTCGATCCTTTAATCTAAGAGAGGCAGTTAGAAATGGTTTTCAATCACCATTTCCGTCTTTTGAATATATCCGGGCTTTGGCCAAGAAGGTTTAGTTCCTTTGCCAATGGTAAGTAACATGCCGATCACATGATCGTGGGGGAGTTTGATCAGCTCAGCAACTTTGTCGGCATCGAACCCAATCATTGGACAGGAATCATACCCCATAGCTTTGGCTGTAAGCATCATGGTTTGGGCTATAAGTCCCACTGACCGCATCGCTTCATCGCGTTGTAACTGATCCTTACCCGCATAAAACTGTCCAATCCAAGGCACCAAAAAATCCTGAACTGCTTGTGGGGCATTACGCCAATAGTTCTGTGGGTTTTTTTCCCAAGCATTCACATCCGCGCAAACAACAAACAGAAGAGACGCGTCAGTCACCTGATCTTGATTCACAGCCGCAGCACGGATTTTTTGACGCAGTTCAGGATCTGTGACTTTCACCAGACGCCAGTGTTGGATATTGAATGACGATGGTGCCTGCATGGCCATATCTAGTAATTTTTCTTCCTCTTCTTTAGTAAAACGATGAGAAGAATCAAAATGCTTCAATGAGCGGCGTGTTTTAATTGCTTCAAAAGTATCCATAGGGGTTTTTCCTGAAATAAAATATTGAATCTGATTTTTTTTCATTAATTCAAATCCTACAGATAATGTCAAGAACAAGGGGGAGCACAAGCCCTTAAGTTGATACAATAGCCATTGAATTTTTTGATTTGCGGTACTAGGATGAAGCCAAGGTTCTCTTATTACAAAGATAGAGTGGTAAAGGTCGATGAATGATAAACCTAGCATAAATGTAAAATCTGAAGAATGGGTTGGAGCGATCCTTTCATTTCTTTATTATTTCTCTATTTTATCGGCATATTACGTCATCCGACCCTTACGCGATCAACTCGCGGTAGAAGTTGGCTCGGAGCAATTGCCGTGGTTTTTCACGGCTATTTTTGTAGCGACATTAGTGTTAACGCCTCTGTTTGCGTGGGGGGTCTCTCGCTGGCCGCGCCGTGTGATCATGCCGTTTGTAAATATAATTTTCATCGTTTGCCTGTTGGTATTCATCATATTGTTTAATGATCAAAGTTTGCTCTCCACACGAAGTCTGGGTATTTTGTTCTTTGTTTGGGTAAGTGTTTTCAATCTGTTCGTGGTGTCGGTGTTTTGGAGTTTTATGAGCGATATCTGGAGCGATGCTCAGGCCCGTCGTTTGTATCCAATAATCGCATTGGGCGGTACGGCTGGAGCAATCATGGGTCCTACGATTACAAGCAACTTAGTTGAGGTGATTGGTTCCGCATACTTGTTGGGGGTGTCGGCTCTGTTGCTTAGCGTTGCGGTTGTATGTGTGCTATTTCTTGGAAGCTGGGCGCATAAGCACGGAGTTCATCGATTTGAGCTGAATAACGAAGCTGCGGTGGGTGGTGGAATTTGGGACGGCTTGAAACAAATTTTTTCCAACAGATTCATTGGGATTATGTCTTTGATGATGCTGTTGAATGATGCCATCGGAACTATTGCCTATGTGTTAATCACCGATTATTCCGGCGTTACTTTCCCTCATGATGTGATTGGTCAGACCCGCTTTGCTGCCAATATGGACTTGTCGGCTAATATTATCCAGATCGGCGTTCAATTGATAGTGACCCGATGGTTGTTAGTGCGCTATGGGGCCGGCTTAGTGTTTGCGGTATGGGGTGCTATAGTCGTTTTTATCAGCTTAACGATGGCTTTTATTAATGATCCCTGTGCGTTGGTGCTAGGCCCAATGCCATGGGTGGCGTTAGTACAGATTCTTACTCGATCTCTTTCCTATGGCATGATTCAGCCTGCGCGAGAAACGCTTTATACTCTTGTTTCGCGGGATATCCGTTATAAGGGGAAAAATGCGGTGGATACGGTGGTGTGGCGAGCAGGGGATCTTGTCTCATTGTCATTTATCAATGTATTTCGGGGTTTGGGAGCTCATGTGGCGGTATTTGGTGTCGTATGGGCGGTGTTAGCGGCAACGTCGGGGTGGATGGGCTGGCGCTTGGCAAACCGATTGGAAAGGGAAAATTAAAGCAAAACACCTCGACAAGTCGAGGTGTATGAAAGCTGCGACAAGTCGTAGCGCTCCCAAAAGTAATCCTAGGGATTAACAATAAAGGAGTCCAGAGGAGCTTGCTCCTTTGGTGGGGGATAGGTATAGGGGACAGAGTCCCCTAAATAGGTGGAGATTAGCATTCAGAACTTATGACATGAATTTAGATGTGTTTCATATTTTTTTCTAGAATGAGTTATCGATTAGAGAGGTGTAACTTCTGTTGCTTCTGGACCTTTGCGTCCTTGGCCTTCTGTATACTCTACGATTTGTCCTTCGCGCATTAAGTCAGGATCGCCCTGAATGTTGTTAGCGTGTACAAATAGGTCTTTGCCACCGTTGTCAGGTGTAATAAAACCAAAACCTTTTTGTTCGTTAAAAAACTTAACTTTTCCTTTAGATTTAGCCACAATAATTCTCCTTCTTTCATTTATGAAAATTCTTACAAGAAAAAGCCTTTCTTTCTTGTGAGATTTTTTTTATATATTAACAGAAAGGGTATTTTCTAAATAGGCTGTAAATTTTTTTGTCTAAAATAATCGCTCTCGGGCCGAAAAATGTCACCGGAATGGGGGGTAGAAAGTAGTCTATATCGCTATAATCTACTCTTCTAAGAAGCGTACGCGATGCTTTTTCACCCTTCGAATCAAAAGCCCTTCAAAGGCCAATTTAATTTGGCTCAGCGATTTTTTTTATTTTTGAGGATACAGATCATGATTCCATGATTAGAAAAAAGGTGTCAGGTTTGACATTCGTCATTTGTCTATCCAAATCAAAACACAGCCATAAGCCGCAGCACTCCAAAAAGTAATCTTACGAATACACGTTAAGGAGTCCCCTAATTCAGAATTCTTGATTCGATCGCGTTGTTTTGCTGGCATTGAGGATACTATCGAGGATATTAATGAGACGTTATCACCATTACGGAATACCAACCACAGATAAGCGAGATGATGAAAGCCTTGTTGAAGTTGCAGGATTCAAGTTTTATTCAACTCCTTTTGAAGGGAATAGATGGCATATTCAATGGCATCGTTTTCCTGAGGGGCATGATTTGCCGGAGTGAGTGACCAAGGTTCCTCATAT
>CAZENM010000164.1:0-5562 GCA_964513575.1 uncultured bacterium | reverse complement strand
TACCTGGTCATTACAACACTGATATTTTTATTTACCCGGGGTATACTTTTAAGCGGGTGGATAGCTTGTTGACGAATTTTCATTTGCCTGGTTCGACGTTATTGATGTTGGTAAGTGCGTTTATGGGAGTGGAGTTAGCAAGGGAAGCGTATCAGAAGGCAATTCGGGAGCGTTTTCGTTTTTATTCCTATGGCGACGCCATGCTCATTCTGTAGACCGTCTGATCCATCCCAAATTCAATCACCTCTAAAGCATGTGCTACGAAAGCATTGATTCAAATGGAAAACGTGACGCGGAGCACCAACAGTCCACTACAGGCTAACGCCTGTGGTGTGAACGAGTTGATTTTAGTGATTAATGGTCCTAAACTCGATAACTGAATTAAGAGGGATGGCGCCATTATACAGATGATAATATTTCGTTGACCCACCGGGATTTACTTCGTAAACGAGTTTTCCTTCGAGTCTGGCCGTATCTAATTTTAAAACAACGTGTTGAGGCACACTAGACCAATATTTTTCTATAATGCGGTCCAGTTGGCCCTCTGTCGCAAGATGAATAAAAACATCTTCATGAGTAGTGATAACAACCGTGGTCTTCATTTGAGACTCTTGCCAATCCTGGTTGGATAAAATGATATAAAGATGTTTTGGTTCTTTTATACTTATAGAGCACATAATATCCCTTTTTTATTAATATGAGCGTCAGGATTAACTAGACACTCATGTAGGCCGTTGCGCTTAAATTGACTGTTTGTGCTTCGACGCAGCCAAAACAATCAATTTAGTGCGATGTCATACTAATCTCTATCGCTTAATTTGTGAATGAAGTTCTTATGTTGAGGTTTATCGTCCGCCCTGACCGAAGAAGTGTATCCGGCAGATAGCATTGCTGTTGCCAAACAGACTTTCGAAAGTTTTTTGCAAACTTTCATCAGGGATCTCCTGTGTATATCGATTTCGCAGGTAGTATAAACCGTGGAAATTATGAGATTTTTAGTTCCCGCTGATATTCTTAAGAAGAGAATGATGTGTAGCACACGTTTAAAGTTGATTCCGTACTCGTTGCACATGCTTTAGCTTGTGTGGACCGCTGTGCTCAAACAATCCCGTACCAAATTCAATTAATGCTTACGACTGAGATTTTACCGGTACGTCCCTTCGGGAGTACGATTATTCTTCTTGTCTTTACCCAGGGTTGCGTCCCTCATTCCTCGCTGGCGCTCGTCTGAAGGACTTAACCTGGGCTACAGTCCGTCACCGCCCTTCGAGGGTGGTTGTGGAATGTTATTATTGTTGAAATTTTGGATTGCGGGGGTTTTGATGGTATCGAAAAAAAACACTCTCGAAGCTCTCGTTTCTTGGATTTTTTTTCGGTATTTATTTAGTCCTCTAATATTGAAGGGAGACAGATAAATAACACTCATTTTTACTGTGATGGATGTTTAATAAAGTGTGTTAATTCAATTAATAGATTGATTAGTTAATTTATTGTAAGTTAAAATTTTAATAGTGTGTTGTTTTAGTAACCGGAGGTTGTTATGGCAGATGCTGATTTGTTATTAGTGAAATTGTCTGAATACAAGACTTTAGATGCCGAAAAAATTGACGTCAAAAGCACTAGCGATATGGGTGAACTTGTTAAAGTTTACATAAATAATGTATTCGCAGGAATCGCTTCAGTGGAAAGTACTAAAGGGGATATTCAAATCCCCCAGCATCAGATCGATTCGATGCGGGTATTGACTAGTAAAACTGAAGATGAATTACTCAAGGTGTTCGATCAGGTGGTTAACCTGGGCCAGGAACAAAAAACAGGTAAAATCGATGAAAAATTCTCCAGTATTTGCTTGTTCATCGAGCAAATCACTGCGAACCCAAGACTAAGACCCCACATTACACACTGCGATGTTGAAAACTTAATCGACCAAATTAGCAAGCTGGAAAAAATGAGCACAACGCCTGAGTTAAAAAGCAGGTTAACGCAGTACAAGTCAATAATCGCAGCATTTAAAATTGATAAAGTGATTTCTCAAAAGCCCCTAGAAAGAAATAACGAATACAATATTCGTTATTATAACGATAAATGGCAGGATGGGTTTAGGACTTACGAAAAACTGCAGCAAATGCTCAACCACTCCGAAGAGGGGCCATTAAAGATCCAGCTGGAAGATTTAAGCAAGACAGGAAAAATTCATAAAGAAGATGGAGTGGCGCTAAAGGATTTAAATCACGGCGATCTAGTTTGTTTTGAAACTTTGAAGAGGCACATTTCTGGCGAAAAGGCGATCACCTTTGCAGTGGTTGACAAATTAGGCGAGGAGACCGAGCTAAGGATCCCGAATGAGGGTAAACAATTCCTTTTTATCCCTAAAGAACAGATGACTTTTACACGGATTACACCAGCCACTAATTGACAAGAAAAAGCATAAATCAGATTATCTTGTTATATTTACGCGATAGGGATTTATGCTTACTTTTAATTTTACAAAAAACCGGCAGTTTGCCCTTGCTGTTCTGTTGGGGTTGCTAACAGGTTATTTGAATAATCCTACGATCTATACCGTGGCCGGTACAGTTTCGGAAATATTCATGAATTTGTTGAAGCTTGTCAGTCTTCCAATTATCTTTTTATCGATTGTTTCGACCGCTTGTGGGATGGAGAGTGTTACGGAAGTTAAAAGTTTGGGAAAAAAAGTAATCACTTATACGCTGTTGACGACATTAATTGCCGCAGCGCTGGCATTATTGTTATTTATAGTGGTTAATCCTGTCGGCCCGGTGACTGTTGAGGCGGAAAATGTCGTGTTGTTAACAGGGACCCAGCCCAGCTATATGTCTTATTTACTGCAGACCATACCCTCGAATGTCATTAAACCTTTTAATGAGAACAACGCCGTCGGTGTTCTTCTTCTGGCGATGTTGCTTAGTGTTTCGATCCTGTCATTGCCCGATCACAACAGGAAAACTCTTCATTCAGTATTTTCCAGTCTTTACGCAGCTATTATGAAGATTACTATTTGGATCGTACAGCTGATGCCTTTCGCAATTTGGGCGTTTTTATCCCTGTTTATCAAAGACTTAAAGCAAGGTTTGGAGTTGAAGAGCTTAGGGCTTTATTTAGCCTGCGTGGTTGCAGCAAATGTGATTCAAGGGGTGGTCGTTCTCCCCGCGCTGTTAAAATTTAAGGGGATACCTCCACTTAAGTTGGCAAAGGCAATGTTTCCTTCTCTGTATGTCGCTTTTCTTACAAAATCTTCTGCGGCGGCTTTACCTACAGCGATGCGTTGTGCGGAAGAGAATGCCGGAATTAGCCATAAGGTCGCCCGTTTTTCGCTGCCCCTTTGCACTTCGATTAATATGAACGGGTGCGCGGCATTTATTCTTACGACTGTATTGTTCGTGTCGATGTCTAACGGAATGACGTTTTCCGGAGTCGAAATGATTGCCTGGGTTTTCATCGCGACAATTGCAGCTGTGGGAAATGCCGGCGTTCCAATGGGATGCTACTTTTTATCTAGCGCATTGTTAGCTTCCATGAACGTCCCATTGAATATTTTAGGGGTAATTCTTCCGTTTTATGCCTTTATCGATATGTTGGAAACTTCACTGAATGTGTGGTCGGATTCCTGCGTGACTGCTGTGGTGGACAAGGAACTCACCCCTCAGGAAGTGGAAGAGATTGCGCCTGACGCAAATCGCTCCATTCCTAATGTGTCTCGTTGCTGCTAATCTGTCGGTTTGATAAGATACAGGTGTATTTGCAAATGCGATAATTTAGGTAGACATGAGAACCTTTTTTCCTTCGAATTCTAAACAACTGATCCAGCAACTAGGCAAGGATAAGCTTCTGAAAATCCTAACGCAGATGCTCAGGATTCGCAATTTCGAAACACGCGCTGAGTCTGCTTATCTTCAGGGACTGGTGGGTGGATTCTTTCATTCCTATGTAGGACAAGAAGCTATTCAAACTGCCGCTGTAGAGGTGTTCGGGGTCGATCAGTGGTGGATTACCTCCTATCGATGCCACGCTTTGGCACTACTGCTCGGGGCAACCCCAAATGAAATGATGGCCGAATTCTATGGTCGTTCCACAGGGAATGCTAAGGGGCGGGGCGGCTCCATGCACCTCTATACCGATCGCCTGATGGGCGGCTTTGGGATCGTCGGCGGACAAATACCGATCGCTGCCGGGGCTGCTTTCGCCGCAAAATATAAAGAAGAAAATGGAAAAGTTGCCCTCGGATTTTTGGGTGATGGCGCAGTTGTTCAAGGTGCCTTCCACGAGGCCTTAAACCTTGCAGCCCTCTGGGACCTTCCCTTAGTGACCGTCATTGAAAATAATCTTTGGGGCATGGGAACCGCTGTAGAGCGCGCTGTGTCAGTCGAACGTATCGCGGAAGATAAAGCTCCAGGATATGGGATGAAGAGTTATACGCTGGATGGAATGGACTTTTTCAACTGCTACCAAGGCTTTAAGCACATCTTCGAACAAATCAAAATAGACAGTCGTCCTGTTTTGGTCGAGTGCGTATGCGAACGCTTTAAAGGACATTCCATATCGGATCCCGGCCTTTACCGTTCTAGAGATGAATTAAAAGAATCGATGTCCCGCGATCCCATTACCATGTTGAAGCTTCAAATGATAGAAGCGGGATTTTTAGATGAAGAAACCTATAAACAGATAGACAAAGAACAACGTGAAGAGATGCAACAAGCGATGAAATTCGCCGAGGAAAGCCCTTGGCCTGAATTATCGACTCTCGGAACTGATGTATTTGCCCCTTAAACGGAGAGTGTCATGAGCAACACACAAATTGTTGAAATGAGAGAAGCTCTTCGCCAAGCGCTTGACGAGGAGATGACCCGCGATCCCAATGTGTTTATCATGGGAGAGGAAGTTGCCGAATATAACGGCGCTTATAAGGTCACAAAAGGGCTTCTGGATAAATGGGGCCCAAAACGTGTGATAGATACCCCGATCTCCGAAACCGGTTTTGCCGGCCTGGGGATTGGAGCTGCCATGGCGGGGCTGCGTCCGGTGATTGAATTCATGAGTTTTAATTTTTCATTGGTTGCTGCCGACCAAATTATTTCTAACGCCGCAAAAATGTACTACATGTCGGGTAACCGGTTTTCAGTCCCTATCGTCTTCCGCGGACCCAATGGCGCTGCTGCGCAAGTTTCCAGTCAGCATTCTCATTGTGTTGAAAATATCTATTCCAATATTCCGGGGTTGATCATCCTAGCGCCTAGCAACTCTTACGACGCTAAAGGTTTGTTAAAATCCGCGATCAGAAATAATAATCCAGTTCTATTTTTAGAGTGCGAACTCCAGTACGGTGATAAAATGGAAATTCCGACGGGTGAGTATTTAGTGCCTATCGGGAAGGCCTCGGTTGTGAGAGAGGGGAGTGATCTCACGCTAGTATCACATGGGAGAATGGTCGCCCTCTGTGCCGAAGCAGCTGCGGAGTTGGAGAAACAGGGGATCGACATCGAAGTGATCGACCTGCGTACGATTAAACCTCTGGATACAGAAACGATCTTTAATTCAGTGCGT
>CAZENM010000163.1:5072-5590 GCA_964513575.1 uncultured bacterium | reverse complement strand
ATCGGGGTAGTGGTATGATTCAACTTAAATAACAGCCCGGCCGTTGCCCCCATCACTACCTCTGAATTTTCCCAAAAACCATCAGCAAAAGCCTGCGCATCCTTAATATATCGTAAAATACAGAGTAAAACATTTTGCCGATGGCGAGAAGTAAACGGCTTTGCTGACTTCGATACAGTATAAAGCACTACTTTTTCTAACTCGGTGGTGCGAAACAGCTTCTGCAGGTTATTAAATCCCGTTTCAAATTCTTCTTTAGACGGACCTTGCCAATGCAAGGGACTGGGAAATTCCAACGGAATTTTGGCTAGCAACGATAATAACTCATTAACACCTATGACGATACTTTTCTCAAAATGCAGCCATGGACGTTCATTTCGCAGAAAATAGTCCGGAAAATAAAACCAACTCGAACCCTCCAAAACAGGTTCTTTATCCCAATAGGATTCTCCCCACCCTAAAAGAACCTTACCCTGCTCATACGAAAAAATCACTCCTCGCTCCAACCATTGTCGCGC
>CAZENM010000163.1:0-5062 GCA_964513575.1 uncultured bacterium | reverse complement strand
CAGATAGACTTAACGGAGGAGATTCACTGTCTGCTTCAATAGATTTTGAGTCCAATTCATTATCTCCCCGGGAATAAATTTGATTAAAATATTTTTACAGCCCTTAAATTAGCTCTAAAGCCTTTAGGTCTATTTCTGGCATAAGTCTCAAAATAAAAATTCGCAAAAATATTTAAGTTTTTTGAAGGGAGATAAAGCACGCCCGGTCCTATAGAAAACAAACTCTCGCGACTATTAGGAATGGTTTTATTATTGAGTTTACTATTCTGAAACTGCTCCAGAAAATACCCATTAATCCCGGCATAAAAATTCTCTTTTACTTGATACTCCAAGGAATAATTCGAGAACACGCTCTGCCCAGCCTGGATGTGAGTCTTTTTATCCCTGCCGCACCAAAGGTAATGCAAACGCCAAGACGCGGACAATTTAGGGGTAAAAAACAATGTGCCTGCCCAATACGGGGTGATGTAATAAAATCCTGCTCCCGGGTTAATCGCATCTTGCGGCTCCCGACACTTTCCCGTTGGAAGGCTTACATTCATTTCAATACGACTTGAAAAAACAGGAACATCTCCACGCATTACCGTATCCCATTGAATATAAGCACAGCATAACAAATCGCCAAAACCCCCTCCGCTAGACTTAATTTGCAAAAGGTTCTTATTCAGATGAGTCGAAAATACACAGGGAACGATGCAATTAAATCCTAACTTTCCTTTCAACACTTCAATTTTAGTCGTATAGAGGAATTGAGAGAGGGACACATAAGCTGAAAAATCAGGGTCTTTTATCCCGGGAATTTTCTTTCCATTCTGATCCAAAAATCGATTGGATTCGTAGTATTGTAAATATTCTTGAAAAACAAAGCCGGGCATCGCAGGTCCCACACCTCCGTCCAAAAAACTGGTGTAGCCTAAGTTTAGCGGAGGAAGATTATACGCGGAAACAGTTGAAAATAAAACCGTTACAACAACAAATCCAAAAAATGAAATGAGACGAGCTTTAAACATAGTTCCTAACCATAAAACACTTGTGTGTATCATGGCGCTCTATTAGTAGCAACGGATTTATGTGACGAAAAAATAGAATCCTGAAGGGAATGGAGCGTATCGGAATCGAACCGATGACCTCAACAATGCCATTGTTGCGCTCTACCAATTGAGCTAACGCCCCGCAGTACTTAAGAGTATAATGCTACACCTCGGAAAATTGCAATCTGATTTTTTACAGCCTCATGGGTATATATATGGCACGGGAACTGATGAAAATTTTTCAAGCCAAGCCCCATAACATAAAGCTCTCCAATACGAATAATCGAAAGGACGGCTCCCCTGGATCATTTCTTGAGTTCTTTGGTACATTTTTGCTGATATCGCTCCATTAGAAATCTCAATCGCGCGCCCAATACCCTCCAACAACTGTTTAGGGGCTTGCTCCTTAAACCAAACTTCCTCTGCGGTCAGAAAACCCATTTTGTCGTGACGGTGGAGAATTTTTTCAGGTAGAATCCCTTTAGCGGCAGCCCTCAAAAGACACTTTGTCACCCCATTTTTGACTTTATACTCGGAAGGACATCCTAACGCAAATTCCACCAAACGATAATCGAGAAAAGGCGTTCGCGACTCCACCGAATGCGCCATCGAATTGCGATCCTCAAAATGGAGCAGCATCGGAACACTCGACTGCAGAATTTGCTGCTTACTTTGTGCTATAAATGGGTGGGAGGAGGGATATGGAAGAGATTCCGCAGCTCCCAATGTGGAAGAACAGATCCAATCCGCAGAAATAGAAGTTTTCCCCAAAAGACTCCTCATTCTTTGCTGCACAATCCCAGGAGTGAATTTATTGAACAACATTGACAGCAACGGTAACTGAGGGTGGCGCTGTTTAGTTTTCATGGCTTGTGAAACAAGCTTTCCCCATTTCAATGAATAAAATAAATCGTACAAATGATTCGCGAAAAAACCATGATAACCCCCAAGATGCTCATCAGCACCCTGACCATCAAGCATCACCTTTATTCCTTGATCCTTCACATCCCTAAAAATCTCCCACTGGGCAAACACACTGCTGGAGATAAATGGTTCATCTTGATGCCAAACAAGTTCAGGAAGTATTTTAAATAGCTCAGTAATGTTTGGGATAATTTTAAATGAATCTACACCCGTCTTTTGTACGACAGCATCTACAAATTCAGATTCATCAAAACGGGAAATCTCCGAACCGGCAGTAAAGGTTTTCAACTTTCCATTGGTTGCCTTGATCAACTCGTGGGCCATACACACGATTGTCGAAGAATCCAATCCTCCCGAAAGACACGATCCGACATCCACATCGGCATGAAGCCTTAGGCGAACGCTGTCGTAAAGAAATTCCTTGTAAGTCTCCGAGGCTTCTTCAAAGCTTCCGGAAAATGGACGCCCCTCCAACACATACCACTGAATTGGCCGCGGTGCTTCTTCAGCAAGACTGTCGATATGAAAATGGAATGATTGCCCCCCGCGCAACTGGTGGATTCCGGAAAATAATGTCTCGGAAGTATGATCCAAAACACCCCAATTTAAAAAGTCGTAGGCTCGCTGTCCGTTAGCCTTGAATTCCCACCCCGGTAATCCTGTAAACTGCTTAATCTCAGATCCAATCGCTAAAACACCATCCAAAAACCGATAATACAGGGGCTTAACTCCAAACCGATCGCGTGCGGCGAAAACCATCCGCTTTAACGAATCGTAAAGAACAAATGCAAACATCCCGTTAAAACGGTTTAAGCACTCCGTTCCCCATTCGGCATAAGCAGCCAAAATCACCTCGGTATCCGTTTGGGTATGGAAGGAATGTCCTAAACTTCGGAGCTCTTCACGGATCTCTCTGTAGTTATAGACTTCTCCATTATAACTAATCCAATACCTACCGGAAGGATCCTTCATAGGCTGATGTCCGGCACTGGTTAGGTCCAGGATTGAAAGACGGCGATGCCCCAAGGCCACTCGATCCTCAAAAACACGAACACCTTGATCATCAGGTCCGCGGTGGTGAATCAGGTCGTTCATAGCCTGAATAAAAGTCAGGTCTCCCTGATGCACCCTTATGATTGCTGATATTCCACACACGGCTCTTGACTCCATCCTAATTTTTTCAATACGATATCCCGCTCATCCGCGTGAAGCACCTGCTTCCACAAATAGGCAATAAAGATCCCCAACAACACGGTTCCCCCGAAAGTGTAAACGGCAAGCGATTCAATGGGAAGATAAGAATACGCCGCAATGGCGGCAAAGGGGAGCATCGTTTTTGCGATCCGCCTCCCATCATAGGGAACAGGTAAAATGCGTTGATTTAACCTAAAACTCAGCGCAATTAGCATTAAAAAACCCAATAATGTTGCTATGGCAGCCCCCTCCATCTTCCACAAAGGAATCAATAAGGCATTTAACCCAATGCAACAAACCCCCGCGGCGATTTCCATGCAGGAAAGTAAAAATGTACGTTTTTTTATCACTAGACCGGTATAGGAGATCACATAAATCCCCCAGGACGCCTGAGCAAGACTTAGAATTCCTACAATAGTCCACACGGGATAAAAAGGCTCTTGAACCATCAAGGTTACAACAAGACGCGCGAACAGAAAAAAACAAAGCGAAACGACTGACATCCCAAACACAAAATAGTTCAACACTTTGCTAAAATACACAGCTCCTTCTTCTTCACGCCCGGAAAATGAATTAAAATAGGGAATCCAAGCGCTTACAAACCCCCAAAGACCTAACTCAATCACCTTCGCGAAGTTAGACCCCACAAAAAACAATCCGGCTTCATCCTCGCTCACATACCATTGAATCATATATCTAGAAGCTGATTGGAGTAAAAAGAAGCCAAGAAATCCGTAAATTACCGGAGCTCCCACTTTAATCATCTCGACAACCCGGTTCCACGGAAACGAAAACGGAAGCTTTGGAAGAATCACCGCAGAATACAACAACACGCTCGCAAAAAGACTCAAACATTGAGCCTCAACAACCCCCACCGCGCCTCTTTCCAAGACCATCACAAATAGGATCATTAAACTGTTTGCGATTAAGACATCTAAAAGACACAAAATCAAAACCAATCGAGCTTTTTGCACGGCTCGCAAATAGAAAATAAAAGGCATCTGACAG
The DNA here is from genome assembly GCA_964513575.1 of uncultured bacterium. Classification (GTDB taxonomy): domain Bacteria; phylum Chlamydiota; class Chlamydiia; order Chlamydiales; family Parachlamydiaceae; genus CAMFKA01. The sequence continues at coordinate 905 of CAZENM010000163.1, read as the reverse complement.
GCGGTAAAGGCAGTGGTTAATAGGCTGATAAAGACTAACCGTCCATACCCCGCGTCTTTCAACAAAATCAGGCTGATCGACTCCTTAAACCACCCGAACACTCCACATAAAACAACCGCATTCAGAAGCAGAGTTATAAACGCTCCCCAGATAACACCGGAAGGCTTATCTTTCTCAGAATAATATACGGGAGCGATAGATGTATTCATTCCAAGCTGAAACAACCCAATCAAGAGCATCGATAGAACCGCCAAATTCCCCACAATCCCATAATCTGCAGGTGTAAGATAGCTAGTCGTCAGGGGTAGAAGCCAGAACGCAAAAAACCGAGACAGCACCGCTCCTAAGCTGTAAACAAGAGAATCTTTGAAGAGCGACGATATTTTAATATTCATAATTGAAAGATCTCCAAAATTCTATTCGTATAGGTTTTTGCGCTATACACCTGCAAGGCTCGATTGCGGATCTTCTTCGGGTCGTAAGTCTTTTGTGAAATCGTTCGAATAGCACCCACCAAAGCCCCCAAATCATTTTTGGGGATCAAAAGCCCAGTCTCCGGAGTAATCGTATCTTCAGGACCTCCGCACCGAGTGGCGATAGAAGGAATCCCGCAGGACATTGCCTCCACATACACACACCCCTGTGTTTCATAATCGCTGGGCAGGACGAAGCAATGTGCCCTCCAGAAGGCATCCCTCACCTGCTCTCGCCCAAGGCGACTGAGGAACACCACAGAATCTCCTAAACCAAGCTCAGCGGCCAATGTTTTCAGCTTCTGTTCTTCAGTGCCATAACCGCCAATCTCTAAATAATACGGTTCGGTGTTTAATTCAGCCATGGCCCGGGACAGCAATTCGATATTTTTAGCTGGTACCTACTTCTCCAGACAAAACAACCGTACACGA
>CAZENM010000162.1:0-5635 GCA_964513575.1 uncultured bacterium | reverse complement strand
TTTGTCACATCCACCTCTCCCAAAACCCTGAGAGGTCCGCGCGGAGGTTTTGTGTTGTGCACCGCAGAGTTTGCTGAAACGGTGAACAAAGGCTGTCCGCTAGTTCTTGGCGGCCCTCTTCCCCATGTATTGGCGGCAAAGGCGATTGCGTTTAAGGAAGCGAACGCGCCGGAATTTCAGCAATACGCCCAAAAAATCATCGACAACTGCCAGGCAATGGCCGCACGCTTTTTAGAGCGAGGTTTCCGCCTAGTAACTGGGGGGACAGAAAACCACCTAATGATCGTTGATCTTACCCAAACCGGTTTAACCGGAAGAATCGCGGAGTCGGTTCTACGTGCCGCAGGAATGACAGTCAACCGCAACGCAATACCTTTTGATAAAAACGGTCCTTGGTATACAAGCGGGATCCGACTAGGAACGGCCGCATTAACGACTTTAGGAATGGGAAAAGAGGAAATGAAAGAAATCGCTGACTGCATTATCGAGATCCTGGAAAATACAGAACCGGCAACCGGAACTAAAACCGGACAACCTAGCAAGGCTCAGGGGATAACAGCTCCCGAGGTTTTCGCAAGGGTAAAACAGAGGGTTTCGGAGCTGCTGCAAAAATTTAAGCTTTACCCCGAAATAGACCTCTAAAGATTTGCTTGAATTTACAGGCAATAAAAGAGATAATAACGAAAGATATTCACTTACCGGAGCACACGATGGCCAAAACAGAGAAAGAAACACCTCCAGTCCAAGGATTTAGATCCTTACAAGACAAAATTCAGGGTACTATTTTAGAATCTCGCCGGATCTTTTTATCCGATGCGGTGATGATGGAAAGCGCCAACGATATCATTGCAAAGTTATGGTATCTGGAATTAACAAACCCCGGCACTCCGATTTTGTTCGTTATCAATAGTCCGGGCGGCTCTGTAGATGCAGGAATGGCGATTTGGGATCAAGTCCAAATGATCACCTCACCGGTGACAACGCTTGTGACAGGACTCGCAGCTTCAATGGGATCGGTCTTAAGCCTTTGCGCAGCCCCCAAAAGACGATTTGCCACACCAAATTCGCGAATTTTAATTCACCAACCCCGTTTAAGCGGCGCGATCCAGGGACAGGCAACAGATTTAGAAATTCAAGCTAAAGAAATGTTGAAGACCCGCAAACAATTGGTTCGCATTTACGTCAAAGCCACCGGAAAAGATGAAAAAACCATTGAAAAAGCGATTGACAGGGATATGTGGCTTTCTCCTGAAGAAGCTATTGAGTTTGGTTTATTAGATAAAATTGTTCACACCTATAAAGACCTCTAAACTTCACAGGCTCTCCCTGGCTGATAGGTTCATGTGAGAATGCATTTTGCAAAGTACTCTGGATGCGGGAACGATTTCATCCTTGTTGATGGACGTTCCCACATTGCTATTTCCCCTCCACAGATTCAAAATCTTTGTGATAGACATCACGGGATTGGCGCCGATGGACTCATCATTCTAGGCAGGTCCCAGAAAGCACAGCTTAAGATGACCATTTTTAACCAAGACGGTTCCGAGGCTGAAATGTGCGGAAATGGTATCCGCTGTCTTCATGCATTTGCTGTTGACTTACATTTCCCCAGCGATTTGTCCATAGAAACCCGTTCAGGCATTTATAAGACCTCTGAGGTCAACCATGGACTTGTGTCAGTTCAAATGAACATGCCAAAGTTGGAATCTAAGCTCCATACGATCGATGGAATCCGTTGCGACGCGACATTTACGGGAGTCCCGCACCTAGTTTGCCAAGTGGAAAATGTGTTAGTTGTCGATGTCCAGAAAACCGGAAGAATTCTTCGCTACCATTCAGCATTCCAACCTGCGGGAACAAATGTTAATTTTATGCAGGTGTTAAATGAGGATACCCTTTCGTTAAGAACTTATGAAAGAGGTGTTGAAAAAGAAACACTTGCTTGTGGAACCGGGGCAATTGCGGCGGCTTTTGTTCATGCGAAAAATCAAGGCAAGCTTGTGGGAACGCGAACGATTGAAGTAAAAACCCGTTCCGGCGAATCCTTGATTACAGAGCTTGTCTGTGACTTTGGCGAGGTAATCTCACTCAAACTAGTCGGCCCTGCACGTAAAGTATTTGAAGGGAATATCATTTTGAATTAGACTGGATCTTTGAGGCTGTGAAAAAATAGAGATCCGGTTTGCTTTCCCCGATCTTTTTTGTCTTTTCATTCAAATGCCCCCGCTCATAACGGATGTCAGCGTTGTGAGCGGGGTCATTTAAATGAAAATCCTAAAAAAATTCGATCGAAATCAAGCGGATTCTAATTTTTTCACGGCCTCTTTGAGTACAAATGATGACAACATTATAAATTCTATTAGAGGTTCGGAAAAGTATTATGGCAGTAAAATCTAAAATGGAAGCGCAAAATCCCCTCATCATCCGGTGTCATAGATTAATGGACGCCTTTGCAAAATCCAATGATGAAAGAGATTTCTACCTCGACAGGATGGAAGGTTTTATTCTGTACATTGATTTGGATAAGTCTGAAACAGAAATTGAAAATATCGAGAATGAACTGAAAAAAAACATCGACCGTTATGTGCTGATCCCAAAGCTTACTTTTTACGAAACCAAAAAGCTGATGGAAGGGTTCGTTAATGAAAAAGTCTACGACATAGATACAAAAGAGAAGTTGTTGGACATCATCCAATCTAAGGAAGCCAGAGAAAACTTTCTAGAATTTGTCTTTGACCACCACTCAGAATACGAAAAATGGCAGCAATTCTACCAGGAGCGCTCCAGAATTAGAATTATCGAGTGGCTGCGCCAAAATAATGTCTATTTTGTTTTTGAAGAAGACCTTGATTTATCTCGTAAGCTTATTGAAGGCTTAAAGCGACAACTTTTTCAATCAAAAGTTTCTAAAGACATTGCTACAGCACGAAAAACACTTGTCGCTAAAGCAAAAACATACTACTCCAACGAAGCGCTTAATCCACGTCCAAAAAGAGGCCGCCCGCCTAAACAAGCAGTTAAAATGGAAGTGGAGCCCCAAATCACCAGTGATATTTATACCACTGTCACCCCTGCAGCTCTACCGTTTCTATTTACCCCGGATATCACCGCAGCTTCAGCTGTCACGTTCTCAGCGAAATTTGAATCGGATGAAGATTTGGCTTCTCACAAAAAACTTCATTCCAAAAATGAAGGTGAAATCAGCATCGAAAGCTTTAATGAAAAATTAGCCTCGCTAAGATCCCTTTCAAATAAATGGTTGCCTCAACAGCCACAGGTGGCGAAAGCGATTCCGAAATTCAAACCTGATGATGAATATGAAGACTTTGATGATGAGGAGGATGAAGATGAGGATGACGGCGAAGAATTCGCATCCAGAAGAAAAAAGACTCCTCCCCCAAAGAAACCGCAATCAAAGGGTGACCGACCAATAAAAGCAGAACCTAAAAAGACTCCTGCTCCAAAGGTTGCTCCCCCAAAGAAAGTTGCTGTCGCAAAACCCGCGGCTAAAAAACCTGTAGCAAAAAAACCTGTGATAAAAGCTGCTGCTGTAAAAAAACCGATCTTGAAGAAAGCGGCTCCAAAAAAAGTGCTTCCTTTAAAAAAACCGGCTAAAGCAAAAAAATAAAGCCCGCTCATATGGCTCTCTTTCAGCTGTTTCACAGCATGAATGAGAGCCAATTTTTTGCAATTTCGCAGTATCTGAATCGGATCCATATTAGTGATTTGAGCCTATCTAAAAGTCTGCTTCCCCTTTGAGGCTTTGCGCCTTCGCGTTTAAAATGACCTGATAAGCTTGTGAAATTGTGGCATTCGATTGAATTTAATTTATTATATTCAGGTACCCATTTATGCGATGAACCATAATTCCATTATTTTAATAAATAAATTTTTAATTCTATTAACTGAGGCACATATTTGTCCGATGAGCTCATTACTCCCATCGAACACACACCATTAGTAGCTATTTTATAGATTTTTTTAAGAAATCATTAAGATCTCATTGACAATAAACACATAAACTATTTATAATTCGTTTTGAAATTAATAAAAAGGTTTATGAAAACAATGACAATACAAATCCATTCATTCTCGAATCATATTCACGGTGCTTATAATCAGCTTAAGGAAGAATTTGATCAATCCCATCCTGACTATCAAAACCATGACAACCAGACGAATCTAAGAATCACGCGTCAAAATAAAGAATGCATTCGCCAATTCAACAATTCAAATAATATTTCATTCGATTGGGATAACATTATATCATCCATCGCATCGAAAACTATTCTTTATTTTTTGTCTAATATCGCAAATCCGATAGAGAAAACCTCAAAATCTCTGGTCGGCATCATTTTTACTCCTATCTCGTTATTTGGAAATCGACGATTTGCAGATGTGACTAAAACTCTTTCATTCAATTCTGTAAACTTATTAGCAAACCCCTTTTTATCTAATCTTAAAATTGTAAATTGTGAGTCTGAACTAGTCGATAAACCTTATCTGGATAGTAGTTTTTCCCCGATCGCCAGACGCTACGCAAGGCCTATTTTCGACTATGCTGGGCAATTAAACCAGAATGAAAATACTTTTATGAAGCGGCAAGTGACTGCTCGAGTGGTGTATGCAGCTGCAGGAATTGTCGCCGTTTGCACAAGGATAGCTGATTTGGTTTTGGGGCTTATATCAGGATCCGCAGCGTTAATTACACTTGGGACAATTTCCCCTCTTAATAGCTATGCATACGCAAGCTTAAAGGGCACAGGAATTATTTCGGACTTAACCTGCGCGATTATCGGGATCGTTCGACCGAATCTCCACCGTTAAGAGACTGTAAAATATTTAATAAAAAAACAACAAAAGGCATTTATCATGATACCAAACATCGATCCTAGAACAAGTTACTTTGCTGGAGTCAACCAAATAAGAACTCACATGGGTGAAAATTTCACGCTCGATACAAATGAATTTGGCCAAAACGCAAATACACCGACAAATATTTCATTTAAAAGAGTTTCTCAAATCTTTTTGGCAAACGGCGCCTTCTTTGCCGTAAACGCCTGTAAAACAGCCCTTGCCATCATTGCAACTCCCTTTGCTTTATTTGGAACAAAAAATTTTTCAAATACAACGACGGAGCTTGCTATGGCCTGCTCACCTATCCTTTCTATGCCCTTCTTAATGACTTTAAAGTGCATTAGACCTAACTCCCCAATCATCCCGATTGATTCTGCACATGAGGCACCTCCAATCACCAGGATTGCTTTAACACCACTGCTAAATAAATTAGATGAATTAAAAGATTCTAATCATTGGTTTAAAAAGCATATTTGCACGCGCGTTCTTTTTGCAACAGCCGGAGTCGTTGGATTGATCTCACATATTGCCGATCTAGCGATTGGAATTTGCGCGGCAGTTTTTGCCCTCATCACCCTAGGTAAATTTCAAGCGCTCAATAGTTACGCCTTTAGGTCTCTATGCGGAACGGATGCTATCGGTGCACTAAGCGTATGTATCAGAGGAGCTTTCCGTCCAGGGCTTGTCGAATAACACCCTAGTAGGACTCATCACCAAATGTGAAGGCGTAGGCTGAAACTCCGGCAGGAAGCCGTAGGGATAGCTGATGCCTTCCATA
>CAZENM010000161.1:0-5753 GCA_964513575.1 uncultured bacterium | reverse complement strand
GGGACACCGGCTCGGCAATTCCAATGGCATAAGAGATTTGCAGCTCACAGCGCTCGGCTAATCCCGCTGCGACAATATTTTTGGCGATATAGCGGGCGGCGTAGGCTGCGGAACGGTCTACTTTGGAGGGGTCTTTCCCGGAAAAACTTCCTCCGCCATGCCTAGACATCCCGCCATAGCTGTCTACAATAATCTTACGGCCTGTGACGCCGCAATCGGATTGAGGGCCGCCGATGACAAATCTTCCGGTGGGGTTAATGAAAAATTTTGTGGTTTTATCGATCCAATGTTTAGGGATAATGGGTTTAATAATGATTTCCATGACCGCTTCTTCAATTTCCCCATAGGTAATATTGGGATCGTGCTGCACAGAAACCACTACCGCCTCTACCCCCACAGGTTTATTGCCCTCGTACCTTAAAGTGACCTGACTTTTTCCATCGGGACGGAGCCAGCTCAACTTTCCACCCTTTCTTACTTCAGATTGCTTTTCCATCAATCGATGGGCGTACACGATCGGAGCCGGCATCAATACATCAGTTTCATTGCTAGCATACCCAAACATAATCCCTTGGTCGCCAGCGCCTTGATCCTCTTTAGTTTTATGGGTAACTCCAATGGCAATATCGGGAGATTGTTTTCCAATCGCTGTTAGGACCCCGCACGATTCCCAATCAAAGCCCATGTCCGAGCTATTATAACCAATTTTTCGAACTGTTTCCCTAATAATCTGATCGATATCCACCCAGCAGGAAGTGGTGATTTCACCACCCACAAGCACAAATCCCGTTTTTACAAACGTTTCGCAGGCGACTCGACCCCCGGGATCCTGCGCCAGAATGGCATCAAGAATGGCGTCGGAAATTTGATCCGCAATTTTATCGGGGTGTCCCTCTGCTACAGACTCTGAGGTGAAAAGATAGTTACTCATCGGATTCCTTGTTATATTTCTTACGCATTACTCCAGCAGCTGCGACCATATTGTGCAGCGCTTTTTCTACTTCATTCCATTCACGCGTCTTCAGCCCGCAATCGGGGTTGACCCAAAGCCTGTCGAAAGGCAGATGCTCGACAGCTTTTTCGAGCAGGCTTACTATTTCTTCCACGGGGGGGATGCGTGGAGAATGGATATCATAAACACCCGGGCCGATGGAGTTAGGATAGTGGAATGTTTCAAATGCTTTCAGCAGTTCCATGTTCGATCTGGAGGATTCAATCGAAATCACATCGGCATCCAAACCTGCGATGGCGTCGACGATATCGTTAAATTCTGAATAACACATATGTGCGTGAATTTGAACACTATTTTTGACACCCATTGAGGCTATTTTAAAACAGCTGACTGCGCCATCCAAATAGTTTTTCCAATCTTTTCTTCGTAACGGGAGCCCTTCTCGTAGTGCAGGTTCATCGATTTGAATGACCCTAATTCCCGCATTAACAAGATCCACTGCCTCATCTCGTAATACTAATGCCATCTGCCGAGTTGTCTCCAACTTAGGTTGGTCCTCCCTAATAAAAGACCAACAAATCATCGTTGTGGGGCCTGTTAACATACCCTTTACAGGTTTTTCTGTTAAAGATTGCGCGTAACGACTCCATTCCACCGTGAGCGGGTGAGTTCTAAGGATGTCCCCGTGGATGATGGGCGGTTTTACACATCGGGATCCATAGCTTTGCACCCACCCATGCTGTGTTAATGCAAATCCTTCAAGCTGTTCCGCAAAATATTCCACCATATCATTACGCTCCGGTTCCCCATGCACCAAAACATCCAATCCCAGGGTTTCTTGCTTTTGGATCACATAAGCGATCTCTTCTTTCATCTTCCGGTTGTAATCTCTTTCGTCAATAAACCCTTGTTTAAAGTCGCGCCGAGCGGCTCTGATTTCGGGGGTTTGGGGGAATGAACCGACGGTGGTGGTAGGAAAAAGGGGCAAAGAAAGAGTTTTCCGTTGTTCTTTTTGCCTTTCTGTAAAAGAAGGAGAGCGTTCACTTATATTTTGAACGATTTCACTCTGTTTTTTAAAAACTGTCGGCCGGAGCGTTGTTCCTGTATACCCCCCAGCTTCCATTACCTTGCGAAGATTCGTGAGCTCCTCGATTTTTTGTAAGGCAAAAGCTAATCTGTTTTTTAATGGGTCGCATAACCCTTCCTCAAGCTCCACGTCTACAGGAATATGCATAAGGGAACAAGATCCGGCAATCCATAATCTGGCTCCTAGTTGTTGGCGCAATCTCATCAAAAGACTCAAAGCTTCCTCCGAAGGACATCTCCAGATATTGCGTCCATTGACAATGCCTACCGAGAGGACAGAGGATGGGTTTAAACCTCCTAAAAAAGGAGAAATCTGCAGAGGCGCGCTGACAAGATCAAGATGCACACCCGCGACCGGGAGCTTACAAATTAGCGAAGCGTGGTGTTCAACGGATCCAAAATAGGTTGTCAGTAATATTTTTATTTTTTCGGTGTGAATATTCTGGTAGACCATTGAAAAGGCATTTGTCCACTCCTCCGGAAGATCCAGCGTCAGAATAGGTTCATCGATTTGGACCCATTCCACACCTCGCTCGCACAGCCTCGATAAAATTTCCTTGTAAGCGTTGACTAAACGATCCAATAACTCAAGTTTGTCAAAACCATTCTCCCTACATTCACCCAACCACAGATAGCTTAAAGGCCCTAATAAGACAGGTTTTACCCGATATCCCAGAGCTTGTGCCTCTTTGACTTCGTTAAATAATTTAGAGTGGCTGATTTTAAACGGCTGGTCTTCAGAAAATTCAGGGACGATGTAATGGTAGTTAGTGTCGAACCATTTAGTCATTTCACAAGGGTGAACTTCCTTTCCTCCACGAGCCATTTGAAAATAGGTGTCTAAATCAGCTGTATTTTTAAATCTGGAGGGGATCACTCCCAACAAGAGAGACATGTCCAAAACATGATCATACCAGGAAAAATCTCCGACAGGAACGAGGTCTAAGGCACTTTGCATTAAAAGATTTGCTTCACGAATCCTGCGGCCTCGTTCTTCAAGCTCCTCTCTGTCGATAAGCCCTTTCCAGTAGCCCTCTACGGATTCTTTCATTTCTCTATGGGCCCCGATCCTGGGAAACCCTAAATTGTGTGTCGTGATCATTTTTGAAAATTATACAACGCTTTGATAAGGAATCCGACCAGCTCCTGACGTGGGATCACATTGTCTCCCTTCCCTTGAGTTTTTAAATATTCCGGGAGCATATTCTGCCAATAGTTTCTGCTGTAGTGAGGGTGGTCGATTAAAAATCGGTCCAAAAGAGCGTAACTCGGTTGAAACGCATTGATTTTCTCTCCTTCAATAAAAAAATTTTTCCATCCCGTATAGGCTTGTTGAACTTCGCGAGGGACTTCCAAAACTCTTTCTGTATTTTTCTCTAGGGTTGTCACAGTCTTGATATACTCACTAGGCGCCTGTTTCCAGTTTTCCGGCTTCCACTCCTGCGCATAATCGAGAAATTTTTTAAAATCATCTTTTAAAACTTTCTGCACAGGAATTTCATTAAAAATAAGCCTGCGCCAAGTGTGATAGTCGAATAGAACATGCGGAGGGACAACCACATAATCCTCGGCCATTTCAGTTTTCATCGCAAGAGTTTCAACGTACTCGAAGGCGGGAAGGTACGAGGCTTTGTCGCTTACGTGGATTCTCATAAATTCAGGATTGTCCCAAAGGAATAAAGAAAACTCCCTATTCGTGACTTGTAAAAAAGGATCTTGTTTGATTTCTCTAGTGATTAATTTGTCATACCAAGTAGAAAGCCCCCACGCTGATGCGATGAGGGCTGTCAGTACGATAAACCAGATGATTAACGGAAAGGGGTCTTTTTTGACCCCCTCGTGAATGAAGTCTTTTTCTTCTAATTCCGGGCCGGAATCAACCATTTGTCGTTCCTCTGTTAGTACCCGTAGGATACTCGTAAGGAAAAGTAGTTCGTCCGCTTATGACAGAACTGCCCTTCTAAAGAAAATCCATCGTGATATTCTAGATAGACTCTAGTTTTATGACGGAGTCCAATGGTTTTCCCAAACTCGTAGCCTAAGACATATGTCTGATCGATATTGCTTCCATAATCCTTCGTCCAGCCAAAATTCATCCCGAAGATAGGCTCTCCATACAGACTATTTTTGCAGGAATAAAATCCTAAACCGGAAAGGCGTACTTCAACACCACCCGATGTGAAAAATCTGGAACGGATAAACGATTCATCTTGGTGCGCGATCACTCCTACACCCAAATACAGGCGAATGTCATCAGAAAATTGATCTGAAACAAAGAAGTCGATAAACTCCGCGCTGGGGTTTTTTCGGTCAAAGCCGGGGTGATTCAATAAAAATTCATCTCCGATATGTGTCGAAATATGATACCCGCGTAATCTAAAGCTCCAATTTCCGGCCGCGTATGTTAAAGGAAAACCGATGTAATAGTCTGCGTCAATCAAGGGAGATGAATCATGAAGCGGATCAAAAACAGCCCATAACCCCCCCTGCACTTCAAACTGAAGATCACCACACCACGGCCATACATTAAACCAACGGTAAATCGGTAAGGAATCCCCATAAGAGACGTCAATGACATTTTTATTCAAGACTTGGTCGTTAAATCTCCAACCCGCTGAATAACAAACTTGTCGGGGATCGGCCATGAAAGGTCGGAAGAGAGGTGGATCCTCAGGGAGCCATAAGCCCCTAGCGCCATAGGATCGTGCGATTCGACTATCTTCCCCTTCATAAACCTGGTCTGATCCAATCCATGGTTTTTTTGGGCAGCTGTTGTCGCTTTGTTCACAATATTCGCTCTTGTAAATCGGATCTTGACAGATCCCGTATTGATTCGAGCAGTTGTTGTCGGCAGGTTTCGGGCAGGTGCAGGGGCCTCCTGCTACACAACCGCAGTTACAGTCTTTCCCGCAAGTAGATTGTGGGGCCTGCGCAGTCATCGCCGAGGCGTGAATCAGGCAGCTCCCTAAAGTTAAACTGAACAGGAGCGTAACAATTTGTTTTCTTATTTTAGACATGTTCCTTCCAAAGGTAAGAGTTCAAGTTGGTAGGTATAAAAGATTATTTTGAAAAATGAAAGGAAATCTTTAATTAATCGGGAAATTATAGGTTTTGGAAAGGATTCGCAACGAAGCCGATACCCCCATTCCAATGCCGATAAATGCCTCCGCGAGCCTATCATGATCAGATATATTCGTGGGATTTAAATCTCTTCTAAGTTTTATCGAAGAAAAATTCGCGAAGATCAGTCCCGAATGTCTTTCCACGATGTTCGAGAGTAAACTGTTATCTAACCAATTCAGAATCACTTTAACCTTGTCCGGATGTTGTGTATAAAATTCATAGCCAAGCTTCGTTTCACCGAGCGACGGAACGATATCATGCTCTAGTATTACGTGAATAATGTTTTCGAGTTTTTCAAGGATGACATATCGGTTAAAATTCTCCGCTGATTCCAAAGGAATTCCCGCGCTGTTAAAGGTCATTACGGCAACCTTGTCAATGACTTTGCAAAGATCTTCATTTTCACCCATAGCTTTAAAAAGGTATCCTGCGCAATTTTGAGCATCGCTTCCCCCCAAGCTGTGGCCGTTGAGTTCTATGTGGAACATTTTCCCGGGATGCTTGTCCCTGATAGTAATAAAAGTATCCTGAAGGCCATTCAAAAAGCTTTCCCCAGATCCCACTTTCCACCAATTCCATCCCGGGCCAACAG
>CAZENM010000160.1:0-5835 GCA_964513575.1 uncultured bacterium | reverse complement strand
GAAAAAATAGAGATCCGGTTAGCTTTTGCCGATTTTTCCGGATGAAAAATCCCGATCGAAATCAAACGGCCTCTAATTTTCTCACAGTTTCTCAGTTTATTCAGCCGGTAAAAGTAGGGAATTCTATTGTATGCATTGGGTTGTCACCTGCATAAGCATTGTTGAAAGCTATTTTCATGATGCCCTTTGCCGGTAACATAATCACGGTATGAACAGTTTCATGATTCTTGACTTCCGGCGCGTTCAAGGATTCTATCACTTTTTCTTCCGCTGAAGAATTACGATTTGCGTAGACCAAACGAATATTGGCTAATCGCTCTTCACTGTTAAAATAGGGTTTATATCTACCTAAGAAACTATAGCTGCAATTTGTCGTCACAAGAGGTTCGTTGCCAAGCTTTCTAATACAATCTTTATTACCGGCATCTTGATAAAAGTGTATCGAGGTTGCTTTTCCTGAAGGTTCGGCAACATTCAGATGATAAGGGCCGATCGGACGTAAAGTTTTTATTTGATTAAGTACATCTTCCACAGTGTCGGAATTTTCTAGGAGTATTCGGTTAAGGATGATGGCGGGGAGTCCGGTTTTGTAGTTTTCTGTCTTGCCTAATGCGACGTTCATAGCGATGGTAAAACCCCTGTTTGACATTCCGGTTAATGTACCGACCAATCCGGGAATTGCGATTTCATGAGTGATTTTCCCGGAATCATGTATCCGTCGAACTAACAATGAAGCCTGGCCGGCAATACCTAAAGATGGCCAGTCCATGTTGCGGCCAAAGACCAATCCGGTCGCTTGATCTCCTTTGTCGATTACTACTGTACATCCGATAGGGGGGATGAATTTTTTTGCTAGCGTCATGGGGAGGGTGTGTTCGCAATCGGGGACAAGATGTAATAACAAGATGTCATCAACGGTAATTCGATCTTTTTGCCCTAAGGTTAACATCGCATAATTATATCCTCTGACAAGTCCTTCCATTTCATCTAAAATAGCGACTGGAATTTGTGTTTTAAGGTGATCGCAGAGTTCTTTTGCTTTGTTTTTGTCAGGAATGACTGTCCATAGGATAGAGCCCCATATTTTCAGAAAGCTTTGAATTTGTTCTGCTAATAGGTAGCCTTGGGCTCTGCCGCATGTTTCGGGAGATCCGCGCAATGTTAAAACCGGAATGTCACCTTCATAGGTTAATGCGCAGTTAAGAATTTTCATTTCTGTGAAAATGTGTGTGCTCATCACGTGGTTAGCGGGAATAATGTAGGTTAGAGCGCTACTTGCGACTGTTTTAATGTGTCCTAGGGTTTTAATCGGAGGGTGCCCATTGCGACATCCATGCGTTACTGCGGCAGTGATAATTAAGAGAGGAACGCCCAAGAATAGAATGGTATAAAGCATCGCTCCCAAGTTAAATATTGTCGCCACACCAATTGATCCAGTGACGAGAGCAACTTTTGTACACTTTGGGTTGTTATGGGCGATTCTTCTAACTCTACCATAGGTCGTTTGATTGTACTGTATCCGGACATCGGGAATCGTTAGGGCTCTAGATGTTGATGGGGCTGAAGATGATGGATTCATGGAATAAATTCCTTGTTAGGGTGTTTTTAAAGCCATCGTTCTATCATAGAGTATTTATATCTAGAAAGGTAAATTATTTGTTTAACAGAGATGTTGTGAAAAAATTAGAATCCGTTTGATTTCGATCTCTATTTTTTCACAGCCTCAGAGAACTAGAGAGAGGAGATTCTTGAAATTTAGACCCATGAAAGACTGCGTTTGTTCGATTATTGGTGTAGAAATAACGCTAACAAGGCTCGCCTGAACAGCAAGAGTTGTTCTTTTGTTGCGAGAGTTTTGAGGGCTATTTGTTTGGGAGATTCTAGGTTTGCTGCCCCCGGCGGAGATTCTTCGGCCCCCAACGATCCTAGCTTTGGTGGCTCTGGCTTGAGGGTGGTGTTTATTGGTCTTTGAAATAGCTGTGAAATATGTAGCGAGTCCATATCCCAGATGGCCTCCGATTTCGGGAAGGAGGGCGTTGCCGACTAAACAGCCGATGCTATTTACTACCTCGAGACCCACTTTTGCGATATCATGGTTGATTTGATTGACGCGGCCAGCGGTTTCAATTTTATTTATCCTGGAGGTAATTTCAGTTCGGGAGTTTTGAGTTAAGTTTGAGTTTTTCAGTGACTGTTTAAGTTCATCTGCTATCGGTTTTGCAATATAGTTTGGGTAGTCTTGGTTCCAGTTGTGATATGCTGAAAGACCAGCGCTTAATACACTAAACATTTTAATCTCTATGTTAACTAAATTACACATATATTACTGCATGAGCGTTAAGGGATTGTAAAGGCTATGTTAATTGTATATAAAATGACGTGTTTTAGTTTTTTTAAAAAATATACTTTACAACCATTCGTTAGTCAATAAATGTGTTTTAGTTAATTTGTTGAGATATAGTGGTCCCCTTGTCTAGACAATGGGGACTATGATAGAACTCATTTTTTCTCCAGGTCTCCTCGACTCAAATGGCATCAACCCAAGTTAATCCCGTATCCCCTCAATTTTTAAGTCCTCAAAAAGTTTTGGCGCGCTGCGCTATAACTTTTTGAGGACTTACTCCTCATTTATAAGTGTTCTTTTCTCTCTAAAAATTTTCATTTCTCAAGAAAGTTATACAAAAAAATCACCGATGAAGTAGGATTGTCGTTAGATTAAAAAAATCTTTAGGAGGAAATATGAACAGATTTGGGATCAGAAAGATTTCGTCTGTCACTTTATTGACAATCGGTTTTGCGTTTATAGGTTTTTCGACAGAGACTTCTCTGCAGGCAGCGCCCTCGGAAGAGTGCTCAAAAGAGCTGTTGCTCTCTTTTTTCCCGGAAGCTTTTGTGATAGAAGTGTTACAAAAATACCAAATTCCTAAGGAAAAGTGGGAACCTATCGTAAAGGGTTTGCAGGAAAAAAATGACGACGTCATCAAACTTGTTGATGAACAAGCTTCAAAAATGGACCCCAATCCGCTGAGAGATTCTTCACAAAAACAGGTTGCTGTAAAGATTTTTCGGGAAACACTTTTCCAGGTTTTTTCGGGTGTTTTGAAAGCAAACGGAATCACTGATGATCAGAAAATTCAGTCAATGCTGGGTGAAGTTCAACAGCTTAAAACTAAGCGGTTTGCACAGTGCATGGAGACTCAAAAAGCTCCTGATGCTGCACCTAAGAGTCCTGAAGCTGCGCCTAAGTTAGCTCAAAATGAAAAAACTTCTGGACCCTCTTCAAAAATCGATGCGGCAAAGAATTCCGATGACGATGATGATGATGATGACGACGACGGAGACGACGACGATGATGATGATAAAAAGGAATCCAAAGGGAATATCGCCTCGAGTGATATCGATGAACTAGATGACGATGATGATGATTACCCCTACTAGTTCTTCCTTTTAGTTGTTCTTGTGGCAGTCGTTGCGCGGTAACACGCAACGACTGCTACCAGTTTAATACACCTGTTATTATCACAAGGTCGAGAGAATGAATCCACGTTTTTTAGCTATATTAGAGTCCGTTAAGGAAAGAGAGTTTACCAAAAAATGTGCCAATCCCTTTGATATATTTGGTTCTCTTGTTTTCACCAAAACAATCATGGAACAAACCCTTCCCAAAGAAATTTACGAAAATTTGTCGAATGCAATGGATGGCTTTGAAAAAATAAAGCCCGAATATGCGGATGCTATTGCGACGGCCATCAAAGATTGGGCCATTTCAAAGGGAGCAACCCACTATTCCCATTGGTTTCAACCCTTAAATAACTCTAGTGCTGAAAAACATGATGCTTTTATTGAACCGGGAAAAAATGACCGGCCCATAGAAAGGTTTTCCGGAAAGCAACTGTTAGTGGGGGAGCCCGATGCTTCTTCATTTCCTTCAGGGGGGCTTCGTTCTACTTATGAGGCCAGGGGATATACCGGCTGGGATCCTAGTTCTCCCGTATTCATCTGGAAAAGAAACGATGGAAATACCCTTTGCATTCCATCTGTGTTCTATTCTTGGACAGGTGATCTCTTAGACACTAAAATCCCGCTCATTCGTTCAGATAAAAAAATTAATGACGCCTGCTGTCGTCTTCTGAAATTAACCGGCGTTCCCGCAAGACAGGTATATTCAACTCTGGGCTGCGAGCAAGAGTATTTTATCGTCAACCAACAGCTTCGCAACCTTCGTCCCGATCTTCTTCTTACCGGGAGAACGCTCTTTGGATTAAGCTCCCCGAAGGGTCAAGAGCTTCAAGATCACTATTTTGGGAGTGTAAAAGATCGCATCTTAGATTACATGCGCGATTTCGAAGAATCCGCTTTCGAAATAGGAATTCCGGTTAAAACAAGACATAATGAAGTTGCCCCGGCACAGCATGAAGTTGCTCCTGTTTTTGAAAAATCGACACGCGCCTGCGACCATAACTTGCTATTGATGGAGCTGATGCGAAAAACAGCGATCAAGCATGGGTTAACTTGCTTACTGCATGAAAAACCTTTTGCGGGGATTAATGGATCCGGAAAGCATTGCAACTGGTCTTTGTCAACCGACACAGGGCTGAATTTATTAGACCCTTCAGACGCAATAGATAACGATTTGCATTTTTTAATCCTTCTTGCGGCAATACTGCAAGGAATTCATAGGCACTCGGGCTTGTTGCGAGCCTCGATAGCCTCAGCATCGAATGACCACCGTTTGGGTGGTCATGAGGCACCACCGGCTATTATTTCTGTCTATCTGGGTGGTGATCTTGAAACGCTTTTAGAAAGTATCGAAAAAGGTGAAGCGCACAAAATTGTCAGCAATCTCAGCACGCAAGACCTTGGATTGCATGTGATACCTCCACTCCCCAAAGATACGACAGACCGGAACCGCACTTCGCCCTTTGCGTTTACGGGAAATAAGTTTGAATTTCGGGCTGTAGGGTCTTCGGCGAACACTGCATTTCCGGTGACAATCATCAATGCAATTACAGCGGAATCCTTGAATGAACTGCTTGATGAAATCGAAAGTAAAATAAAAAAAGGATCTGAATTACTTCCTGCTGCAATGTCAACGATCCGGGAGAGTGTTGTTCAATCTAAGTCCATCCGATTTTACGGGGATAATTACTCGAGTGAGTGGAGAGAAGAAGCCTCTCGCCGTGGGTTGCCCATCATGCCTAGATCTATTGATTCTTTCTCGCAACTCAATTCCCCGGCGACTTGCCATGTGATGAGGGGGATATTAACGGCTGAAGAGCTCAATAGTCGCTATGAAGTAGCCTTAGAGGTGTATTCGGAACAAATGCTGATCGAGTTGCGTTGCGCTTTGGATATCATGCAGACACAAATTATTCCTGTCGCGATCAAAGAGCAAAGCTCTCGGGCAACATCACTTAACCAGTTGCAAAAAGCCTTGTCGACTTTATCCAACGAGCAGGTATTAGATCTCCAACAGATTTCTAGACTTATTGAAGAGTGTATTAATTTATCTAAAGTCATCAGTGAATATATCGACGCGACCAAAATCTTTCCTTTAGAAGAAAAAGCAGTGACTCTTGCGAAAGAAGGTTCTAATTTACTCGGTATCGTGAGATCTACAGTCGATGATCTAGAAAAATTTGTAAATGATGACCTTTGGCCTCTACCAAAATACAGAGAACTATTATTTATTTTGTAAGTGGTTAAAAAAAACTGTTGATATGGTGGATATATGAGCCCAAAAGTTGCCTTATTTGGCGGCACGTTCGATCCTATTCACTTCGGGCATATTAATTTAGCCATTGAAATGTTGGAAAAATATCATCTAGATAAGGT
>CAZENM010000159.1:0-5845 GCA_964513575.1 uncultured bacterium | reverse complement strand
CTCTGTAAGTGACTCAAATGTTCCTGTATCGAGCCAGGCCATCCCACGACTTAGGATCTGAACATTCAATTCCCCTTGTTCTAAATAGAGACGATTGAGATCGGTAATTTCAAGCTCTCCCCTGACTGAAGGTTGCAATTTTTTTGCATAACGGACGACGTTAGCGTCATAAAAATAAAGCCCCGTCACAGCATACTTTGATTTGGGGGATTGGGGCTTTTCTTCTATTGTCAAGGCCTGTTGTTGGGAGTCGAACGTGACAACACCATACCGTTCGGGGTTTTGAACTTTATAGGCGAAGATTGTGGCGCCGTTAGTTTTTTTTGCGGATTGTTGAATCAACTCGGTGAATTCATTCCCGTAAAAAATATTGTCCCCTAGGATTAAAGCGCAGGGTTCATTATTGATAAATTTTTCACCGATCAAAAAGGCTTGCGCGAGTCCTTCCGGTTTCGCTTGTACCGCATACGTAAGCTTCACCCCGATCCGGGAACCATCTCCAAGCAAAAGTTGAAACCTGGAAACGTCTTCCGGGGTTGTAATAACCAGAACATCTTTGATACCGGCCAACATCAACACTGAAAGCGGGTAATAGATCATGGGCTTGTCATAGACGGGTAACAGTTGTTTGGAAATCACATGTGTAATAGGATATAAACGAGACCCGCAGCCTCCAGCCAGAATAATTCCTTTCATACAATCTCTTTAGGGTAATACTGTTTTTTAATCCATTCTTGAAATTCTTTTCCCGCGACTTTTTGCAGCCAATCCAGATGATTCAGGTACCAGTCAACAGTCTCTTCTAATGCTTTTTCAAAATCCTTCTTTGGGGCCCATCCTAAATCGCGTCGTATTTTAGTTGTGTCTAACGAGTAGCGTCGGTCGTGACCGGGGCGATCTTTCACATGCGTGATAAAGTTATGGTGCGCAGGTTTATCGGGAAAACGATTGTCTAATATATCGCACAATGCTTGTAACACTTCGAAATTCGTTTTGTCGTTGCCGGCGCCGACATTATAGGACTCCCCGGGAACACCTTTAATTAATACGGTTCGAATAGCCTCGCAGTGATCAACAACATAAAGCCAGTCTCGCAAGTTTAATCCGTCGCCATATAGGGGAATGTTTTTTCCCGAAACAGCTTTTAATAGGGCAAGAGGGATTAATTTTTCAGGATGCTGATAAGGTCCAAAATTATTTGTACAGGTAGTGATCAGAATAGGGAAATGATAGGTTTTATAATAGCTTCGAACAAGATGGTCAGCCGAAGCTTTTGATGCGGAATAAGGGCTATTAGGGGAATAAGTACTCCCTTCTTTAGAGGAAGGCGCCTCTGATGTAAGCGATCCAAACACCTCATCTGTGGAAACATGTAAAAATCTAAATTTTTTCTTCGCTGGCTCGTCCTGTTCTTTCCAGTAATGGTACGCTTCATCCAGGAGATTAAAAGTCCCCAAGACATTGGTTTGAACAAATACAGAAGGGTCGTGGATCGAACGATCCACGTGGGTTTCCGCAGCAAAATGGATGATGGCAGAGGGTTTTTTTTCCCTAAGAAGGGCGCGAACCATGGCTCTATCCCCTATGTCTCCTTTTACAAATTCATAAAGGGGATCATTCGACAGGTCTTCAACATTCGATAGATTCCCTGCATAGGTTAAGAGATCGAGATTGAGGACCGGTGTTTTTTCATTTTCAATCCACTGACGAATAAAATTCGAACCTATAAATCCAGCGCCGCCTGTAACTAGTATCATGATTGACTCCGAGTCGTAATTTTTTTTCGCGGATGCTTACTCAGTTCCAACAGTCGATATCGGAGAACTTCAGCAAACTCTTCCACATTAGTTTCTAGATTAAATTCTTCTTGTATTTTCTTTCGGGCAGCTACTCCCATAGCTTTCCGCAATTCCGGTTTTTCAATCAGCATCTTCATGGCTCGATAAAGGGAATAAAGATCTCCGGGAGGAACTAAAAAACCATTCTGACAATGCTCAACAAGCTCAGGAATACCGCAAACGGCGCTCGCTATAACCGGAATTTCCATAGCCATAGCCTCCATTAATGCCACCGGCAACCCTTGTGATAGGCAAGGAAGCACAAAGATATCTGATTGCTGAAGCTCAACCAAAACTTCCGCAGCTGTAATCATCCCCGTTAACCTTACATTGTCCTTCAAATTTAACGAATTGATCGACTCTTCTAACAAACGCCTTTCCGGACCATCACCGACTAAGATGAGTTGCAGATCGGGATATTCCTCTACCAACTTAGCAAATGGTGTTAATAGCAAGGGTTGCCCCTTAGCTGCAATAAATTTACCGATACAAATGATTCTAATCGGTGCTTTTTCATCAGGGTGGACTGGAGAAAATAACCCAACATCGATCCCTAAACGGCAAAGAGAAAACTTTTTCCATTCTTGCGGGGGAGTCATCTGCATGAGTTGACTCATTGGATAGTAGCCAATACAACAGATGAAGGCAGCGCCGGCGATTTTTTCTTTGAGTAGATTTAGAGTAATATCGCTAAACTCTTCTTGGCCATGCACTGTGATTGAAAAGGTCTTTCGCGTCAGCTTAGAGCTGATTAAAGCAACGGTAGATGCGGGGTTAGCGAAATGAACATGGAGATGTTGAATCTTTCGAACTGCCATCCAACGAGCCAAGATTAACGCTTCCCCAAAGTAAAAAATGTTAAAAAGAATCCGCGCAACATCGGTTTTTCCGAGGGCAAGGCTAAATCCTAATGTTTTTACTAGGCGCCAAGGAGAGCGGATGAAGAAATAGACAAAGGCATTCAAAGCTCCAAAAAACCCTTTGGATTTGATATAATAGGTTTTTTTAGCCTCATGCCATTCTTCCTCGGTCAGACGGTTTTCGGGGCGATCGGGTTCGTTAATCGAGGCGGTGAATGTCTCGAAGTGCTTATATACGCGTAAACACAAAACCTCCCGAAGAATATAAGTCTGGGAGATGCCCGGATAGCGACTGACAAGGAAGCCAACCTTTAATGGGTCTTTAGAGTCACTCATAACAAACCGGCATTGTGGTGGAAACTATTTTATCCTGTATCTAGGGGATAAACTCAAGGAAAGAAAGAGCATTGATTCAAAATTCTCTTATTGTTATGGGTAGGCACACATTCGCATTTATGGAGAAATCATGGAACATCTATCTGCCCAAGTAAACGGAATCACGCTTCACTATGTGAAAGCCGGAAGCGGCCCCCTATTGGTACTGCTCCATGGATTTCCACAATATTGGTATACTTGGCGTCATCAAATTCCCATATTATCCGAGCATTTTACCGTTATAGCTCCGGATTTAAGAGGTTATGGGGAATCGGAAAAACCCCTGCATGTCAGCGACTATAGCGCCAAGACAATCGCCAAGGATATCACAGGTTTAATTCATGAATTAGGTTTTCAGAAGGCTCATATTGTAGGGCATGACTGGGGCGGGGCAGTTGCCTGGAAAATTGCGCAAACCGAGCCTGAAAGAGTCGACCATCTAGCGGTGTTAAACTGCCCGCACCCTTACATTTTTGCAAAAACATTAAAATCAAGCCTCACCCAACTTAAAAAAAGTTGGTACCTTTTCTTTTTTCAACTTCCCTATCTTCCTGAATGGATGTTTAGAAGGGGCGGAAGGAAATTCCTTTCCAAATTATTCCGTGGTTCCGCAGTACGTAGAAGTACTTTTGAAGATAAAGATATAGATAACTACTTTAACGCTCTGCAATCCCCGGGTGCATTAACTGCAGCTTTTAACTATTATCGCGCGGCATTCAGAAATAGCCCTACCGGAGAAGAACTTAAGAAAAAAATCTCCGCTCCCACAATGCTTATTTGGGGAGAAGAGGATCGCGCTTTGGGGAAAGAACTCACGCTTGGAATGGAATCCCTTTTTTCAGGACCCTTTAAGATTGAGTACATCCCACAATGCAGTCATTGGGTCAATGAAGAAGAGCCGGCGAAGGTGAATTCTCTACTTCTAGAGTTTTTAAAAAATGACTTTTCAAAAAACAATAAACAAATTACCTGATCTCGCTCTTTTGTTCTTCGATGATTTTTTTTAGATTGTCACGCAACAGTTGATTGTTCGGGAACTCTTTAATCAGGGATTCTGTGAGTTGTCTAGCTTTAGCCCAGTTTTTTAGAGAATAGGCTTTACGTGCCAGGTAGGATCTTGCTTCAGCGGAGTTTTGTTGTATCACGTCATAAATGCTTTCAGCTTCTCCGGCATTTCCTTCCAACAAGGCAATACGAGCAAGCCCCTCTTTCCCCTTAACTTCTTCGGACAGCTTTGGATGGCTTTGGATGGCTTCCTTGGCTAATTTAAAGTTTTTCTGGTCGATATAAATCACGCTGATAAGCCATGTTGCTTTTGAACCCACATCTCCCGGATATTCTTTAAGGCTGTCCAAGAGCGCTAAGGCTTCATTGGTGGATTTATTCAACATCAGCAACTCAACGGTAAGGAGTTGAAGATCCGGATTTTGAGACTGTTGTCGCGCAAATTTAATTGCCTCGGAAACACCATCGTTCATCCTAATAGCCTGGACCATGCGGAGGGCTACCCAGTTGGGGATATTTTCAGGGAACACGCTTAAAGGATTCATGATCACCGCGGCTTCATTCCAGTTTTGGGAAAGAAGCAGGCTCACATAGGCAAGCTCGCCGCCTAAAAGATTACGAGTTTTAACAGGGATCACAAAATGCGAATCTGCGGCTTCTAATTTTGCTAGCAAAGTAAGCTGATCCAGGAATGGAAGCGATTCAAGGTCCGAGCCGGTATTTTGGAGGTTTAAAGTATCATGATCGGAGCTTTCAACCACTAAAGAACCGTGAAGGCGGTAATTAAGAATTCGTTTAAACCCTAATTCTAAGGAAGGATGAAAAAAACCGCTTTTGAATGGATTGAACTGTAACAGCTCTGCAGCCTCACGTTCTTGATTATTTTTTATCAACTCCAACACACGTAACCATAGGGTCGCCGGTTGGGTTTGCAGGTATTGCTGATAGGAGGGAAGTTTTTGAAAAGCTTTAGTATTCCAAAATTGATTTTTTGGAAGAGCAATAAGATAATCAAGCAGGGGTTTTAGCTTTCCTGTTGGGATGGAGATTTTTCTCCAATCAAACTCTGCGGAAGCAGCGACTTTATCCCAAAACAGCGCTTTTACCCATACAGAATCGATTGTTGGATATTTCAACCCTTCGACCATTACATGAAGAGCGTCTTGATACCTTTGCTGATAAACATAATAGTCTACTAATTGGTCACGGATGAACGGATTTTTAGAATCGGTTTCAACAGCGGCAATATACTCCGATAAGGCTAAGCCCGGACGATTTTCCGACTCTAGAAGCTTTCCACGATACATCCGAATATCGGGATTTTCGGGATCTTTCCTTAAGGCCTCGCTCAGGTAATCCCAAGCATTCGAGGGGGATTCGGGAATGCTCAACATAGCTAAACGAACAAGCCTGTGAGTATCTTTTGCACCAGGAAATACATCGGATTGTAAAAGAACTAGAGCTTCCTGCCTTCTTCCTTCCATCTCAAGCTTATTAGAATCTAAAATAATCCATTTTTCGGGATATTTTATATTGGTCTCAGCCCATTTCGAACGAACTTCAAGGTAATCATCAAGGTCACCGGATTGTAGAAAATTCTCAGAAACTATCAAAGAGGCTGTTTCGTGATATTTAAAGAGATCGGGGAAAAAAGCATAGAGGTTTGCGAGTTCTTTTTTGTCCCTAAGCTCTACGGCTGTTTGGATCGCGAGGGTTATCCATTTTTTTCCAATCTCGTTTCTCTCATCAAATTCTTCTCTGTGGCGT
>CAZENM010000158.1:0-5856 GCA_964513575.1 uncultured bacterium | reverse complement strand
CAGGGGAAGAATCGCGTTCCGTTCTCCTTGAAGGGTGTTCAAGAGCTCGTCAAGCTTACTAGCTCTTTCCTCGGCGCTGCAGAGTAAAGTATATTCATGGAAGAGCATTTCGTCTTCCTCTTCGTTCAGCTTTGCTTCTTCAATCTCTTCGATTTCAATTTCGCACACTTCAATCGATCTAATTCTTTCTGATTCTTTCGAGATCAAATGATTCAGTTCTTGCGAAAGGCGGTTTTTTTCTTGCCACGATTCTTTATAGGTGCGGTGGAGGGGAGTGAGCTCTCCAAAAACATCCAAAAGGTGTCTGTGTTGATCGGGAGTCCTTAAGCTTTGGTTGGCATGTTGGCCGACGATCTCAAAAAGCCCTTCAGAAATCTTCTGCAGAAGTGATGCCTGAACAACTTGATTGTTGATGAACGCTCGGGTTCTTCCGTTGGCTTGGATTTCTCTCTTAATGAGTAGTTCAGAGTCGTTTCCTGCATTTTCTTCTAGCGGATCGACTCCGGATTCATCCAGCAAGTGGAGGATATGAGGGAGGTGCCCAATAGAAAAAAGGGCTTCGACAGATCCCTTATCGGAACCTTTTCGAAGGATGCTAGTTTCAATTTTTTCGCCCTGAATCATGGCTAAGGCGTGCAGAATCGCTGATTTTCCTGAACCGGTTTCACCGGTCAGGACGTTAAGTCCCTTTTCGAAGAGGATTTCCGCCTCTTCGATCAGGACAAGATTACGGATTTTAAGCTGTTTGATCATGTGTTAGTTGGGATGTGAATTTTCAAGTAAATGGAGGAGTTTACCATCTGTGACATCTTTGATCCACCCTTCTTTATTCCACTCGGGAATATTGAAGACCAGATTGTTGCCAATGACTCCTGCCGGTTTTAGGATAAGTTTTGGGGTTTCATCGAAGAAAACGATTTCAAACTGACCCATATCGGGCATGTCTTTTGGTTTAAATTCCCCTTTTCCAATGGGAATAGCGGCATTTAAACCTTCAATCAGCTCGATTTGCTGATTGTAGTTTAGGGTGTAGTTTTTGCCTTCGTAAGAGACGCTCGTCCCCTTGATTTTCTGGTGTTCCAGGTGTCGAAGCTCCTTGCCGCTCATGAGGAAGGGGAGTGTGTTGAGGGTCAATAGAAAGACTACACCGGCAATCATAAGAATAATCAGATACATAAGAGTTCGATTGTTCATGACAAAATCCTTAAAAAAGTTATTTTTTCATTCTCGATATCCTAACGAATAGAGTCAAGCGTTTTGAAATGCATCTTGCCAACTTCCGATAGAGCGGCTTCCCCGTATTTCAGCAAGTATTCTCGTCCTGCTTTGATCGTGGCGCTAGAGGCTCCCTTCGGAAATCTCATCCCGAATTTTTTTTCCATCTCCGCCAATGCCTGAATAAAAGTTTTACGCGCCAAAATGGAGGCCGCTGCGACGATGATGTCTTCCTCTCCGCGATGCCTTTGGGTAAGGTTCACTTCGCCCAGGTCTTTCTTCCCTTTTAACGCCCTGCTTACGACAGATTCATGGGCAAACTGGTCGATGATCACGTTGCGACAGCCGGTTCGCTTGATTAAATTTTCAATGGCAGTGGCATGCCCCCAACCTAACATCAAGTTAAGGTTGTTGAATTTAGGATATAATTCGTTATACTTTGCCGGGCCGATTCGAATGATATAGTGAGTGCAAAATGATTCGATTTCATTGCCGATTTTGATGATTTCAGGGTCTTTGATCTCCTTCGAATCACGCACGCCAATCTTGGCGAGTCGTTCGATTTCCGCGGGTCCAGCCTGAACTCCCGCAATGCAGAGGGGGCCGAAAAAATCCCCTTTGCCCGATTCATCAATTCCAATGCGCGCTTCCTGGTTATGCTCCTTATGTTTCATAGTTGGGGCATGAGTAAAACTAAATGTCTTCAGAATTTGCGGTTCTAGATAAAACTCGATCAATTCCGCCATTCCTTTACCCTGAATGACTAGCTTCCCCGACTGGTAGAATGTACAGCTGACTCCGGCTTTTTTAGCTTGGAAAATGGTATAAGGAGGTTGAGTAAAGGTATAACCCATTTCTTTTAGGTCTTTATGCAACCGGTTCGCTTCGGCTACGGGAACATTCACAACGAATGGTCCTTTTTTTAAATCATCATTCATTTTCATTTAGTTTTATTCTTTTGCTTCTTTCGTGTATAAGTAGGTTTACGTTTACTAATGTGACAAATAGGAGAAATATGATCAAGACAGAACCTGCTTCTGTTGGCGAACTGATCAAACAGCGCCGTCAAGAGATGAATCTTTCTTTAAAAGAAGTAGAAAATGGGACTTCGATACGCATGTCTCATTTACAGGCTATTGAAGAGGATGATATGAGCAAGTTAATCTCACCGGTCTACGCCCAAGGATTCCTTCGCCAGTACGCCTCTTTTGTAGGCTTGGATGGCGACAAGCTACTGAAAGATCACCCGCAACATTTTACTCGCCCCGATTCGCAAGATTTTGCTTATGGAATTGGGACTTTGGAAATGCGCGGTAATCCGGGCGGAGGTGTTAAATGGCTTCCTAACCTAATGTGGATATTGATTTCCGTTTTCCTTGTTGTAGGCGCGTGGTACTTCGCTCGTTATCTTGAGGTTCTTTGATGTTGCTGACATTCTTTAAGGGAATGTTCATCGGCGCAGCAGATGTAGTTCCTGGAGTTTCCGGGGGAACCATCGCATTTATCTTAGGAATCTACGAAAGACTGATCAATGCGATTAAAGGGGTAGGCACTAAAAATTGGGATCCCTCTTTTCTTCTGCCTCTTCTGGCAGGAGTCGCAACTGCGATTGTGACCTTCTCCCACCTCATCGAAGAATTATTAAACAATGAAGTCACCCGCACCTATCTCTATTCGACATTTTTAGGATTGATCTTGGGTTCCACATTGTTCTGCTCTAAGCAAGTAAAACAATGGTCGACCTCGAGGTTATTTGCGCTTACTATAGGGATGGTGATCGCTTTTCTTTTTACGAGACATGTAAGCCTGACACAGGCTCCCCCGATTCCCGAAAGTTTATGGGTGGTCATTTGCGGGTCAATGGCCATTTCCGCTATGCTCCTTCCCGGTATTTCCGGCAGCTATCTCCTGAATATCCTGGGGATCTACCCAACGGTACTGCAAAATTTAAACGCCTTCACCTCTTCACTCGCAGCGGGATCCTTTGCCGTCTCATCATTCCAATTTTTGGCCCTTTTATTGCTCGGGATCGTTTTGGGTGCTGTTCTATTCTCGCGTGTTGTGAGCTGGTGCTTAAAGCGCTATCATGATCTGTCTATTGCTGCCTTAACAGGTTTTATGTTAGGGGCACTGCGCGCTGTGTGGCCCTTTTGGATCTATAGAAAGGCCGAGCATCCATTTAAAATTAACCATGGCGATGTTCTTGTCCCTACAGATATGGTATTGCCTGATCCCTCCTCAGACCTGTTTTTCCATGCGATGCTCTTTGTTTTAGCCGGCTTTGTTTTGGTTATTTTAATGGAAGCTGTTGCTCGCTGGATAGGTGAAAAATAATTAACTCGCATCCGTGGGGTAAAATACTCGGTGAAGGGTCAAACCCTGCGCAGGAACTGTAAAACCGGCCAGTCTACGGTCTCCGGCACCCAAAATGCTCGGAATGTCACCGATCGACAGGTTTCCTGTCCCCACGTAAATAATCGTCCCCACAATATTCCTTACCATTTTATATAAGAAGTCTTCACCGTTCACTCTAATTTCTAAATAATTCTCCATTTCATGAAGGGTGATGGAGCAAATGGTGCGCATCGTCGATTCATAGTGCTGGTGTTGCTTACTGTTGCAAAGAGCGGAAAAATCATGAGTTCCAATAAACTGTTGCGCAGCCTCACGAACAAGAGATAGATTGACCGGATAGTACACATGCCACGCATGATTGCGTAAAAGAGGGTTCTGATGGATTCCTAGCTGAACTTTATAACGATATTCCTTTCCCGTGTTGTCTAAGGTTGGGTGGAAGGAAGGCGGCATTTTCTGTGCCCCTAAAATACGCAGATCGGGGGGTAAAAGACCGTTTAAACTTAGGCAAAGTTGAGTGGGATCCAATTGGTGAGGGGAGAAAAAATTGACAACCTGGCCTAGCGCATGGACACCGGCATCAGTCCGGCTCGCTGCTTGTAGAGTGATGGGGTGTTGGAGTTTTTTTTCAAGGGAATCTTGAAGGGTTTGTTCGACAGAGCGGGCGTGGGGGCATTTTTGCCATCCACAGAACCCGCTCCCATCATAGGCGGCAATGAGTTTGTAGTTGTTAGCAGCAGTAGGTTGCGACAAATTGCTTAATCCCTTCTAGGAATCGCTGGATGGCCAGCATCACAAGAATCATTCCCATCAGCCTTTCGCATGCCAACAGGCCATTACGACCCAGGGCTTTCATAAGGGGTTTCGAGAGGAAAAGAGTCACCACCGCAGCTGCCCAAGCGGCTAAAATAGCTCCAAGCATCACAATAGGTTCGGTAACGATATGTGAAAAAAGCATAATCGTCGCAAGGAGAGCTGGGCCTGCAATCAAAGGGATCGCTAAAGGAACCAAAAAGGGCTCTTCGTTAGGTAAATTGGCTCTTAGGCTCGTTTTGCTGGAAAACAATATTTTTATCGCTACCAAGAACAGAATCACCCCGGAGGCAACACGCACCGTAGGCTCGCTGATCTCCAACACAGAAAAAAGGAATTCACCAAAAAAATAAAACGCTAACATAGCCACTAAAGCGATGAGCATCTCACGGATGGTCACCCACTGTTGTCGTTCCGGGGGAACTAGATTGATTAGTTTTAAAAAAGAACTAATATTCCCCACGGGATCCATGATCAGATAGAGAAGAACAGTGACACTGATAAAGTCCATATTATCCAACAAGTTGTAATGTTTTAATGAAATTTCCGCTTCCTTTTAGCAAGAGCTCGGTCGCTAACAACGCTAAAAGCAATCCCATGATTTGCTCTAAAGCTGCAAGCCCTCTCTTTCCTAAAAGGCGAAGTAAATAAGGGGAAACGTATAATACAGCCAAAATCCCAATCCAGGCGATTAATATCGCGCCGGAAATTTTCAAGTTGTTATTTTCAAGGCGTGAGTTGATCATGATAATGGAAAACAGGCCCGATCCTGAAAGCAGGGGAGTCGCTATTGGAACGATGAAAGGTTCCTGCTTCTGCTGACCCTGTTCAGAGCCCCCTTCAACAGAAAAGATCATTCCTATTGCCGTAATCAGAAGGATAACTCCTCCCGCTAACGTAAGGGCATAATCTTGGATCTTCAGAGCGTTTAAAAAAAACTCTCCGAAAAACTGAAAAAACAATGCCAGCAGAAGCGCGATGACTCCTTCCCGCATAATAATTTGTTTTTGTCGGGAAAACTCGAAGTCCTTTACTAAGGAAAGGATCGCAGGAGCATTTCCAATGGGATTGGTGACAACGAAAAATGTCAATGCAAGCTTAAATATAGACATTAAGAATCCGTCGTTAATTTATGGATTTAGGAATAAGATACAGTAAATAGGGTTTATCTTGCAAGATCGAACCATTCTTCCATAGACCAGCGTTAAATTGTTAGACCCGTCGCTCTTTGACAATTCTCCTGCAAAATTTTAACCACACGATCAATGTTAACCCTTGTCCCTTGACTTAGCGGAAGCCGACACGGTCCTGCCGGTAAACCCAGGTGACTCATCGCCGCCTTCACTAGTATTGGATTGGTCTCGGCAAACAACCCGCGAATCAAGGGCATCCAGCGATAATGAAGTTCTCTGGCTTCCTCTAGTTTTCCATAAAGACAGGTGTCAACAAATTCTTTTCATTTGTCCGGCAAGA
>CAZENM010000157.1:0-5886 GCA_964513575.1 uncultured bacterium | reverse complement strand
AAATAGAGGCAACCATCATCCTCAGCGCTACCGGATCCAAGCCGAGAAAGTCCAATAATATCCCTTTTGATGATGAAGTGATTCTAGATTCGACACGGTTGCTTGGTTTGGAGAAAGTTCCCAAATCCATGATCGTCTTAGGTGGAGGAATTATCGGGTCCGAGTATGCCAGCTTTTTTGCCACTCTTGGGACAGAAGTGACTATTTTGGATAAACGAGACCACATCCTGCCCCTTCTAGATGACGAAATTGGGATGTTATTGCAAACTTCACTCACTGAATTAGGTTTGAAATTTGTGGGGAATAAAGAACCCGAAGTTGTTGCTAGGACCGGGGACCGCGCTTATGTTAAATGCACCGATGGAACCGTTTTAGAGGCAGAAACTCTTCTTTACGCTCTTGGAAGAAGCGCGAATGTCTCCTCGCTGCAAATTGAAAATGCCGGACTTGAAGTGAATGACCGTGGCTACATCCCCGTCAATGCTTTATTCCAGACGAAACATCCTCACATTTATGCCGCCGGTGACGTTATCGGAGGTCCCTCTCTAGCATCAACGAGCATGGAGCAGGGAAGGCTTGCCGCCCGACATGCTTTTGGGGCTCAAACTCACCATTTTCCCACTTTTTACCCCATCGGAATCTATACCATTCCAGAAATTTCCAGCTGCGGCTATACGGAAGAAGATCTTAAGGAATTAGGATTCAGATACGAAGTGGGAAGAGCCCACTACTACGAAATTGCCCGAAGCCACATTGTCGGAAGCAACACAGGGATGTTTAAAATCTTGTTTCACGCCGAAACCCTTCAAATCCTAGGGATCCATGTGATCGGCAGAGGTGCGACAGAGGTGATTCACATCGGTCAGGTCGCGACAAGTTTTAACGCTCGAATCGACTATTTCATCGATCAAGTTTTCAATTACCCTACGTATGCAGAAGGGTATCGTGTCGCAGCCCTGAACGGCTTTAATAAGATCAAGCACCGTCAGTAATCGAATTTACGCCCTCGTAGAACTTTGTTAGAAAAGGGCGCTTGCAACAACCCATGTAACTTTCGGTTCTCGCATTTGTTTATGCGTTTATTAGCCCATGAATATTTATGGGAAACGGACCATAAACACCTAATACTGTGCTAAGCCCGGAGGGCTGAAACATCTCAGCCCTCCGTGCTTAACATAGTCTTGGATAGTTATGGTCCATATTCTGTCAAACCAACAAATTTATCTATCCACTACTTCTTGTACTGGATCTCTTTCCCTTTCATGATCAGCTTGATCTTATCGCCCGCGAGGATTTTCCCTTCCAAGATAGCTTTTGAAAGTAGGTTGACCACTTCTTGCTGGATCAGTCGTTTCAGCGGACGCGCGCCATAAAACTGATCGTATCCCTCTTCCGCAAGATACTTAAGCACCTCATCATCCCAAGCAAGCACAACTTCACGTTCACGCAGCCTTTTCACCAGCTGGTTCAGTTGGATCACCACAATTTTTTCCATGTCTTCACGTTTCAGAGGAAGGAACGGCAGAATTTCATCCAATCGATTCAAAAATTCCGGACGGAAATGAGCCTTTAACACTGGCTGTAAAAGATCTAAGATCGCTTCTTTAGTTAAGGGGGATTTTGAATGTCCCATTTTTTCTAGCAGTTGGTCCGAGCCCAGATTCGATGTCATGATAAACAAAGCGTTCTTACAGTTGACCATTCTCCCTTTACTGTCGGTAATCCTGCCGTCATCAAAGATCTGAAGAAGGATGTTGAAAACATCGTGGTTGGCTTTCTCGATTTCATCAAACAAAACGACACTATAGGGACGCCTGCGGAGAGCTTCCGTGAGCTGGCCTCCTTCATCGTAACCCACATAACCAGGGGGAGACCCAATCAGCTTTGAGACGCTATGCTTTTCCATGTACTCGGACATATCAAGGCGGATCAAGGCGTCTTCTTGATTGAACAACTGTTCAGCCAAAGCCTTTGCGAGTTCCGTTTTTCCAACTCCGGTAGGGCCTAAAAACAGGAACGCTCCAATAGGTCGTCCTGGGTCGCTCAAGCCGCTGCGTGACCTGCGGATCGCTTCACTGATTGCTGTAATAGCGAAGTCTTGTCCTACAACACGTTTTTCTAGTTCTTTTTCCAAATGTAGAAGTTTCTCTGCTTCACCCTCTAGCATTTTCTTTACAGGCACGCCGGTCCATTTTGATACGATATGAGCAATAAGATTTTCATCCACTTCTTCTTGAAGCAGGCGATTGGGTTTGTTGTTTAGGTTTTGTTGAGCCTCTTCAATCTCTTTTTGGACCTTGGGAATAACGTTATAGCGGAGCTCGGCGACTTTATTGTATTCAGCCTTACGATCGAGTTCTTCTTCCTCAAAACGGAGATGTTCCAGCTCATTTTTCTTCTCCTTCAGCTCTTCAATAAGCTTCTTCTCTTGATCCCATTGCGAGGTTAGAATTTTTAGCTCTTCTTTGATCTCGGCGATCCGATCGGCCAATTTTTTTGCTTCTTGCTTGGAGCTAGGGGAGTTTTCTCGGTTAAGAGCCTCTTGCTCCACGATAAGGCTAGAAAGTTCCCGTTCCTTTGTGTCGATGGGCAGAGGACGGCTGCCAAGCTGCATTCTGATTAAGCTGGCGGCTTCGTCGATCAAATCAATCGCCTTGTCGGGGAGTCTGCGGTCTGTGATGTAACGGTAGGATAAAAAGACAGCGGCATGGATGGCTGACTCGGTGATTCTGACTCCGTGGAAGATCTCATAACGCTCTTTAAGACCTCTTAGAATTGCGATGGAATCTTCCAGGGTCGGCTCATTGACCATAACAGGCTGGAACCGTCTCTCTAGAGCGGCATCTTTCTCGATATACTTTTGGTATTCATTAAGGGTGGTTGCGCCTATGCAATGAAGGGTTCCTCGCGCGAGCGAAGGTTTTAGAAGGTTTGCGGCATCCATGGCCCCTTCAGTTGCTCCGGCCCCAACTAGTGTGTGAATTTCGTCGATGAAGAGAAGGATTCTTCCTTCATTCTTTTCGATGTCTTCTAAAATACCCTTTAAACGTTCTTCGAATTCACCCCGGTATTTTGTTCCCGCGATCAACGTTCCCATATCCAACGTTAGAAGCTCTTTGTCCTTTAAAGAATCAGGGACATCGCCTGTGGCAATACGGAGCGCTAATCCTTCAGCAATCGCCGTTTTACCAACGCCTGGGTCTCCGATCAGCAAGGGGTTGTTCTTTGTGCGGCGGCTAAGGACTTGCATGGTTCTACGGATCTCTTCATCCCGGCCGATCACGGGGTCGAGCTTCCCTTTTTTAGCCATTGCTGTAAGGTTTTTTGTGAATTTTTCCAGAGTTTGTAAGCTTGATTCTGCGGTAGGTGAGTCCATATGGCGGTTCCCTCGGATTTGTTTGATTTTTTCTTCAATTTGCTTGGCGGTTAAACGAGTTTGTTCCTTCCAGGCCGCGATGGGTTCTCCACCATTTTTCCAGAAGGCTAATAGTAGGTGGTCGGAGGATACATAACTATCTTTCCACTCTTGCGCATACTGTTGCGCTTCATGGAGTCTGTTTTGAAATCCTCTGGAGGGTGTAGGGTCATTAGCCGAGCCCTGAACAGTAGGCTGCCGGTTAATGTGCATCTCCACTTCCTGTTTCAGACTTTCCGGATTGGCGTTAATGCCGCGAAGGAATGTTAGAAAATAGCCTTCCGGATCCTTAAGAAAGGAAAGAAGCAGATGGTTTTCAGATATTTCAGGGTTGTGATGGTCTTTGGCTAGGGAGAATGCTTTCTCTATAGCATTAGTGACGCTTTCAGTAAAATTTTGCGGCATATTAAACCTCGTGTTAAGAACAATTTAACCATAAATCGTTCCCATTCCGAAACTATATTACCCTAGATAGGCATCTCACTCCCCGGGAATTGGCCTTTAGGCTGAAGGGAGCTTGTGTATGCATCATGCCCATCTCCGATGTATTGCAATCGAACATGGGCATGAAGGGCAACTTAGCCGCGGGAACGAATAAACTCTTAGAACTTTACGGCAATCTCGCCGCCGGCATAAGGGGATCCGCCGAATTCGTACTTCTGCGTGTGCTTGTGGTTCATGTTAGAAAGTTTAACATTTCCTCCAAGAGTATAGCCACCATGGAGATTAACTGTTAACCACTTGCCTAAAGCGTAATTGACCGCGATTTCAGCCCCGCCGTTCTTATATTCCCAGATTCCGCGTGAAAGCAGGGCATCTTCTTCGATCCTGTGGCGGTTCCAGAAAAATCGTCCGGCAGCGGAGACCGACAGGCATTCGTTAAAGGAATAGACTAAAGAAACGTTGATAGGGAAAATGGCGTTAAGCCTCCATTTTTCGCAAAAAGTCCAATCAAATCCGAGAACGGGCAAGATTTTATCGATTTTAAGCCCAGACCAAGCGATGAATCCCACGTGAACGCCGATGTTTTTTCTCCAGTCATGACGACCCCATAGAAGGATATCGTATGTGGTATAGTCACCGAAATTTAAGTGTTTGGTATCCATGTTTGCCGCAAGGGACCCCTGCCAGGTCCATCCGCATAAACGGTTAGTGACTCCGCCGATGACGATTCCAAAATTGTTGAATCTTTTTTGGTCGTAATAAGGATTGTCATTCCAGTAAAGGGATGTGGAGTTGAAGCTAAGCTGCGCGCCTATAGCTTCTTTATGGCATTCATTGTAATAAAAAACTCCGCTGACATCAGCTTGGAACTCATCGTAGTGGAGTAAATCACCTTTAAGATAACCATTTTTAGTTTTTACCGGCTTAATCCAATCGCCTCGGAAGTCGATCTTAAATGGAGATCCCTTTCCATCGACTTGTGCCATCTGCTCTGAACCGTAGTCTCCACTATCGATATCGGCGGACAGGGTGTTTAATGATAGGGCAAGCGTTGATAGAATAATATAGATTCTGTTTTTCACGATGAAGTCTCCTTAAGATGTTCAATACTCTTTTCTACTAGATCATTTCATTTTGGACAATTTAAGTTTTCACAATTCCCAACATCCGATCAATTTCTTTTTGTCTTCCCTTGAGATTTAAGGCTTCCACGCGGGTGAATGTCCTTCCTTCTTGTTCCTCTTTTCGGATTTGAAGGTGATGATCCCCTTGTTTGGCCACCTGGGCAAAATGGGTAATGCAAAATACTTGATGGGCTGCGCCGATTTCTCTGAATTTCTGTCCGATCACTACCGCTGTGGCACCGCCGATGTTTGAGTCGATTTCATCAAAGATGATTGTGGGAATCAGCGCCTTGCCGGCAAGAAGAACTTTTAGGGATAATAGGACTCTGGAAAGCTCTCCGCCGCTGGCACACTCCCGGATGGGCATACACTTTTCTCCGGCATTTGGAGCCATGAAAAACTCTACCTTCTCCTGACCTTGAGGACCGGGTTCTTGGGGGGTGAGCTCTACTTTGAATAGGGCTTTTGGCATGTTTAACACTTGAAGTTGTTCTGTAAGAGCGTTTCCAAGGTCGTTACCTGCTGCTTTCCTTAATTCTGTAAGTTTATCCGCTAATTGTTGCAGTGTTTTCTCTGCCTGCTCAAGAAGCTGTTTAATCTGTTCGATCCGTTCGTCGGCATTCCTGAGTTCATCCCTCTTTTTTGCCTGCGATTCTTTATAAGCTAGAATTTCTGCAATGGTGGATCCATACTTTCTTTTTAGCTTATTAAGGAGCGACAGCCGTTGATCAATCTGGGCGATGCGCTGGGGATTGATATCTATTTGCGACCGGTAGTCGCGCAACGTGTAGGCGATCTCTTCCAGTTCGATAAAGGTACTTTTGAAGGTGGTCTTAATCTCACATAGCTCAGGATCCATCTGGATAAGCTGCCCCTAGCTTTGCTCAGAACTGCGGATCCGGG
>CAZENM010000156.1:0-6016 GCA_964513575.1 uncultured bacterium | reverse complement strand
GGTTGTAGGCT
Organism: uncultured bacterium; assembly: GCA_964513575.1. Classification (GTDB taxonomy): domain Bacteria; phylum Chlamydiota; class Chlamydiia; order Chlamydiales; family Parachlamydiaceae; genus CAMFKA01. The sequence goes on along the minus strand of CAZENM010000156.1, from coordinate 6,005 downwards.
GGTACTTGTTCAATCGCTCCACTTGTATTTCAAAGGGGTTTAATAGATCAAAGTAACTAAACTGTATCCTTCGTTTCCGTGTGGAAGTATATAGATTGCTGTTGGACCTAAGAAATAACGCTAAACGATGTTTCTGAAATAGCGACCTAGGCAAGATCTTTGCTAAAAAGGTTCCCGCCCACAGAAACCGCTCCTTGTCACTCACGGCAAACAGGCCCCGATGCCCCGAAGTGCCTGACGATAAGCCTATCGTAATCCCTTGGAGTGTCTGTGTGAAATCGCGAGTTTTTTCCGCTTTCATTGCCATGGCAAGGGCTTGTTCCTTGCTAATCCCTGCCGTATTGAGTGTATCAAAATTCTCCATCATCGCGGCTTTGTCGATCACAGGAAAGGTGCGCCAGGAATCCAATGATAAACCCGAGAAATGACTCTGATAGAATCGAGAACGGGGGAGTATTTTTTGAAGGTGTTTTTTGACCTGCACGTCTTGCCAAGCTTCGAGTTGCTGACGGGTGGTAAAACGGCGTCGAACGCACGTCTGCAGATAAGCCCATAAAAGAGTAAGGGTGCCGCTGATCATTTGTTATCCTTGTCTATGAACTCTCTACAATGTGGGGGGACGATTAGAATTTCAGGGTGCTCTTTTTGAAAAAGATGCAAAGCAAGCAATGTTTTCTTAAATGCCGTATAGTCGTCTAGGACAAGTCTACCTAACCAATTGGGAACAATGTTTTCCCTAACAGCTCTACTGGTCCACGAAGCATCTGCAATTAAGAATACAACCTCGCCTGCCTCCAAAGTGAGAAAAACCCCAATTTGACCATGAGCATGTCCCGGTAGCTCAACGGCAACCACGGAACCGTCGCCAAAAAGATCAAATCCCTTCGGAAATTGCGAGTAAGGAAGGGGTTTTAGGTTGTCACTTTGGATGGGAGTAGACCGCTCTTCAAAATCAGCTGGAATTAACCCGGGAATAAAAGCCGCGTGAAGCGCTGAGACTCCTGTCAGGTGTTTGACGCTTTCATAAGCTTTCGGCAAATAAATAAAGTTAGCATTAGGGAAATCGCGCAGTCCGCTAATATGATCGGCATGAAAGTGGGAAATAATGATATGTCCGATATCAGCGGGTTGGATCCTGAAGGCCTTAAGTTGATGTGCCGCGCTTTCTTCCGAAGTATGTGTAATCGGGGTGAGCATTGTGTAGAGTTTTAAGGGGAAATGCTTTGCATGTTCAAATAAATGGGACGCATATCCTGTGTCAAAAAGGATCTTCCCGTGCAAAGGGTGGTCTATCAGCACAGATAATGCCGGAAAATGGATAATTTTCCATCTTCCATTGACCAACACGGCTTTTTCGAAGTTTTTACAATATCCTGTATCAAGAAATTTAATTTTAACTTTAGACATTGTTTTCCTTCCACCAGCGCGCAAAACGTTGGATACCTTCTTCAATGGTTACTTTAGGGACATAACCCAGTTCTGTTTGAGCCCTGCTGATGTCCAATGTTTGACTCTTGGAAATAACACCGATGCTGTAGGGAGTAAAGAGGGGCTCGCGGTGGGTCGCAACATTAGCTGTCCATTCCATTAACCACGCAACACTATACGCAAGTGAATAGGGGACATTTTTTGTCTTTAATCGAACCCCTAATGCGTTCCCAAGCATGCTAATGATATCATTAAAGGAATAAGGGGCTCCATTTGTAATGTTATATTTTTTCCCTAAAGTGCTTTCCGGTGATTGCATACATAACAGCATGGCATCGACAACATTTTCAACAAAAGTGATGTCAACAATAGCATTTCCTCCCTTAATAAGGGGGATTCCATCTTTAGAGTGTGCTCGGAGTATCCGGGGGAATATGGCAGCGTCACCGGGTCCGAAAATGCCTCTTGGGCGTATAGTGATGGTGGGAACTCCCTCTTTAAAAGCTTTATCCACTTCCCGCTCAGCCATCATTTTTGTTTCCGCATAGATATTGCATGGTTTTCTAGGCAATGGATCGTTTTCTTTAATTAAATAACGGTCCGTAAAGTCAAAATAAATGCTGGGTGTCGATACGTGAATAAATCGCTTGAGAGTGGGTCCCTTTGAGGCTTGGAGCAAAAGACGGGTGGCTTCCACATTACAGGAATAAAAATCACTGTATTTCCCCCAAGGGGATGAAAGCGCAGCGCAATGAAAAACACACTCGATTTCGTTGCAATGTTGAGCTATTTTTTTTGTGTCGCGCAGGTCTAGTTCTATGAAATTTATTCCCTGTCGAGAAAGAGTTCTTCCTATTTCAACATTACGTCCAACGGCTATAACTTCGTACCCTAATGCATGCAATCTAAGCGCTAGTTTCTGGCCTAGAAAACCTGTAGCTCCGGAAACCAGCATCCTCATTTTTCACCGTTCCATTCAATATCATAGGTTGTCGACTCTAACAGAGAAATACCAAGCTTTCGACTACGCAGCCAAAAGCTTGCGTACTCAACATATTGATATAGGGCTGGAAGGGGGTCGGTTAAACGAAAAATCACATCCTTAGTTTTCAATGCAGACCATAACCACTCCCTGAACTGTTTCCAGGAATTAACCATTGTTAAAGCATAAGTCCACATTGGAAATGAAAGCTGCCGTCGTGTTCTGCTTTGGGGGATTTTCATATCGCACCTTTGCTCGAAATAAGCCTGGTCTAGGCGGTCGTCCTCGACAAAGAGATGCACGCCGCTGGTTAACCTAGGATTGCATTCGATGGCAAAAAGTTGACCATCCTCTCGTTCGATAAAATCGAAGGCTATTTGACCTGTTATCTCGGTTTTTTGCGCGAACAGCCTCACCCAATCGTCAATTGCCGCATGTTGTACATGTTTAAAGTAAACCCCGGCCCCTCTTCCCGCACGGAATGTGATTGGATAGGTGGTGTGCGCTGTGATTGTTCCCTGCTGCACAACGCTTAAGGTGCTGTAGTGTGTTCCTTCGATGTATTCTTGTAATACCCACGGCTGCTTTTCTGTTATTTCAATCTCACTAGGGACACTTGAATTTCGATCTAATACATAAATGTGGGAAGAAAATCGGGAATAGGCAGGTTTTAAGATCATCTTTTGGTAAGGAGATGTCATTATTTTCTGCTCTAAATCTTCCTTCGAGTTAATTAGCCAAGTTTTCGGGGTTGCGACTCCGATCCTGTTGACTAACTCAATGAAGAGATATTTATGGTGAAGCTGTTCTAAGGTTTCAATCGAATCAACAAAAACAACGCAGCTCTTAGATAGACGCTCCCGGTATTTTGCGATATAAAAGACTTCTTCACAGGTGGGAACAAGAACTGTAATTCCTTCAGCGTCAATAATGTGTTCAAGCGTTTCAATGAATTTTAATTCATTTTCTCTGGGCGAGGGCAGCCTGTATGCCCTAATAACTTTTCGCGACGCACGACACATGAAATGGCGGATGCTGTCAGCAACATAAACCTCATGACCGGCTGAATGAAATAGCCGGGATATCTCTAATGCCACAGGCGCGCGGGCGCCGGTGATAAGAACGCGTTGACGCTTAGTATTCAATGACGACTCCACCAATGCATAATCCGGCTGATGTTCCTAAAAACATCACTAAATCTCCTCGCTTAATCTTGCTTTGTCGAATCGCCTCGTGAAATCCCATCGGCATGGATGCTGCAATGACGTTTCCGTGGTCTTTAATGATGTTCATGAACTTGTTATCAGGGAGCTGCAATTTCTTTTGCATAATACGCATTGCCATTGCGCTGGCTTGATGGGGGATCACCAGTGTGATATCGTTAAGCGTTAATCCATGCGGCTGCAACATTTTCTCCACAAACCCGATTAAGTGTGCAGAGACTGTTTTAAACACATTCGCACCATCCATCTGGAACAAAAAGCTCTTCTTATTTTCTTCACAATACTGAGAAGCATGCAACTTCATCCCTCCGCCGAAAATCTCACAATAGTGAGCTCCCTCACTATAGGTTTCCATATGCGCTGCTATCAATTTCGATCCGTTTGGGTCATCATTATATCCGACGACTGCCGCTGCCGCGCCGTCTCCGAAAAGGATACAGCTATCGAAATCCTCATAATCCAATCCTTTTGAAGAGACTTCCGCAGAAACAATAAGCACATTGCGAAAACGGCCCTGCTGAATTAAACAAGAGACTACATCCAGGGCTGTCACAAATCCAAGGCAAGTAGAGCCAATATCAAAAACAGGAATCGTTCCATCTTTTATCCCTAATTCTCGATGGATAAGTGATGCTGTGGATGGAATAAGCTGCTCAAAAGTACCGCAAGCACAAACCAGCGCGTCAATATCATTCACGGTTAGACCTGCATCGTCTAAAGCTGCTTTAGCGGCACGCGCTCCCAAAATAGAATGAGTTTCATCCGTAACATGATGCCGGGTGTGGACGCCTGATTTTTTAATAACCCACTCTTCCGTTGACCCAATAGTACGCGCTAATTCTGCGGCTGAAACAGCCCTAGGTGGCAGATATTTGCCTGTACCTAAAATTTTGATGTTTTTGGGTGAATATCTTGAAGGTGTATTTTTCATGATTTTATGTTTTATGTTGTGTATTATGTGATTAGTAAATCTTAAGATTATAACTAATGGTTTATTTATAGTAAACCGTATTTTACAGTTAAATGTTGAGTTTATGAAAATATCTTATTCATTATCCGCGAAGAGGCTGTGAAAAATTTGAATCCGTATGAGTTCGATCGAGATTTTTTTGTCTTTTCATTCAAATGCCCCCGCTCATAACGGATATCAGCGTTGTGAGCGGGGGCATTTGAATGAAAAGACAAAAAAGATCGGCGAAATCAAACTGGATCTCTATTTTTTCACAGCCTCGAAGCCTCTTTAGGCATTCGAGGAATTATGAACGTATAGATTTGCAGTACTAGAACGATGCGCCAATTCTTAAATAAGGTCCGTGGATGTTGAAATTGCTGTAGAGGTCTAGGGAATTCCCAGCATAAGCGACATCGTAACCCGTGATCGAATTAATGCCGTTATTATACCAGATCCACTCGTACCCTAGCTCAATTGCTGTTTCAATTCCCATTAAACAAAATTTATAGCTTCCGCCTAAACGAGCATCAAATCCAGGATTCACCTGCCAGTTGTGGTGGTTTTTTAAGTTAACGCCGGCAGTCCCTGCTGTACGTAAAGTATGGTAGTGAAAGTCGGTGCTGTTATTGCTGCAAAGGACCACTCCGCGGAAGTTCGCATTGAGTAAAAACTCACCGTAACAACAGTCGGGTCCAGTCAGGTTATAATCATAATCAAGCCCAAATAACGGACCAACTCCCCAAAGTTTAGAACGACTTTCCAATGAATTGTCAACAGCCTTATTAACTCCGTGATCTGAAAAAGCGCCGGAGCTTTTAAAATGTCTTCTGTGTTGGATGTTGGCATACTGCAAACCAATTAACAGCGTTAGACGATCTACACAAGAATCTAAGTTGAAACGATTCAACGTTGCGTCAATGGCATAGTACCTGAAGTTGTCATGGATTTTCGCCTTTCCATTGTAAGAGATATCCTCCGGAGATTGAGCACCATCGCCCGGTGAACCTACCGTATCAAAAAGAAAAGGGCCTGATGTAGAACTGGAATGGCCTCCATTGAAATACGTAAATCTAACATCGTAGGCAATAGATCCCTCGCAAGGGGTATATAAACCATCTATGCGGAATCCCGGCTTGTAGGACGGGATATTGGCGTGCCTTTTTCCGTTGGGAAAAAACTCACCCGCAACCTTATTGTCATTCGAGGAGATAACATAACTTGACTGCTCTAGCGCAGGTTTAAGATATAACAATTCTCCGCTCACAGTGACGTTCCCAGCTTCGAAAGCGTTAGCGGTATGAGCAGTACACAGCAAAGCCGTGTAAATGCAAAAATCGAGTAATTTTTTTGACATGGTGATTCCTTGGTTTGTAAAAATAATCTTGAAATTGACGTTAATTTATCATTTATAATCGTGCAA
>CAZENM010000155.1:0-6032 GCA_964513575.1 uncultured bacterium | reverse complement strand
GGCTTCAGGAATGGACTTCGCTCAGTCGATGTCTGTCAATGCTCAGCTGAACGAAGAAAAAGAACGTCTAGATAAGTTGAACCTAGGAATTAAAGAGTTGGAAGGGAAGATTGCCCTCCTCGAAAAAGCTTCCTAGTTCCGAGGGGGAGGTTACTTCCCCGGGGATCACTTTTTTTGACCTCGACCACACGCTTATCGAGGCCAATGGAAGTGTCCTATTTGGCGCTTATCTTTATCAACAGGGGAAGACGACACTCTCAGTGACCGCGCTTCTTCTGTTGATCTACTTCATGAAAATACTCAAACTTATCTCTCTGTCTACTCTCCATCACTGGTGTTTCAAATTCCTGTTCAAGGGAAAAGAGAAACAAGATTATCTTCACCTAGTGAAGCAGCAAGTGGCAAAAGACCTTCCTCGGTATCAATCTACACTTATGTCCCCAGCTTTAAAAGAGGCGCTCGGAAGAGGGCAAGTCTTTCTACTTTCCTCATCCCCCGATTTTATCGTCCAGGAATATGCAAATGCTTTCGGTTTTCACGGCTATTTGGGAACAACCTACTCCATAGACCAATGCGGGAAGTTTTTTCAAGTGGATAAACTAGTTGATGGCCAAGCGAAATGGGCTTTTGCTAAAGAGAGAGTGAAGGAGGGAAGGGTGAGTTATGCGTATTCGGATGACTTAACGGATAAGCCGCTTCTGGAAAATGTCGATTATGGATATTTGGTGACCAAAAAAGCGATAGAGCAATTGTAGGAAGCGCGAGTTGCTGCTGATTTTTTTGAAACGCAAAGCGTGACAGTTTCTTTGGCCCCCCTTATCGGGAAATAACATTTTTTGGTGGGTCGTGTAGTCGCTATTTTTTAAAACGCAAGGGATGTGAGGGGTTTTCAGCAAACCTCAATCTAACAATTAACTTCTTGTTTTGAGGCTATCTAAGAGTCGGCATTCTCTTTGCATTTTTGCGTCTTCGCGTTTAAAATGCCCTGAAAAGCTAGCGAATTTGTGATCTTAGCTTTGACGGTCGCGTAGGTTACGGAAATAGTCCTTTCTTTTTAACATCTCCCTTTCAAATCCACGCTCGACGGGTTGATAATACTCTTCTCGTGAAAAATCCTCGGGAAAGTAATTTTGTCCGGAAAAGGCGTTAGGCTCATCGTGGTCGTACCGATATCCTACCCCATATCCTTTTTCTTTCATGAGTTGCGTTGGAGCGTTTAGAATGATCTTCGGAGGTGGAAGGTGGCTGGACTGCCGCGCCGCGTTCTGGGATGCTTTAAAAGCTGTATAAATAGCGTTGCTTTTGGGGGCGAGAGCTAGATAAACCACGGCTTCCGCTAAAGCCAGCTCTCCCTCCGGAGAACCCAGCATTTCATAGGCATCTCTAGCTGCGATCGTTAGCGGTAAAGCGTGCGGGTCAGCAAGACCGATGTCTTCGGAGGCCATACGAATCAATCGACGGGCAATAAATAGAGGGTCTTCCCCCCCCGCAAACATCCGTTGAATCCAATAAAGAGCGGCATCGGGATCGGAGCCTCTCACAGATTTATGTAAGGCTGAAATTAGGTTGTAGTGGTAATCGCCGCCCCTGTCAAAATGAGCGGGACGGTAAGCAAGGAGTTGATTTAAAGCTTCGTCAGATAGCAGTGGGGTTGGGGGCAAGCCATGCAGGTTTTCAATGCAGTTAAGAAGGTAGCGCCCGTCTCCTTGCGCCATATGCAAAATGTGCTGCTTTTGTTCTAAAGTAAGGGGGAGTGGGGAAAATTGGCTTTCATATTTGTCCAAAAGAAGCTGCAAGGAATCAAGTTGAAGGGGTCGTACCTCCAAAACTCTAACGCGTGATAGGAGGGCGTTATTGAGATAAAATGAGGGGTTTTCAGCAGTCGCCCCTACAAGGATGATCGATCCTTTTTCAACATAGGGGAGGAATGCGTCTTGCTGGGCTTTGTTGAAACGGTGAATTTCGTCGACAAATAATACCTGCCGCTTCGTTAGAAGCGGATGCAATTCCCCTTCTAAAAATACCTTTTTCAGGTCCCCGACACCTGAAAATGTCGCGTTCAAGGACTGAAAGGGGAGGTCAAAGGCTTTGGCGTATAAACGAGCGATTGAGGTTTTTCCTGATCCCGGGGGACCCCACAGAATGATCGATAATGGAGTCTTTTTCTGGATTTGCTGAGTAATAAATCCGGTCGGACCGACGAGATGGTCCTGTCCTAGAATTTCTTGTAGTGTTTTTGGTCTTAAAAGCTCCGCAAGCGGTTGATTCATTATTCACCTCCTACAAAATAATCCTGAGTTCGACGAGAACGGGATTGAAATAACAGGAGAGGAATCGTGAAATAAAGAAAGCTAATCACTCCGTCGACGATAGGCATGCAAATAAGATCGCTAAAAATCCACGCAATACTGAAGCGGGATGAAAGGTCAAAAAATGGGGCAAGCATGGCTGTCGTTAAGCTCTGAAACAGGGAGGCAAAGGCAGTCATGATGGGCAGCGTGGAAATGCTGTCAGAGAAAAAGTGATGCTTTAGCGAGGAAAGTCCAACGCAAGTGACTACAAAAGAGGCGCCATGAAAGCCGATCGGATAATCCGAAGAAAGCAGATCCAAAAAGATCCCTATCCATAATCCAAACCATAAAAACCTGTTCCATTTCATTTGGTAAAGGGCAGTGACGATCAGCGGCGAAGCAAAATAGACCCTAAAACTCGGAAAAAAGATGAGCGCGACCAAATAAGTCACAATAAAAGGCCATAATGAGCGATGGCGTAAATCTAGCCTTTTATTCATGAAATCAGTAGGCCCCTTTTGAAAAGATCATTTGAGGGACAGTTTTGAATATTAATAACAGATCTCCAAAAAATGAATGATTGTCCACATATTGCTCATCCAGTTGTATTCGTTTTTTATAGCTGGTATTATTTCTGCCCGATACCTGCCAAATACCTGTTAACCCGGGGCGGATGGAAAGGATTTTCCCGGCCTTTGGACCGAAATGTGTGATGATTTCCTTACGCACGACAGGTCTTGGGCCGACGACACTAAGATCTCCAATCAAAACATTCCAAAACTGGGGAAGCTCATCCAAAGAAGTCTTTCGTAAAAAAGCTCCGATTTTAGTGATTCGAGGGTCTTCTTTTAACTTGTGAGTGGCTTCCCATTCAGCTTTTTTTTGGGGGCACGATTTTAATATTTCGGCTAACCGTTCATCCGCATCGGGATACATGCTTCGAAATTTGTAGCATTTGAAGGGGATTCCTCCACGGCCAATCCGTTCGTGGGAATAGATGACAGGGCCTTTTGAGCCCCATTTAACCATCAAGAAAATCGTAAGGAAAATAGGCGAGCCTATGGCCATGAAAAATGAGCTGAAAAGTATGTCAAATGCTCTTTTCCAGGGAATATGGCGAATTTCCCCTGTAAGGAGGTCGTTTAATGTCTTTGCCTGATTTTGAAGGCTCCATGGATTCATGTCACTCATAACGTACCTAATTCAGTGTCTTTTAAGTTATGAATCTTCGCTGAAAAAATGAAAAAAGTCGAGCAAATGTCAGGATTATTTTTTCTTAGTTAGTTAAAATTTTGAATGGCATGGTTATGTGAAGTAATAATTTTAATGTTTTTTGTACTACTAACTTATTTTGTAACTCGTTATTGCTCAGGCACGTCTGTCGACCCTCCCAGTAAAACCAATATTTTAATGAAAATTTTGTTGACAAATTTCTGAGGCTTTCATAGTTTAATGCTATTAATTACCAAACAAAGAGGTGTTATGAATCGCTATTTTTCGAAATTTTACGCTCTGCTAGCTGTAACAGCAGCTTTGAGCTCTTCAAGTTCTGCAGAAGCAGACCATAGTCTACAATTCGGTGCTGGATATCGTCAAGACACCATCACTTGGGATGTGGATCATAGTGAATATGATGTACCATACCTTTCAGATGATGATCTAAGATTCTACGATCTAGACATTTTCTTCCTTGGCGCACGCGCAAAAGGAAATTTAGGATGCTCATACTACAGAGCGGACTTAGAGTACGGATGGGTCTTCAATGGTCGTGAACGTGAAAAAGCTGTTTGGACAACTGCCCAAACAGAAACTCCTATTCCTAATACAACGTTTTCGAATATCGAAAGAACAACGATTGAATCACGTGTACATAACCATTGCAAAAAGCGTTATACACTTGATTTCAACGTAGGTATTGGTTATCCGTTTAACTTCTGTTGCAACGAGTTTTCTTTAACTCCTATGATTGGATACTCTTATAACACACAACGTCTACGTGTTAAAGATGACCAAAAAATCGGAGAAAACCTTACAACTGCACAACAAGCTGCCGTTCAACTTGAACCATTTCATCCAGGCGGACACAGCAGCTACCGTGTGAGCTGGTGGGGACCTTGGATCGGATTCGATGCTGCTTATGCAACATGCGATTGCGGTACATACTATAGTGAATTAGAATTCCACTTTGCTCGTGTGCGTCGCGAAAGAGACTCTCATCAAGGTGTTGACAATGATCACTACCAAAGAACAAAAACTGGTTACATCTTCGCTTGGAAAGTTGGTGCCGCGTTTGCTCTGTGTGACTGCTGGATCTTAGATGCTAGCTTGAAGTACACAGACGGCTGGTCCACAAATTCTTGCACAGACAGCGTCAACTGGAGATCTGGACAAATTCGTCTAGATGCCGGCTACCGCTTCTAGTCCTTAGCGAAAATAATGTGAATCTGTACAGAGGGCGTCCATTCGGCGCCCTCTTTTTTTTACCCTCTAAAAGCTGTCTCATTTCGGTCGGATGATATTAGACGATTTAACGTAGACACGCAAAGGGTCTGTAGGGTACACGAAAAGAGTAATTTTACCACAGAGGACACAGACTCATCCTAAGCGCACTCTGGGGCTGTGATTTTTGCGCGAAGGGTAGTTAGAAATCCTTGCAGAATTGATGTGTCTTTATTAAGTTCTTTTAAACAGTTATCTGCTTTTTCCAATAGGTCTATAGTTTTAAGTTTAGCGCCATCTAATCCTAATAAAGAAACATATGTCGATTTTCCATTAATTAAATCAGATGAGATTGTTTTCCCATGTTTTTCTTCCGGAGAAATCACATCAACAATATCGTCGACGACTTGAAACGCTAAACCATAAAGTCGCGCAAATTGTTGCAATAGAGCGGAATCTTCTTGCGGGACTTGGGCAGCCAGTAAAGCAATTTGAACCGAGAGTTCAATTAAGGCGCCGGTTTTTAATGAATGCAGATTTTGTAATTCCTTTAGAGAAATAGACACGCTTTCACTTTTCAGATCGATCGCTTGACCAGCGATCATTCCATGATAGCCTCCCGAGTAGTCGCTCATCGCTCGGATCATTCTTATCACTCTTTCTGGGGGGAAGGGGGCGTTGGTCAAGGTTCCAAAGGCATGAGTTAGCAGAAAATCTCCGGCAAGGATCGCTGTCGACTCGCAATAAGCTTTGTGGACTGTCGGGCGTCCTCGCCGCATGTCGTCATTATCTAGGCTAGGTAGATCATCATGGATCAATGAATACGTGTGAATCATCTCAATGCTGCAGGCGGGGTCTAGGATAGGTATAAGATCCTTGTGATATAAAGCATACACAGACAAAGTCAGCAAGGGGCGTAATTTCTTTCCCGGTCCGAGTAATCCATAACGTGCAGCTTCGATCACTTCGCCCGATTTTCCTTCCGAAAGTGGAACAAGTGTATTTAACCGATCTTCAATGAGGTTTACAGCCTGTTTTAAGAAGGAATCTCCGCATGTAATCATAGGGTAGCATTCTCCGGAATTTCCGCGTAAACAGGCTTTCTCCCCAGTGAAATGTAATCAAAGCCTTCCGCCGCAACTTCAGAAGGGGTGTATTGATTGCGCGCATCAAAGAAAGCGTTTCCAAACATGACTTTTTTCAGCTCCGTAAAATCTAAAAATCGAAACTGCTTCCATTCCGTTATCAAAACAATGGCATCGGCCCCTTTTGCGGCATCGAGTTCATCTTCAGCCCAGTGAA
>CAZENM010000154.1:0-6071 GCA_964513575.1 uncultured bacterium | reverse complement strand
AAATTACAAATCCTTTCCCCCGACTTTTCTGAAGCTGTGACAAAACGGATAAAACTGAAAAACGGACTTCAGGCCTATTTGGTTTCGGATCCCAAGCTCGCTAAATCAGGAGCGGCCTTAGTGGTAAATGTAGGGTCATGGAACGAGCCGATAGACCACCCGGGACTCGCGCACTTCTTGGAGCACATGTTATTCATGGGGACAAAAAAATTTCCAAAAGAAAGCGAATACGACAGCTACATCACAGAGCATGGAGGGACGTCCAATGCCTTCACAGCAGACGATATCACCGCCTATATGTTCGTCATCAATCATGATTACTTTGAGGGTGCTTTAGACCGGTTTTCCCATTTTTTTAAAGAGCCTCTTTTTGATCCTTCAGGGGTTTCCAGAGAATTAAAGGCGATTGATCAGGAATACGCGAAAAACCTGGGAGATGACGATTTTAAAGAGTATCACATTTTAAAATCCCTAGCGACACCCACTCACCCCTTCAGTCGATTTGGAATGGGGAATATTGAGTCGTTAAAAAACAGTTCTCGAGACGATTTAATTGCCTGGTACAACACTCACTACAGCTCCGACCTGATGCATTTGATTGCCTACTCTAACATGCCCATGGATCAATTGATCCACATTGTGGATGCAGAGTTTTCGGAAATCCCCCAAAAAAACGCTCATATCGAACCGATCACAGAAAACGCCCTTCCCGAATCTCTTAAATCAAAAATGTTAATCGTACGCCCCACTAAAGACCTTCAATCGCTGGCTGTTACTTGGGAGCTCCCTCAAAAGTTCATGAATATGCGCGACACTCTGCCGCAAAATCTCCTTTCCCTAGTACTTGGCGATGAGGGTCCCGGAAGTTTATTAGCGCTATTAAAAGAAGAACACCTTGCCGAAGGGTTAAAAGCGGGTGTGCTTTCTCTTGGCAGCTCTTCTCTCCTTTTTAGTGTTCAAATTGATCTCACCAATGAAGGAGCAAAAAATTACAATCGCGTGATCGAGCTATTGTTCCAAGAAATTGCGATGCTTAGAAAAGACGGGATTCCGGAAGTTATTTTCCAAGATTTACAACAAATGCAAAAGACGAAATATCAACTTCAATCACGCAACGATCTATTCATGGAATTGATGGCAAACAGCATGATAGTCACCGAAGAAGATCTCTCCACATTCCCCGAAAAATCATTCGTCATCCAATCCTATAATTCAAAAGAGATCAACGAGCTTCTTGAATTACTAACTCCTCGCAACGCCATCTACATACGTGAAGTCCCTCAATATGAAAATCCCGACCTAAAAAAAGAAAAATGGTTAGGGGGGGAATATTTAATAGAATCTGTCCCTGAAAATTTATTGAATGAATGGTCTTCAGCAAGCCTTAACCCAGCCCTCCACTTACCCAAAAAAAATCAGTTCATCCCCAATAGGCTGACAGTCCGTGATGTGAAACCCGCAGAATTTCCTTCTCCCATAGCTGTGATTCAAAATGAGTTCGCTACAGTCTACTATGCGGCAGATCCCATCTACAAAGTCCCGAAAGTAAGCATTGAATTTACTTTACATACACCCAAAGTTTCTTTAAAAAATTCCCGTTCTATCGTGCTGGCAGACTTCTATGTAAAGGCCGCAACCGAAGCGCTGAAAGAGATTTCTTACCCGGCCTCCCTCGCAGGCTTAAGCTTTCACATCTCACGTGTCGAAGATAAACTCTATTTAGGCCTTGATGGCTTTGATGAAAAAGCAATTCCCTACATGTACACCGTTATTGAAGCTCTAAAAACGTTAACAATCACCCAGCATCAATTTGATCACATTCATAATGAACTGGACAGAAGCTACGCAAACGCTTTGATGGAAAGTCCAATAAAGCAAGCAAATACCATTCTAAAATCAGTACTTTATAAAGACTTCCCCACCCCGGAACAAAAACTTCAACTCAGCAAAAAAATATTACTGCGTCATTTCAAACTATTCACAAAACATATTTTCAATGAGATCTATATAGAAGGGATGGTCTACGGAAACATTTCCGAAAAGCAAGCCAAAGAAATGGGCGAAAAAATCATCTCAACACTAGGAAATAATCCCTACCCTGTTTCAGAAAGGTCTAAACCAGAAGTGGTCTCCTTACTAAAACAACAAGAACCCCTTATTATCGAACGAAAAATTAACATCGAAGGGAATGCAGCTCTTTTAGCCATCGACAACGGACCACTTACCCCGCGATCCAGGGCTGTGCAACAAATCATCAACAGAGCGCTTAATGAACCGTTTTTCGCGGAACTCCGAACTAAGCAACAAACGGGCTATCTGATTTTTAATTCGGCTGAAGAACTTGAAAAAAACTTATTCACCGTTTTTGGGGTTCAGTCGACAACCCATTCCGCCCGCGATCTGATCGCTCGTTTTGAGCTTTTCCTCGAACACTATCTCCAAACCCTCCCTGAAATACTTACAAAAGACCGATTTGAAAATATTAAAAACTCCTTCATTACACAACTGAAACAAAAGCCTAAAAGCTATACAGAAATGGGTAATCTCCTAGAAAAGCTGGCTTTTGATTACGATGGCGACTTTCAATGGATCGACAAACGGATCAAAGCTTTTGAAGAGCTTAATTACGAGGACTTTAAAAAAGAAGCCCTCGCAACTTTAGGCAACCAAAACAAGGGCAGATTGGCCATTATCGTCACAGGAACAAGCGCAGACCCAAGTCTAATCAACTACCGAACTGTGAAAAATCTAAAGTTTTTACAGGTCAAGTAATCGCGATTCTCTACATTTTTTTCACGGCCTGGCAAAGGCCATGAAAAAATAGAGATCCGGTTTACCCCACTCCATAACTAGTACAACAAGTCATTAAAATTGATTCGAGTTTTTTTACAACTCATCAAGGACTTTGAAAAAATTGTATAAATTTGGGGCAATGCTTAAAAAAAAATTAACAGCCTAAATATAAGGGGCTTAAACGACTTCAAACCCTTTTCAAAAACAATCTGGGGCTTGACAATTATCCAATAATCGACGATAAAAAGATCTTTCGAACACAATCCGTTGTGCATTCCACGTGCTGAAAACACAAGATGTTGTGATTAACCTAATACAGTATCAATTTTAATCTAGCCTAATTGATGGAGAAAATATTTATGACCAAACCTACCGCCCGAGCAATGGCAACAGCCTTGCGCACCTATCACCGCCCCGTAAAGGAAGGTGAGACGTTACTAGAATCTTGGGATCAAGTGGTTGACCGGGTGATTTCACATCAATGTTGGCTATGGGAACGTTCCCTAGGACGAAAGCTCAACGAAAGAGAACTCCATGAGCTAGAAGAACTACGCGTTCTAATCTTAGGCCGATACCTAGCTCCTGCCGGACGCACATTATGGCTTGGGGGAACAGAACTCAGCCGCACACGCGAATCCAGCATGTTCAATTGCTCATATACGCATGTAGAAACTGTTTATGACGTTGTTGACGTTCTGTGGCTACTACTTCAAGGTTGCGGAGTTGGTTTTAGGCCCATTACAGGCACGCTTAACGGATTCAGAAGACCCTTACAAGACATCAAAATTATTCGCTCAAAAAGACTTGAAAAAGGCGGCGTTCAAAATAACGTCGAAACTTACGACCCTGAAACGCAAATCTGGACAATAAAAGTCGGCGATTCCGCAATTGCCTGGGCAAAAGCCGTAGGAAAACTTATCGCCGGAAAATTCCCCGCGCGCTCACTGGTCCTTGATTTCTCTGAAATTCGTCCTGCCGGCAACCGCCTAAAGGGATATGGTTGGATTTCCTCAGGCGACGAACAAATCGGTAAAGCCTTTAAGGCAATCGCTCAGATCCTTTCAGATCGCGCGGATCAGCTGCTAACAAGAATTGACATCCTAGACATCGTCAACTGGTTAGGAACAATCCTTTCCAGCAGACGTTCCGCTCAAATCGCCCTTTTCGAATACGGACAGCCGGAATGGGAAGATTTCGCCGGAGCCAAAAAAGAATGGTGGATCAAAGGAAAAGCACACAGACAACAGTCCAATAACAGCTTATTGTTTAATACCAGACCCACTAAAGCCGAACTCGAAAAGTTATTCCAAATGATGATGGACTCCGGAGGCTCAGAGCCTGGGTTTATCAATGCTCTAGAAGCAGAACGACGGGCACCATGGTTTAAAGGCTGCAATCCTTGCGTAGAAATATTATTAGGAAATAAAAGCTTTTGTAACCTTACCGAAGTCAACGTTTTAGCTTTCAAAGGCGATAAAAATGGCCTGGAAAGAGCTCTCTACTTAGCAGCTCGGATGAACTACCGACAAACGATGGTTAACTTGCGCGATGAAATTTTGCAAGAAGCTTGGCACTTAAATAATGACTTCTTACACCTCTGCGGTGTCGGCCTAACAGGGATTCGCGCCCGTTCGGATCTACGCCCCTACGACTTTAAACGGATGAGAAATATCACAGTCAGCGCTGCCTACAGCATGGCCAATGAATTAAATGCGCCGTTGCCTAAAAACGTGACCTGCGTCAAGCCAAGTGGAACACTTAGCAAAATTATGGGAACGGAAGAATGGGGTGAAGTTCCAGAGGGCGTACACCTTCCATTAGGGAAATTTATTTTCAATAACATCACCTATTCAAAACATGATCCATTAGTTTCAAGGTTCCGCAATGCGGGTTACTCCGTCATCGAGAAGCCCTATGAGCCGGAATCTGTGCTTGTGAAATTTCCTGTCCGTTACGACAATGTGCCATTCACAAGATCCACAGTGACTCGTAAAAACGGCAAAGTTGAAGAAGTAGAAATCAATAACGATTCCGCAATCTTTCAGCTCGAATGCTACAAAATGCTTATGGAAAACTGGTGTGAACAAAACGTTTCCAATACAATCTCTTACGACCCTTCAGAAGTTCCTGTAATTATCGACTGGCTAGTTGAAAATTGGGATACTTATGTGGGTGTATCCTTCCTGTTCCGTAATGATCCCTCCAAAAATGCGGAAGACTTAGGTTATGCCTACCTTCCACAAGAAGTGGTCACCAAAGAAACTTTTGATGCTTATAGTCAAAAACTTAAGCCAATTGATTACTCGGGAATTGAAATGCGCGATGATGAACTGCAAGAAAGCTGCAGTACCGGAGCCTGCCCCGTAAGATAAATACAAAAGGGCTGTAAAGAAATGGAAATCCATCTGCTTTACAGCCCTTTCGATTTTTTATCGCTTTCTCATTTTTGTTTAAGGAGCTACCGTCAGAATAAGCTTAGGTTTGAAATTCAAATAATCAGCTGCTGTCAGGTGATAATGAACCCCTCTTGATTTGCCAAATAATACCTGTCCCGGCTTTACATTATGCAAATGGCCGAAGACACATTCTGTGACATGATATTTCTCTAATAAAGCTGAAACCTTTGAGGGATAAAGAGTTAAACCTACGGGTGGATAATGCACCATCACGATACGAATCTTATCCTCATGACGAAATTGTTTTAATGACATTTCCAACCTTAATAACTCGCGATGGAAAATTTTCTCATTTTCTTCGAGGGTTGCGGGTTCTGCAAGGTTCGTTACCCCGGCAACAGACTCGCGATAGTCAATGGCCTCTTCGAAATCATATTCTTCGGAATCCCATAAGCGAGTCCCGCCAATAGCGACTCCCTTCCATCGAAAAACGTCATGTTGAATGGCATGGATGGATGGGGGCACAATTGTGCGGACTTTAGAGATAGATCCCCACCACAAGTCATGGTTTCCCCTGATCATCACCTTCGTCCCCGGTAAAGCTCCAATCCACTCGAGATCAGGGATTGCTTCGGGAACGCGCAAGGCCCAGGAAAGATCCCCTGCAATAAGAACAAGATCGTCCTCGGCGACACATTCGAGCCAGGCAGATTTAATTTTTTCTGGATGATTCATCCACTGTTCGCCAAACACATCCATCCCTTTATTCGGAACACCAAAGGAAAGATGAAGGTCTGCGATAGCCCATATTTTTGTCATAAAAGGGTCTCTTTTTTCTGCCATACTACTAAATTACCCCTTTTGTCACAACCGGGACAATTT
>CAZENM010000153.1:0-6306 GCA_964513575.1 uncultured bacterium | reverse complement strand
TTTCAGGAGCTTCTTTAGGTAGAGGAATTGTCATGAATGGTCATCACGCCCTATTAGAGGAACTTCCTAAAGGAATAGACCCCTACGCTTTTAAAAAAGCCTCGAAAGCAAAAATTCCCTGTTGCTGCCCCTCCTGGCTTTTAGGTCCCTATAGTGTTAAAGCTTTTAATAGCCTCTACTACTCCAGCCAGGCGGGTAAAAAATCTCCGTTTTTAACCGACTATGATCGATATTTTTACCCATTAGACGCAATTTCCAATTGGAATCATATGTACGGAAAAAAAGGGTTTGTCCAATACCAGTTCGTCGTTCCGGAAAAAAATGCCCTAAAAGCATTGCAACTGATTTTAGGAATGTTTTCCGAAGCTAAAAAAGGGTCATTCCTCGCTGTCCTCAAAAGATTCGGTCCGCAAAATCCGGGCTATCTCTCATTCCCCCACGAGGGATTTACTCTCGCTTTAGATATCCCAATGAATGGTTCTAAAGAATTGTTTGAATTTCTGAATCGTATTGACTATGAAGTGCTCAAGTTTGGAGGTCGTGTCTACCTAGCTAAGGATGCGCGCTTGTCTCCAGAAACTTTTAGAGCTATGTACCCCCGCTACCGAGAATGGTTGGAAGAAAAAAATCGAGTGGATCCCAATCACCTGAATCAATCAGATTTATCAAGACGCCTTAAAATGGAGGGAGCGCTATGAGTCGATCCGTTTTAATTTTAGGAGCCTCTTCGCCGATCGCGCGCGCGACGGCCGAAGAGTTCGCTAAAAGGGGGTATGCGCTATTTTTAGCGGGAAGGGATTTGGAAGATTTGGAAAGGATTGGTCAAGACCTAAAAATACGCTTTCAAGTTCCTGTGAAGTGGGGTATTTTTAATGCCGTCGCTTATGAAACACACGCGACTTTTATTCAAAATGTTTCAAAAGTCATGGATGGCCTCGAGGGCGTTTACGTCGGTTTTGGAATGAATGGCGACCAGGCAAAAGCCGTTGTCGATTTTACCGAAGCAAATCGAATTATCCAAACTAACTATGTAGGGGCTGTTTCAGCTCTTACTCATGCTGCAAATGTATTAGCAAAGTCGCAAAAGGGATTCATCATAGGAATCTCTTCTGTTGCCGGAGAAAGAGGCCGACAAAGCAACTATGTTTATGGTTCCGCAAAGGCAGGATTGACTGTTTTTCTGCAAGGTCTGCGCAATCGAATGTTCCCCCTAGGCGTGCATGTCATGACGGTTAAGCCGGGGTTTGTTGACACCTCCATGACCTATGGAAAAGAAGGGGTGATATTAAATGCCGCTCCCAGTAAAATTGGAAAATCTATTGTCAAGGCCTTGGAAAAAGGAAAAAATGAAGTTTATCTCCCCGGATTTTGGTGCGGGATTATGGCAATCGTGCGAGCTATTCCCGAGTTTCTGTTTAAACGATTGAGGATGTAATGAATAAAGAACTTCCCGTCGTCGCTCTTTTTGATTTCGACGGAACCATCACCACTCGAGATTCCCTTCTCCCGTTCCTATTCTATCTTTATGGGTTTTGGGGAGTGGCGCGCATCGGAATTCTGAGTTTTCCAAAGTTATGCGGATTTTTTCTTAATAAAACCTCCAGACAAGATGTCAAAGAAGCTATATTGACAGCGGCATTTCAGGGGAAAACACCCGTTGAGCTCCTCCAAAAAGCCGCTGATTATGCGAATGGAAGTTTAAATAAGCTTGTAAAGCCAAAAGCGCTAGAGAAAATTGAATGGCACCAAAAGATGGGACACCGTTGCGTGATTGTGAGCGCCTCTATTTCCCTTTATCTTAACTTTTGGATTCAACAGCATGGGGCTTTCGATCTGCTCTGCTCCGAACTTGCTCTAGATTCTTCCGGATGTTATACAGGAAAATTAATCGGAAAAAATTGCTGGGGTCCCGAAAAAGTTTCCCGTATCGATCAGCTTTTAAAAAATCGCAATCAATTTACCCTATATGCCTATGGGGATAGTCGTGGAGATAAAGAGATGTTAGAATATGCTGATTATCCATTTTTCAATAGGTGGGATTAATGGGACATTTGAGAAGCCTGATCAGCTTAATCCGCCCGCTTCAATGGATAAAAAACCTTCTTGTTTTCTCGGGAATCCTTTTTGGGGGATCTCTTTCTCATTTATCGTTGTGGATAGCAGTCTCTACCACCGCTGTTGCGTTTTGTTTGGTTTCGAGCTCTATCTATGTTTTAAATGATATTTTTGATCGCCATCGGGATAGAGCGCACCCGAAGAAAAAATTCCGCCCGATTGCTTCGGAGGTTGTTTCTTTACGAGAAGGATGGGTTCTGACATCCGTGCTAGGAGTCATAGGGTTGTGTCTGGGGTATGTTGTATCCCCAGAGGCCTTGGTGATTCTTTTTGCGTATCTTCTCCTAAATATTGCCTATACCATTTCACTGAAACATGTGGTGATCATAGATGTATTCTGCATTTCGGCGGGCTTCATGCTGCGGGTCCTTGCCGGAACGATTGGTGTGGGAATTCCCCCCTCTAAATGGTTGGTGTTATGCGGGATAATGGTCACCCTTTTCTTGGGCTTTGCCAAAAGGCGAGCGGAAATTAGTTCTAAAAAGTTTTCTCAAAAAGATCATCGGGAAGTTCTTAGCGATTATAGCCCTATTTTGCTCGACCAACTCATCACCATCTCCATTGCGGGAACGATTTTAACCTACTCCCTTTACACGATGAGCCCCGAAACCATCGCTGTCCATCAGACAGAAAATCTAATTTTCACTGTTCCTTTTGTGATTTATGGGCTTTTCCGCTATTTATACCTTGTACACTTGCAAAACGGCGGCGGAGATCCTACCTCAAATCTAGTAAAAGATCGGCATATAGCGATCACCGTCCTTGCCTGGCTCTTATTAATTCTAATGATCATTCAGGGGTAGTCTTATGATTTCACATCTTCTAAACGGCTGGCGTTTCTCCGCCTTGATCTTCACTGTCCTCATTAGCGGAATCGGATATGTTTTTTTATCCCTATGGGGTGGATGGGAGGGGGTCTCAATAGGATTTGCTAAGATCGGTTGGAATGGATTGATCTTTGCCCTTTCTTTTTCCCTCATCAATTATTTCATTCGCTTCAATAGGTGGAACTATTTTCTTCTGCGACTAGAGCAGAAAGTACCCTTTTGGGATAATCTCAGAATCTATATCGCCGGATTTTCCCTGACTGCGACCCCGGGAAAATCGGGAGAGGCCCTTCGCGGTGTTTTTCTTCATGATTTTCATGTTCCCTATCGCAAAAGCTTTGCTGCGTTTTTAGCGGAACGTTTTTCAGATCTATTTGCCGTCGCGTTGCTCGCAGCTGTCGGACTTGGAAGCCACAATGAAATGAACTTCGTTGTGATGGCAACTTTGGCCGGTCTCGTCCTAATCCTATTTTTTGTTCAACAAGAGCAGTGGCTGAAAAATATAGAACAATTTGCACGAAGGAAATTCTTTCCTAAGCTCGCTCATGCGATTGAGTTTTTGGTGGAAACAGTTCTATCCTTCCGAGTTTGCTTCACTACAAAAGCTCTGACAATCGGAACGATTTTAGGCGTGATTGGCTGGGCGGCAGAAGGGGTGGCTTTTTACTATATATTACAGCTTCTAGGTGTCAATATTACCCTGCACCACTCCATTTTCATTTATGCCGTGTCGCTGCTGATTGGTGCTTTGACATTTCTTCCGGGAGGATTAGGCGGGGTTGAGGTCAGTATGATTCAACTGCTGATTTTATTCGGGGCCGATGCCGCCACCGCAGCAAGCGCAACAATTATGATTCGGCTAACGACACTCTGGTTTTCTGTAGTACTAGGGCTTATTGCCTTACCAAAGCGACAGTTGATTATTCGCGATGAGTCCGCGGATTGACCTATAGATTTTAATAAGATAAACAATTATTTAAGCATTTATGAATACAAACACTTACGATGAAGCTATTCCCACCATTTCATTTCTCGATAATGAGGGAAATTTATCCCAGGAATGCCTAAAAGTTCCTTCTGACGAGATCCTGATAAAGGGCTATCAAACGATGCTTCTGACCCGACACATCGATGAAAGAATGCTTACCCTGCAAAGACAGGGAGCAATTCCATTTTCTTTGGGGTCATTGGGTGAAGAAGCCTGCGCTGTCGCAAGCGCTGCTGCCCTGGAAACCTCCGATTGGCTGTACCCCCAATATCGAGAAATCGGGGTGATGTTCTGGCGCGGGGCTTCCCCGGAGCTGGTAATCCATCAAATGTTTGGGAATGAAAAAGACCTAATTAAGGGAAGGCAAATGCCTAACCATTTTGGTTCCAGAGCTTTAAATGTTGTGCATGTGTCTTCACCCATTGGAACGCAAATCCCCCACGCTGCCGGTTGCGCTTATGCAATGAAGCTACAGAAAGATCCCGCCGTGGCTGTCGTCTATTTCGGCGAAGGGGCCACGTCCGAAGGAGATTTTCATGTGGGACTAAATTTTGCCGCTGTCAGAAAATGCCCCGTGATTTTCTTTTGTAGAAATAATGGGTATGCCATATCGACTCCGGCATGCAAACAATTCGCAAGCGATGGTGTAGCCCCCAAAGGGATAGGATACGGCATCACCACATATCGTGTAGACGGCAATGATTTCATCGCCATTTATTCCGCTGTTGCCAAAGCCCGCAGGCTTTGCTTAGAAGGAGAAGGCCCCATATTAATAGAAGCAATGACTTATCGCAGAGGCGCGCACTCCACTTCCGATGACCCTACGGCCTACCGCGATCAGGGGGAAGTTGACGCTTGGGTGGAAAAAGACCCGGTCACTCGTTTGCGGAAATATTTGGAAAACAGAGGCCTTTGGAGCGAAATCAAAGAAACCGAAACACAAGAGCAAATTCATAAAGAAGTGACTTTAGCAATCGAAGAAGCTAAAATTTCACCGGCACCTTCCCTCCAATCACTTTTTGATGATGTTTATTTTGAAATGACTCCCAACTTAAAACAGCAGCTGCATGATGTGCAGCGAAATCACCCCTAGGGTTACTTATGCCGCAAATGAACATGATACAGGCCCTTAATCATACTCTCCACGAACAGTTTGCAAAAAATGACAGATTGGTGAGTTTTGGTGAAGATGCCGGTTATTTTGGAGGAGTTTTTCGCGTCACTCAAGGGCTCCAGAAAGAATTTGGTGAAGACCGCAGCTTTGACACCCCCCTAGCAGAAGCGGGGATTATTGGTTTTGCCATAGGAATGGCACAGAAAGGATTAAAGCCTATTCCCGAAATTCAATTCGCTGATTATATTTTTCCTGCTTACGATCAGATTGTCAACGAACTGGCAAAAATGCGCTACAGAACCGGAAATGAATATCCGGCCCCTATGGTCATTAGAACCCCGTATGGAGGCGGTATCCACGGAGGCCACTACCACTCGCAATCCCCCGAAGCACAATTCCTGCATACTCCCGGAATTTTTGTCGTCGTTCCGTCCGGTCCTTACGATGCGCGCGGCTTGCTGGTCTCGGCAATCAATTCCTCCGATCCAGTATTATTTTTGGAACCCAAAAGAATCTACCGCTCCGTGAAGGAAGAGGTTCCCCTAGAAGAGTATTCCATTCCATTAGGAAAAGCCGATATTGCTGCGGCTGGAAAAGACGTGACTCTGATCGGCTGGGGCGCTCAGCATCATCAGAATATGGAAGCTGCTCAACAACTTTATGAAAGCGGGATCGAGGTTGAAGTACTCAACTTAAGAACTTTGAACCCGTTGGACACCAACGCCATTCTCGAATCGGTCCGTAAAACAGGCAGATGTGTAGTTGCGCATGAAGCTCCCCTTACACAAGGGTTTGGCGCTGAAATTGCGGCCCTTGTCCAAGAGCACTGCTTTTTATCATTAAAAGCCCCGGTTAAAAGATGTTGCGGATACGATACCCCATTTCCCAATGCCCTGGAACACCTCTATCTTCCCGATGCCCCACGTGTCGTGCAAGCCCTGTTGGAGACAATAAACTTTTAGAATTTAGGATGAATAATGACTCGTGTATTGATAGTAAACTTACCCGATATCGGAGAAGGTGTCGTCGAAGGGGAAGTGATCCAATGGCTAAAGAACGAAGGGGAATTTCTTAAGCAGGATGAACCTGTCGTGATCGTAATGACTGATAAAGCTACTGTAGAACTGCCTGCCCCGAAACCCGGAAAACTTCACAAAGTCTATCTAAAGCCCGGTGAAATGGCTATTAAAGGAAAACCTGTTTATTCGATTGAGCTTGCGGAGGGGGAAATTATCCCTGTGGAACAATATGTAGAACCTAAA
>CAZENM010000152.1:0-6379 GCA_964513575.1 uncultured bacterium | reverse complement strand
CCCCGCTCACAACGCTGACATCCGTTATGAGCGGGGGCATTTGAATGAAAAGACAAAAAAGATCGGCGAAATCAAACTGGATCTCTATTTTTTCACAGCCTCGAAGTCAAAACGGGGTTAGGTGGACGGAATGAATGATCTCAACTTTTTGTTCTTTGTCGAAACATGGGGTCCACCTTAGTCCATACCGTCCATGTCGTCCATACCGTCCATTCCTTAAGTTAACGCCATAAGCCCGGAGGGTGACTGATGCGGTTCCAATATGTAGATAATTTTCGACCATGATATAGATTTCTTTTCAAATAGCAGAACCAAAAATTCAATAATAAATTTATTTTTTCCAATATGAAAACATCGACTTTTATACGCTCATAAACCACATCAGTCGCCCTCTGGGCTCTAAAGTTTTGTTCACTCTAACCCACAGCTCCTCACGTCGCAATGGGCTGTAAAATCAGACGTCCTCCGGACTTAGGGCTATTCATTTCTCGGAAGTCTTTTAGGCTCAAATATAGATCATGTTTTTTGTCTCTATCCGGGCTTCGCGCGTCCCTCCAAGGCTGCGCCACAGCCTTGGTAAGAGCAATAAATAAACCTCTGTCCCGGAGGGATGACAAAATTGGTTCTAGAAATGACCCGATTTTTAGAATGAAAAATGGGGTTCTAACAAGTCAAATGTGACACCCCAAGCATGACCCCCTCACAAAGCGTTTGTTTTATAGAACATATTACACTTGAAAACCAATTAAAAACTAAATATAATTAACTAAATCACAAAAAACAAAGGGTTTACTTATGACTTCTAACTTTCCCGCAAGCACAAGTAATTCCCGGATAGCTCCACTTTTCTCACTATCCGATGAGGAAAGAGTAAACCTAATTCATGAGACCACTCCTCAAAAGTTAATAGAAATATTTTCAGACCTCGTAAACTTGCCCAACCAATCTAATCTAGATTCCCTAGAGGCTATTGTGTTGCACCGAATTGATGAATTAAAGGAACAGTTGGATCCTGCACAAATTTTTACAATCGGAAGATTATGCGCAGAGCATCTGTCCTACGAGACCCAAACCACCGAAACGTCTTTGAAAAAGGAAGTGGAGCTCTTCTTTAACTCCCTGACGATAGATGAAGGTAACTTATCATCGATCATGAGATATGCTTACAAAAACAAGTCGGAAGTTCTTTTGAAAAAAGCCCTAGCGTTTATCCAAAGTAAAACCAATATTCCAATATCATGCGAAAATTTTGGTCCTATATCCATTGATATTAGGGTTAGTCCGATACCCATTGAGGTTGGGGGTAGTGATGATTACGACAACCCTAATGAATTAATTGATGAGAGTTCAGATTGTGATTCTTACGATCATTTTGAATCAAATAATATCGCTGATAGCAAGGATTACGATAACCTTAATGAATTAACTAAATTTTTTCTGATTATAACCGAAGCTGTAGATAGAAATAACGTTCACATTCACTTTACACCAACAAAAGTGTTATCTGATGACTTTTTAAAATCTTTCACAAAAACCATGTCTGATTGTATAAAAACTCTAAACTTAGAAGATAAACATCCTCACTATATAAATACTGAAACAATAAAACAGGTGTTAGCCAACTGCCCTGACATTCAACTACTATCTATCACCTCGGATCAAATTAATGATGATGCATTAAACTCAATATTGACAAACTATCCAAACCTTCGATACTTATCGATTTCATCCAATAAAATTACCGAAAATGGCTTTCGAGATTTAGGCGGCTTAGCTTCGCTCCAAAAACTTAAGCTTCACTGCCCCCGTCTAAAAGCATTAACGATTCCGGATACATTAACGTCCCTTCATACTTTTTATCTTAACTCCTACAGACTAGAGATGTTAAACATTCCGGATACACTCACTTCCCTCCAGACACTTAAGCTTACCTCCTGCGAGCTCCTTGCCACATTAATCCTTCCAAGGGAATTGACCTCCCTGCACGAACTTCAAATTCGCGATTGCCGTGCTTTTGCCTCACTGACCTTACCGAACTCGATAACATCCATTCATACACTTAAGCTTCGCGGTTGCCAGGCTTTTGCCTCACTGACCTTACCGAACTCGTTAACCTCCATTCATACACTTGAGTTTCGCGAGTGCCATGCTTTTGCCTCTCTGACCTTACCGAACTCGTTAACCTCCATTCATACACTTGAGTTTCGCGAGTGCCATGCTTTTGCTTCTCTGACCTTACCGAACTCGTTAACCTCCATTCATACTATTAAGATATTCGGCTGCAACATCTTTACATCATTAATTCTTCCAATCGCCTTAAACTCCCTCAATACACTTAATCTTCAATCATGCTACGCTTTTTCGGAATTAACCCTTCCTAATTCATTAACCGAACTAGAGACACTAGAAATCAGCGGTAGCATTACGCTTGGTACATTAACCATACCGGATACAATAACCCGTTTCCACACACTTAATCTTACCTCCTGTTTCGCCCTTCACACACTAAATCTTCCTAACAGATTAACCTCACTTAACACACTTAATCTTGACCATTGCGATGCCCTTCTCGCACTTAACCTTCCAGATACATTAACATCCCTTCACATACTTAATTTCAGGCATTCGAGGGCTCTTACCACTTTGATCCTTTCAAATGCACTAAACACCATCCATACACTTAATCTTACCTACGCGAAGGCTCTTACCACATTGATTCTTCCAAATACACTAAAAACCATCCATAGACTTTATCTTACAGACTGCAACAGCCTGAAGAGATTACCGCTTCCGGAAACATTAATCCTTCCGAAATCTTTTTCGATAGCATCACTCCAACTAGACTTTACTAAAGATTTGATTTTGTTAGCTTCGAGCCATCCTGCCCTATTCAGAGAAATGACCATACATTCCGAAATTAAAACTTATTCTCCCATTTTGAACATTTTAAAAATGGATGAAAATTCTGAGGAGCCGTTAACAGAAAAAATCAGAATTTTGAAGGCTTTTTTCAATGCGAATGAGAAATTAATACCACTCCTTTCCTATCTGGAAGACATTGAGAGCAAACACCCAGCCGAACAGCTTCCCTTACTAAGATTTATTGCTTACACAGCAGGTTTGATGCTGACACTTCCTGTCGAGCAAGCCGCACGCTTCTTAAGCCCCATCACGAACACCAGCGGCCCATCCAGTTCTAATCAGCCGGTTTCGCATGAAGAAACTCTCCTACACCTTATTTATCATCACAAATTTGCCCCGCATCGGTATGCTTTTATCAACCAAGTGGTCCATATTGCCGAAACCAATCCCGACTATTTCGTTCACAACGTTCTCAAATGGCAAAATAACTGGACAAAGCTCGCCTCATTAACACTTAGTTACGCAGAAAATGATGGAGATAAGATCCTCAACCTTATCGATAAAAACAACTTTAAAGACCATATTCATTTTAATACACTGATCTCCTACTTAGCGGAGGTGTCTCGCAACCGTTATCTCTATCATGGAAATTTAGAATTGGTTCTTCGCCGCACTAAAAATGCGATTGAACAATATAACAAACCAATACTCTTACGAACGCTTACAGCTTATGAAAACATATCTAAGCTGTATGGGATTGACGCTTTTCTTTCTTGTATGGAATCAGGGGAAGATCCTAAAGCCTACTTCTCATCAAGATTTGAAGCTACTTTCGACTTTGGAAACATCGATAACTTAGCAGACAAATACCACAACACTTTCGCTCAATTCCGCGATCCTCTTGGGATATTTGTGTACATGGGGAGTTTAAAAGCGATTCAACTTAGTGATGAAGGCGTGATCAAGGCTTTCAAAACGTACATCATCTCTGTATTAAACAACGAGTTCTATAACCTTCGTTATAATGAGAGCCTTAACCCTCACCTTCAAACGATTTTTAGTGCGCCGGGAGGACAGGCCACAAAAGAAAGTTGGAGAAATAACAGACTCCCCGAACCGCTTAATACGAGCGGTAAATGTTCTGCAATCAACTACAGAGATTTTTTCATCAAAAAAATTATGACAGACAAACATTTGGAATCCATCCAAAACTTCCCAAGACTTGAGAAATATCTCCAAAACAATCTCTTAGAAAGATCTGGAAAGAACTCGCCGGCAGAGATGTCTGCAGAGGAGGAGTTCGAGCACCTTCTCATTGGAATTTGTGAAGGGACTACTAAAATCGAAGCCCTCCTAAATAAGCTTGGGCAAAAAAAAATGCGAACTTTATCCCTCGGTGAATTCAAGAACGACCTAGAAAGTTTAAAGCCGCAAAAAACTGCGGCAACAAATTTTACGATTGAAGAAACCGATGACTCTTGTGACCTTCTCATGATAGGAACAGAGATCCGCGGCAGCTGTCAGCGTATCGACGGTAACCCTGAACAGAACAAATGTTTAGTTTCCTATCTGCTGAACGGTGAAATCAAAGCTATTGTCGTTAAATCCGCAAGGAAAATTGTTGCAAGAAGCCTAGTCCGTTTGATGTGGGATTCCGAAGCTCAACACCCTGTAATTTTGCAGGAAAGGATGTATAACAATATTAGTGGAGAGGACGAAATAGAGGCGCGCATCAACGAATGGGCCATCGAAAAAGCAAAGCAAATGAACTGCCCCCTAGTAAGCGTTGAAATCGGTACTAGCAGTAAACCTTATACCGGCAAAATATCGTTTTTGGGAGGATTCGCCCCCTACACCTACAGCGACGCATCCAAGGGCGTCAAGGCAGGCCCCTTCGAAACAGCGAATTGCCACATTCTTTACGAGCCACAGGATGTTTCGGAGCTGCAAAGATGAACATACAATTCAGATTGAGAAAGATGTAGCAGAGAGGCTGTGAAAAAATTAGAATCCGTTTGATTTCGATCGAATGCAAACTGAAACTCTATTTTTTCACAGCCTCAAAGAATGAGCTTGTTTTTTCTCATGTTTTATTAATGATTTGACAAATTCAAAAAATAGATTATACAATGCGCTCATGATTGTTAGAAAGACGCTATTTCTATTAAGTTTTCTCATATTTGCATTTCAGCCTATCTGTGCAGGATCTCTTGCTGAACAATTCAAGCAAACAGGTTATTTAGAAATTTGTGATCGAGAGCGTGAAACGGCAGCGTTTGATTCTCTTTACGCACATTTTGATGAATTTATCGCGTTTCTTCAAGCAAACCCCGTCTGGGTACAACAATTATACACCGCGAAAGAACGTTTTATTCGCTCAAAAAATAGAAATTACTACTCTACCGATTTTTTTGGTCTCTACGATGAGTCACAAAGAGAGGAAAGAAATCAGATCTCTTTCTATTACTCGACCCATTTTCACGAATTTATTTCTTCGCAGTACCCAAAATTTAACAAGGTTCCGGAAATCACCCGTTTTTTTGATGCTTGTCTCGAGATCCAAAAACCCTACGGAAATCTTTTCAATGAGGCAGCAGCTGAATTGGGACTAGAAACACTTTTCTCTTCGAAATACGGTCAACCTCCTATCCTTCTCAAGGTAGTCAAATATTTCCCTTCTTATATCGCCACAAAGCCTCATTACGATGGCACCGCCTTTTCCCTTTTCCTCGATAGCACGGACAACCAATCGCTTCTTTTTTCTCCTTATAAATCCTCTTATGCAATCAGTGATTTTTCTTCCCCCTTACGAAAGTTCTCTCGAGGAGACCATCCAAATTCTATCTTACTCATCCCTGGAGTACTTCTCGCAGAATTTTTCATCCCCCCAACCCCGCACATCGTCGTGAAAAGCGGAAAAATTCGATATGCAACAATCGCATTCGCTATGAGACCTAACTACACTCCTCAGAAAAATGAACTTTCCCCTCTTCCAAACTTTAAAGATTGAATAATGTTTTTGTACAGAATATGATGTCAAAAAATAATTACAGGGTTTTTCATGTTTAAATTCAAATACTGGATTTTCCTTTTCCTCTCACATTCTTTGTACGCCCTAACAACGCTTAATGTGACCGTAAGCACAGATAATAATCCAGGTGGGTTCGGAGAACTAGGCGATCTGAGATATTGCTTGAATTCAATGAATCAAGACTTAAACACAATACCCGATGATTATGAGATCGTTTTTGCCTTTCCGATGACGATTCAACTCAATGGAATCCTGCCAATTATTAACAATTCCTCAAACCCCGTAAATATCACCATTGGAAACCCAGGCTCTATTCCTACGGTCACTATTGACGGTAATAGCGGGACTTACAGCGGATTTTTCACCTCAATAGGAAATGTAACGATCCAGAACATCATCTTTCAAAACCTGACCGCAAAAGGAGGCAATGGAGGAAATGGGATTTCGGGTGCTGCCGGTGGCATGGGTGCCGGCGGAGCCATATAC
>CAZENM010000151.1:0-6444 GCA_964513575.1 uncultured bacterium | reverse complement strand
TCCTAAAAAATCTCGATCGAAATCAAACGGATTCTAATTTTTTCACAGCCTCTCTTGGTTCGCTAATGCGGGATGTATAATTTTTAAGGATGGAGTCATGCTGAAATCAATCGTTATCTTTGCTTCTCTTGCGGCAAGCAATCCTAATGAAGTGGTCTTTAAGCTTTCAGAAGCTAATCGATTGCTTGATGAGGGAAAAGAGGAACAGGCAGAGCTTTTGATCGATTCTATCCATTTCTATCCCTATCAACCCCTAAAAAAGTTTCACGAGATCTTACAAGCCCGCACGGCGCTAAGGTCGCATTCTCCCGAAAAAGCCGTTGCATTATTGAAGGCTTCTCACAATCAGGATGTTAGGTGGAAAGAAGGCGCTAAGCACGCAGAAGCGTGGAGTTGGATATTACAGGGACAAAATGAAAATGCTTTAGAGTTGCTGCAAGATGTGGGATCCTCTCCAGAATTGCATCTCTTAAAGGCAAAGCTATACCTTGCCTTGGAAAAACCGGAAGAAGGGTTGCTTGCTTTACAGAATTTATCTTTGGCCAATGACGAGGATCTTAGTGAGGTTCTTCTAGTTAAAGCGCTCCTGCTTAGAGAAAAAGGAAAAAGCGATGAGGCCATAGAAGTTTTGCAGGTTTCTGAGAATGAACCACATAAGGGGTTGTATGGAGACTATATTCTTCTTATCCTAGGCAAGCTTTATTTTGAACAGAATCGCTACCGGGAAGCGCAAATTCAATGGGATTTGTTATTGCAAAAGTTTCCCCGTTCTCCTTTTCGACCGGATGCACTATACTGGATCGCTAGAGCCCAAGAAAATGAGCATGTGGATCCAAGCGAACTGACACGGCTTCATCGCGACATCGCTTTGAAATATCCAGATTTTGCCTATGGAGATGAAGTGTATTTTAATCAATACTCATTTAAAGACTATCTTCAAGGTGATAAAGATGCCGTTTTACACTTAGATCGGTTTGCCACATTGTACCCCTCCTCGCCGTTAAAAATTGTCGCGTACTATTTAATAGGGCTGGATAAGGAGCAGGAAAGACGAACTGCCGAAGGAAAATCGATCCGCAAGAAAAATATTAAAGAGGCCATACACTCCTTTGAGCTAGCCCAGGAAAGTTTTGATGCGACCCCCGAACCCCTTGAAGATTACTATCGTCAAGTCAGGAATTTAGCTGCCTTAGAGCGGGGAAAACTTTATATTTTAGTCTCGCAGGATTCAAATGGCCCAAAAAAAGACATCCACCTACATTACGCTGTCGATGTTCTAAAACCGCTTATCAATGAAGACAAAGAGATTTCCACACAAGCTGTTCTGTTACTTGCTGGAATTTATAAGTCTTTAGGGGAGCTTGAGGATGCTAAGATGTTGGTTTCAAGGGAGCTGGAGAAGTTGTCAGGAGATAGCGGCGCTTTTGTGGCTTCTTTAAACACCATCCAAGGGGAAATTTATCAACAACAACAAGACTATGAAACCGCTTGGCACCATTTTGTTAAGGCAGAAGAAGCCGGAGAAGGACGGTTTCTTAGCCACGATCAAGAATTAGATCTTTGGATCCGACAGGCATTATGCTATCAGCAAATGGAGCAATACGACCAAGCGATGCTTCTGTTTTCCAAAACGATCAATCGTAATGTGGTGTCTTCCCAAAGGGTACGCGCAATGTATCTGAGAGCAGAGGTCTATCGCAAACAAGGACGGGAAGAGCTTGCTAAAAAACAATGGGAAGCTGTTGCTTTAAAGGGAGGCGAATGGGGACAATTAGCGCGAAAAAAACTAGAACAAGAGGACTAAAATGATCGATTTAACTTTTAACTGGAATATTATTTTAGTGGTAATTGGAGGCTGTTCCTTAGTTAGCTTTACTGTTTTTATCGAGCGGTTGCTCTATTTAAGAAGATCAGAGATTGACACCAACCATTTATTGATTCGATTAAGAAAGGCTATCCAAGATGGCAATATTGTCGAGGCGGTTCAAATCTGCGAATCGATGGGAGGCGCCGTAGCGAATATTATCAAGGCAGGTCTGTTGAAACACCACAGAGGCCAGGAAAAAATTCAAAGCGCGATGGAAATGGCCGGATTAGTCGAGATCGCGCACCTGGAAAGAAACGGAAAGATATTGTCGATTATTGCCCACTTGGCTCCCTTAATAGGGTTGTTGGGAACCGTTCTAGGATTCATTCAGGCTTTCTCAGAGATGCGCGCAAGCGGACTTGTCGATATTTCAGCAACACAGATCGGAGAGGCTATGGAATATGCGTTAGTAACCACCGCGGCGGGTCTTGCTGTGGCTATTCCCTCTGTATTAGCCTATAATTACATTGTAAGTCGTATTGAAACTTTTATTTTAGAGATTCAAACCACTTCCCATGAGGTGGTAGACCTTCTGGTGCATTCAAAAGAAGAATATGGATATTAAATGAAGTTTAAATCAAATCTAAAACCCTCTTTTAGCTTAATCGATCTGACGCCGCTGGTGGATGTGATTTTTTTGCTGCTGATCTTTTTTATTATTACCTCGGATATCCTTCCTCTTAAATCGTTGCATATTGAAAATCCCCCTTTAGCTAAAGAATCCTCCCCATTGACAACGCAGTTGCTAGTCGTTATGGATGCTCAAAATGTGATATACGTAGGTTCGAAGAAGAATATTGTCGATATGTATTCCTTAAAAACTCACTTGCTAGAGGAAATTGAAGCTCTTCAGAAAGTTCATTCCGGAGTTACCCCCTCTATCGTGCTAAGTGTCGATAAACAAGTAGACTACGGAGCCTTTTTGCAGTTGTTTTCGGTAGCCCAGGAGTGTTGTTCTAAAATTCGGTTGGTTTACCACGCCATCGAGGATCCTAAAGATGCTAAAGGTTGAAAAACAGCGGGGTGTCATCGCAGTTTCTGAAAGAGATGAGCAAAAGAGATCATTGCTTCTGGTGGCGTTTGCCGTTGCGATTGGGATTCATCTTTTTGGGTTGATCCTATTTCATATTTCACCTTTGAAAATTTTAGGATCGTTGAGCGTATTGCCTCCGGCAATGGTGACAACTGAGTGGAAAGAGGAAATCATTTCTTCCTTGGAAGAGCCTATTAAGGAAAGAATGTTGCAGGCTCCTCCGAAAAGAGCGTTATTCGAAAAAAAACTTCCGGATCCATTGGCTCAGAGGATGCTGAATCTTCCTTGGGAGAAATGGTTTCAGAGGGAAATAGAGTCCTACGTCGATCAGACATTTGAAAAAGAATTAGCGGTGACTGTGACAGGGATTGAGTTGTTTGTCTCGGGCCCCCTTGCCGGGCATGCTTACGAGTGGAAAAATCCTCCTAAAATGATTCCAATAGGAGTGAATTACCCTGCCATCGCTAAGTTTGAAGTGGAAGTGGATGAGTCAAGTGGAGAAGTCTTTCGGAAAAGGTTTTTGGAAGGGGATTCGCAATTGGAAAAAATTGCTCGTGAGTGGATTGATCAAGTGCAGTTTACACCCGGTAATGGTCGGTTTTCCACAAAGGGGCAAATTGAATGGGTGGTGGGGGCTCCATGATCGAAATCAATTCTAATACTGCGGTGATTATTTACTTAGGGTTGTGTCTATTTTCTATTCTAGGAATATGGGGCTGGCAGCATTTTAGTGGAAGAAACAGAAAAATTGTCATCGCGGAAAAAAAACTCACAGTCTGTGAATACTGTCACTTTGCCTATTTGGACAATGGAATTAAAAGCGTCACGAAGTGTCCGCAGTGTCAATCTTTCAATAGGTAAATGAGTACAGCGAAGCTATCGTTAAGTTACGATCGAAAGAGGGGGGAATTTCTTCCCCTGACCATCCTACTATCCTGTTCCAAAATATCAACCGATTTATTCCGTTGAACTTTATTTTCAAATCTTATCCAATGACCTTTAAATTCAGGGAAGATGCTTTTTCCCATCAAGCCTTCATAAACCACCAACAAAGGTGTCACCATGAACCGATTCCATTCCTTAACTCTTGCGTTGATCTTGTTTTTCGCGCCCGTATTCTCTGTTTCGGCCGTTGAAGTCAATCCCGCGAAAAATTCAATGGAAAGATTAATCCAAGGAAACCACCGTTACGTCACTTCAACAACAGTTTGCCACACGGATTGGTCCGCCCAGCGAACTGCACTTCTTGAAAACCAGAAACCTTTTGCTGTCATTATTGCTTGTTCTGATTCAAGAGTTCCTCCTGAAATCATCTTTGATCAGTCTTTGGGAGATCTATTTGTCGTTCGAGTTGCGGGAAATGTAGTTGATGATTTTGCGATAGGAAGTATCGAATACGGTGTCAATGTCCTGGGAGCCAACCTGGTGCTCG
Source organism: uncultured bacterium (assembly GCA_964513575.1). Classification (GTDB taxonomy): domain Bacteria; phylum Chlamydiota; class Chlamydiia; order Chlamydiales; family Parachlamydiaceae; genus CAMFKA01. The sequence continues at coordinate 2,112 of CAZENM010000151.1, read as the reverse complement.
TTCTGGGCCATTCAAATTGTGGCGCCGTAAACGCTGCGTTAAAAGGAATGGCATTCGATAATCATATTCAAGAAGTTGTGAACGCAATTCATCCGGCGATTGTTGCCACTAAAGGCGAAACAGGGGATCTTCTTGAAAAGGCGATCAAAGCTAATGTTAAAATCATTGAAGAACAACTGAAAAGTTCTAAACCCTTACTCGCTCAATTGATCCAAAAAGGGACATTGAATATTTCTGGAGCCTATTATCACCTCGAGTCCGGTAAGGTCGAATTCCTCGACAAAAAATGAAAATCCTAAAAAATCTCGAACGAAATCAAACGGATTCTAATTTTTTCACAGTCTCTGCATAACTTTCAAACAAGTTATGCAGTTGTACAAGCTTTATTCATCAGTGCAATAACTGCTCCCATTAAGACTTTTTCAACCTTAGAAAAAGAACTTGAAATGCGTGGTTTCCGATTTCCTGGCTTCCTCTACCCTCCTTAACCTACTTTATAACACGAATTCTGTGCTGACCCCTATTCTAAATCCATTTCGAGGGATTGGTATTTCCTCATGAGATCTCTGAAATGGGCGGCGTCTTCAAATCTCATTTCTTTAGCGGCTTTTTTCATTTCCTGTTCATAGAAAGTGATTTTCTTTTCAATGTCTTTGTCGGTGAGGTATTCGTGTACAGGTTCAGCGGCTTTTTTCTGTTTTGTGGGCTTGGATCCGTAAGAGACTTCTTTTTCCTCAAGAGCTTCGGGCATGAAGTCAATGATGCTGCGACGGATGGTTTTCGGTGTGATATTATGCGCTGTATTGTATTCTTCCTGGACTTTTCGTCTTGCTTCCGTAATCGCGACAGTGCTTTTAATCGCGTCGGTCATTTTATCGGCATACATGATCACTCGACCTTCCGAATTTCGAGCAGCTCGTCCGCAGGTTTGAACTAAGGCTGTACGACTTCTTAAGAAGCCTTCTTTGTCCGCATCAAGAATGCACACAAGGGAGACTTCGGGAATATCAAGTCCTTCTCTGAGAAGATTAATTCCCACCAGTACGTCAAAAGCTCCCAATCGGAGGTCTCTGATGATCTGCATCCTCTCGATGGTGTCGATGTCGGAATGGAGGTATTTCGCCTTGATGTCTAAGTCAGTGAGGTATTTTGAAAGGTCTTCAGCGAGTCTTTTTGTAAGAGTGGTGACTAGAACTCGTCCACCACGGGAGGTGTGTTTGTGGATTTCTTCTAAGCAGTCGTCCACTTGTCCCTTAGCAGGGCGGATTTCGATTTGTGGATCCAGAAGCCCAGTGGGTCTTATGATTTGTTCGATGACTTCTCCGCCAGCCTCCTGAACCTCCCAAGGGCCCGGGGTTGCCGAGACGTAGACAACTTGATGAAACTGCCGGTAGGATTCTTCAAATTTAAGAGGGCGGTTGTCATAGGCTGAGGGGAGTCGAAAGCCGAAATCGACCAGCGCGGCTTTTCTGGCACGGTCACCGTTATACATTGCGTTTAGCTGTGGAACCGATTGATGGGATTCGTCGATGATGAGTAAAAAATCGGATGGAAAGTAGTTAATCAGGCAGGGCGGAGGGTCTCCGGGGTTGCGTTGACTGAAATGGCGCGAGTAGTTTTCGATTCCTTTGCAGAAGCCCACTTCTTTAATCATTTCTAGGTCGTAGTTGGTTCGTTGCTGGATCCGCTGGAGCTCGATCAGCTTGTTTTCACTTTCGAAGTAGGCCATCCGTTCTTTCAATTCTTCCTTGATTGTTTCGATAGCATGAAGGCGTACTTCTTCCGGTGTGACGTGGTGGGAGCTAGGATAGATGGTGATTTCGGGAAGTTGCCTGCGCGTCCTGCCTGTGAGGGGATCGATTTCGCTAATTTTTTCGATATCATCTCCAAACATCTCCACGCGAATTGCTAGATCTTCTTCGTAGGCAGGGAATATTTCAATGACATCCCCGCGAACCCTGAAGGTAGCGCGGGCAAAATCAAAATCATTTCGTTTGTATTGCATTTCGACGAGGTGGAGAAGGAGGTCATCGCGTCTGCGAGATTGTCCTGTCATCAGATGCAGGTTCATGCCGCGGTAGTATTCGGGAGTTCCTAGTCCGTAGATGCAGG
>CAZENM010000150.1:0-6447 GCA_964513575.1 uncultured bacterium | reverse complement strand
AACCTTTTTCGGAATGATCAGAATTGACTTCATGGACTGAGTGGTCGATGAGGAGTTTTGAGGAAGAAAAGTTAAGCTGCGATACAGGATGAAGGAGTCCAGAGGAGCTTGCTCCTTTGGTAGGGGGGTTTGGGGGGACGGAGTCCCCCCAATGGGGCGAGCAGGACTTGAACCTGCGACCAACGGATTATGAGTCCGCTGTGAAACCCCACCTTACCGCAATTCGCGACAGCTAATAACAATGAGAATACAGCCTAAAGGCTTTTTTGTCTATCGCCAATTGTGGCAAATTGAAGTCTCGTTTTGTTGGCCAGTGTCCCAAATTTGCCCCAAATATAAAAAGTGATATAGCAATGCACGTTGAAATTGCTTTTTTGAGCAAAACTCATCATTATGTATTGGTCTCCAATAAAGATAGGGTGGCTTTATGACCAGTTTTTTATGCATTTCAGAGTTAGAGAAGATTGACGATAGCGAAATCAGGGAAGTATTAGAAGCTTTACCCAATGAAATTTCGATAGATGCACTTAGCGATTACTTGGAAACACTTTTTACTAAAGAAGAAAATTTGATCAGGACTCCCATTTCAGCACCCCTTCCGATTACAACCATGATAGACATGGGAGTAGCTAAACCAAGCGCACATGGGCAAGCAATGATCAATACGGCGACAGCATTGACTAAGGCAAAAACAAAACGAGGTTCTGGCCCGATCGATCCCCAGACAATAAATGTGATAATTGCCACTAAAACGACGACGGGAACAAAATATCCGGAAATCACATCAGCAAGTTTTTGAATGGGTGCTTTGCTTCTTTGGGCTTCGGATACCATTTGCACAATTCTTGCTAGTAGGGTTTCACTACCAACTCGTTTAGCTTCCATTAAAAAACTCCCAGTCTGATTAATTGTGCTTCCAGTGACGTTGTCTTTAGCTTTCTTTTCAACAGGCATAGGCTCGCCTGTAATCATTGATTCATCCACAAAGCTCGACCCTTCAATCACTATGCCGTCAACCGAAATTTTTTCTCCCGGTTTCACCCTCAACGTATCTCCAACTTTTACTTGGTCAATGGAAACCCCTTGTTCCTCACCATCCATTATAAGATGAGCAGTCTTAGCGGCTCGACCTAGCAAGGCTTTAATTGCCTGACTTGTTTGACTCTTAGCTTTTAGCTCCAATACCTGTCCTAAAAGGACAAGAACAGTAATCACCGAAGCTGGTTCAAAATAAATAAAAAGTTTGCCTTTTTCTTTAAATGAGTCTGGAAACCAGTTAGAAAATAAGACAGCAATGGCACTATAAAAATAGGCAGCTCCAACGCCTAAAGCAATCAAAGAAAACATGTTCAAAGAACGGTTAAGTAATGAATACCAGGCCTTTTCAAAAAAGGGCCATCCGCACCAAAGAACAATGGGTGTGCTTATAATAAATTGAATCCAGCGAGAAATAGGATCTGACACTACGCTTTCTAGTTTTAAAAATGGCAACATATTGCTTGTAGCGAGTATCAAGACAGGAACTGTTAAAATAGCCCCGATCCAAATCTGCGCCGCATATCTCGATGTTTTGGAATCAGGACTTGATCGATAATGTAGACAATGCCATTGGGATATTCAAGATTGGATTTGACTATAGATGCGTTGTTAATAATCACTTTGTCATTTTCAACTTTGATGCGAAGATGCTGGCCTTCGAGAGTTATCAATCCTTTATTTTTTTTCATTTCCTCCAAAGTCATTTTACCAAAGACTATGTGCTATTTTAAAGTAGCCATTAGTTTTTCTTTATTGCTCGGTTTAAGCCAATCTTCCAAGGTTCCAGGAGGTAACTTTGCGAATGCCTCATTAGATGGAGCGAACAACGTAAAAGGTCCCTGGCTTTCTAAAACATCGACTAGATCGGTCTTAACGATAATTTTTGCTAGGGTACTTAAAGATGGATTTTCCAAGACTTCGTCTAAAATCGTTTTCGGATGTTCAACCCTAGAAGAAATTTCATTGGATCCTGCCAAAGGATAGATAAATAAGAATGAAATAAATATAAAAAAGCTTTAATTACATTACTTATATATTTCCTTATTCATACTTGTGCTGTTGGCGTTTATAGAATTGTAAACAACTAAAGAAATAGACATTTACCCTTTACCCTTTACCCTTTACCCTAATGTATACGCAATTTTAAAGCAGGTTAATCAAAAAATTCTTTATGCATGCTATGACAAGCTAGACTCCTAAGAATTTGGCATCATGAGGTCTAGAATGTTTTCTGCTAATATATCGCTAAGATCAATTTTATTGCTCTTATGGGGAATGGTATTGCAGGTGACAACCGATGCTACTCCGGAGTTCATTAATTCTTCATAGGCGTTGCCGGCAAATACTGCGTGCACACCAATACAAACAGGAGGTTTCATTCCTGCTTTTTTAAGATGATTGACTGTCTCGATCATAGTTCTTGCAGTTGATATAATGTCATCTATAAGTACTGGAGTGTAGTCTTTGTAATTTTCTACATCAGGTATAGAGACTTCCACTTCCCGGTCGCCATGTCGGATTTTTTGCAATACCGTAAAAGGAGCCCCGGCATTTTTGGCAACTTCAGATACCCACTGTTCGCTTTCACTGTCTGGTCCAATAAGTACTGACTTCTCCACGTTTGTTTTGATCCATTGTGAAATATGTGCGGCTGCATGGATCACTTTGTTTGGTATCTGATAGACTTCTGAAAGCGAGCTTCTGCGATGTAAATGTGGATCAACAGTTGTAAGGCAGTCAGCAAAGCTTGAAATCAATTTTCCAAAATAAGTAGATGTGATCCCTTCACCAGTTTGGAAGCGTTTATCTTGTCGCATATAAGCCAGGTAAGGAACTACAAGACAAGTGCAATGTGCTCCCAGATCTTTGGCGGTTTGGCTAAGAAAGTATAATGGAAGAAGTTTTTCATCGGGATCATTTAATGTGCAGACTAGGACTACGCACTTTTCTTTGATGTTTGAGCCGAGCTTTATATAACTTTCCCCGTCTGGAAACTGTCGAATGGTGGACTCGCCTATTTCAGCATTTAGATGTTTAGCAAGCTTTTTGCTCATTACTTCGTTTCCTGGAAGAGAGAAAAGTATCATTTTCATTAAGCCTCAATTTTGATGATATCTGCATTAGCTTTTAAATATTCCAGAGCATACGACAGTTCTCCTGGTGATTCAGCATATATCTCGAACAAATCTTGTCCCTTATTCACTCTTAGACCTAATGAGGCAGATAAATAGATGCCGGCTGTAGCTGCATCGGGTGCGCCGGCAAGCTTTGCAATTTTGGCTATCTTTCGGTTATCTATAACTATGATCCTACCCGGTTTATCCGCTTTTATTATCTGTCTATAAGGTCCAGTTTCAGGTGTTTTTAATCCTCCCTGAGCCATACATATCCGTTGAAATTTTTCCCATGCTTTACCTGAATGCAAAATTTCATCTGCTAAGGCTTCGCCTTGCCCAGCAGAAGCTTTTCCTCCCATTTCGAGCAACTTACCGGCTAGAAGTATAGCTTTTTGACGAAGGTCTTTCGGAGCTGTAATAGTATTTTGGAGTACGGCCAGCACATCAAGAGCTTCTAATGATGGACCAATGCCGCGGCCTATAGGTTGTCTACCATCGGTAATTACTGTAGCTACGTTCAGGCCGATAGCAGTTCCAACAGCGATCATTTTTTCCGAAAGCTGCTTTGCGGCCTCTTCAGATCTTACCTTTGCAGTTGGTCCCACAGGTATGTCTATAACTACATGCGTAGAACCAGCTGCAGCCTTTTTTGAAAGTACAGAAGCAATCAATTGACCTTCACTATCAATATCCAAGGCTCTTTCCACACGGATCATAATATCATCGGCTGGGCTAAGCTGCACAGAACCACCCCAGATAAGACATCCACCTTCCTGGTTTACTACACTTTTCATTTGCTCTACTGAGAGATTAACATTGGTGATGGTTTCCATTGCATCGGCTGTTCCGGCTGGAGAAGTAATTGCTCGTGAAGATGTCTTTGGGATGGTGAGTCCTGCAGCTGCAACGATGGCAACTACGATAGGCGTTGTGCGGTTTCCAGGAAGTCCTCCGATACTATGCTTATCAAAAACTTCATTTTGCTTCCATTCAAGTCGGAATCCAACATCGATCATAGCCCAAGTCAAAGCAATCACTTCATCTCCATTAAGCCCGTCTCCGACACAAGCAGTAAGAAAGGCAGATAATTGTATGTTAGATAGATTACAAGCTACAATATCCTGAACGATACGTGCAAAAGCTGCCGGTTCTAATGTATTGCCATAGATTTTTTTTCGAACGTCGCTCATTGAATCAAGAGGGGCCATATGAGATAGAACAATCTCATCACCTTCTGCTGCCGACAACCATTCTATCGCACCATCAGATAAACCAACTTCACCATGGTTGAGTCGACTATGATCATCCATTACGATCAATGAAGCAACAAGGGTTCTTCCTTTTTTTGATACCCTAATACGGTTTAGAGCCTCAAAACCCTCCGATTTGCATACGTGACAGTCTCTTGGCATAAAAACTAAGTGTTCATTGCGAAAATCAACACCCAGTTTTTTTAATTTTAATGTGTTATGTTCTTGATGCTCTAATCCCATTATATTTCAAAGCTCTGGTTTAACTGGGGTATTTCAGCTTCCCAATGTTTAACTTCCTCGAGTTTTTGTTTAAAAGCTTCTGCTTGATCCGTTTCCCCATGAATGCTGAAAATATTTGTTGGTTTTTGTTTTAAATCGGACAACCAATGAAGCAAGTCATTTTGGTCTCCATGTGCAGAAAGGCCTTCAATTTTTTTTATCTGCATTCGGAAAGGTATCATTCTTCCATAGATTTTTATTTCTTTTTCGCCTTCCAGCAATTTTCTGCCTCTTGTTCCCTCAGCCTGATAACCAACAAACAAAAGAGTATCATTCTCATTTGCTGCTCGAACTTCCAAATAATTTAGGATTCTTCCGCCTGTCATCATACCGCTTCCAGCGATGACAATTTTAGATTTTTTATCCATCCTCAATTGCATTGTTTCTTGATAGCTACTGACTTGTCGGAAATGGGAACACATCTGATTGCATTCTTCTGTCTTCAGTTTGTGCCAGTCTTGTGAATGATGAAACAGATCCAGGACATTTGCCCCCATAGGGCTATCCATAATCATTGGAACCTTTGGGATTTTTTTGTCTCTAAGCAGTCGCCAAAGCATGAGCATCAGTAATTGAGTTCGCTCCACGGCAAAACTTGGAATAAATAACGAACCACCACGATGGATAGTTTCATTAACAATCTGTTCCAGTTCCGGTAGGATAGTTTCTTCATCAGGATGGATTTTTCCACCATAGGTGGATTCAATGAGGAGCACATCCGCTTTATCCGGCTTTTTTGGGGGATAAAGTAGAAGATCTTTTTCGCGGCCAATATCACCAGAAAATACAAATGTTTTTCCAGCTGCTTCCACTTGAATAAAGGTAGAGCCTATGATATGGCCATTGTATTGGAAAATGACTTTGAATAAATTTACAATGTTAAGCCATTCTCCTTCTTGTATTGGGCGAAATAATTTTTGAGTTTGTTCTACATCTTTCAGATCGTAAAAAGGCAATGCTGGTTTATGTTTTGAATAACCCTCTCGATTAGCTCTTTCAGCTTCTTCTTCTTGGATTTTAGCACTATCTTTCAAAATGATTTCGGCAATTTTCAATGTTGGTGCGGTTGCGAAAATTTCTCCTTTAAATCCCAACTTGACTAACCGTGGAAGATAACCGGTATGATCCAGATGCCCATGTGTCAAAAGTACTGCATTAATAGAGGCGGGATCAAATTTTGGTGTTTCCCAATTCAGCAAACGCAGTTCTTTTAAACCCTGAAAAAGACCGCAATCCACTAATATCTTTTTATCCTGAAATTCAATTAGGTATTTAGAACCTGTAACGGTACCTGAAGCACCTAAAAATGTGAGTTTCATAAATCCCTATATTTATTTTTACAGATAATTTTGCATTCTTCAAGCACCTTAAGTTTTCTTATTTCGGACAATCCAATCCCATTTAATTCAGAAGGGTGTTCACACAAAGTATGACAAAGCACGATGTTTTTATTCAGTAGTATCTGCTTCTCACGTTTAGAGAGGCTTGTAAGACAAGTGATAGGATATAGACCATTTCTATCAATTCTTTCTCTTAAGCTATTCCCTTGAGGATAATTCCAACTCAGAAGCCCCATGCCAACACAGTTGCCATATTTTTCAGCATCTCCAGTAAGTCTTGTATTTGTCACCAACCATCCCTGATGGAATTTTTGGGCGTGTCCTGGTTTATTAAGCCATGTTTTTTCAACATCAAGAAAGCGAGCGTGGACATATAATGCATGCTTTACATCACAGATATTGCCCGCAGTACTACGAAAT
>CAZENM010000149.1:0-6485 GCA_964513575.1 uncultured bacterium | reverse complement strand
TAGCCGAGTGGACGTTTTTGCTCGCGCTAAAATTATCGATGAACATCCTGAGTGGATTGCGGAGGCCCTAGAACGTTCAGAGCCGAAAACTCAAACCATTATCATTCGTCAAAAAGGGGGGAAATCTCCTTTAATCGGTTTCAAAGACCCTCAACAGCTCATGAAACAGTTAGACGTTGTAGCCATCGGCAAAGAACTCTCGATTTCTCCCGATCAACAAAAACACTATCGCATCAAACTTCTAGAGCGTTCACCAAATCTTGAAATCTCTACTTATGCCGATGCAGTGCGCGGGGGTGTTTTAGAGGAATTAGCGAAAAGCAAAATCCCCGATGATCAATTAGATAAAATTGTTGCAGCGGTGAAAACTGAAGCTGAACGGGCCGGACTGTTGAAAAAAGGGCAAACCTTTACAGCAGACGCCGCTGCTTCGTTACGTCTCTACGCTCATACTAAATCTTCTTTAGCGCTTTTACAAAAAGATCCAGCTAACTCAGCGGCTTTAGTCAAAGTGGGGAATGAAAAGACTTTGGAAAACCAATTTAAATTGGAAAAAGTAGATTATTCATTCACCAGAAAAGATCCCGATGAACGTTTTGACGGCGGAGAAATCTTTGCCCTTCAAGAAAAGGGATGGACTATTGTGAATACTCCACCGAATGGAGATCTCTATTTCTTCCAACAATTGTCACGGGGAGTGGATCCTAAGCAGGGTGTGGATGAGAAAATAGCCCAAGCCAGAAAACTTCTGTCTGACGCTGCTCAGAGAGTTCTTATGGTGCACACGGTCGATCATCTTAAAAAAAGCAATGCCCTTTCTTTAAGTTTTCTCGAAAAAGCGCCGGAAGTTGCTCCCTATGACCCACCAATGGAATCTCCTCAAGATGGATGAAATCGTACCAATAGCGCCGGTGAATTTTTTTCAGATCGGCGCGACAATAGCCTCTCTTCCCAAAGGGAAGGGGGGCTCTCCTTTTCAAATCGACGCTCTTCTGTTTTCCCAGTACCTGCTGCCAAGTACCTCTCGTCTATGCAACGAGGATTCATTCACGAAAGTGGCGATGGGTTGGTCTAAGTTGGGGATCGAGTTCGCGTTCCAAGTTGACGCCTTCTCAATCAGGTGTTCCTATCCGAATTTAGCGTCCGGAGATAGTATTGAAATTATGATCGATACCCGCGATGTCAAAACTTCCGGGTACAACACAAGATTCTGTCATCACTTTTTCTTCCTCCCTGAAGCAATTGACGGTGTACAGGCCGGAGAGATCACAAGATTCCGTACAGAAGATACCCACGAGCTATGTGATCCCAAAGAGCTGCATGTAAAAACTCAAAAGCATGCTGACGGCTACCTATTGAAAGTATTCATTCCGGCGAACTGTCTGCATGGTTATGACCCGGAGCAGTTTAATCGGCTGGGTTTTACCTATCGGATCAACTCTTCTACTTATCCTCCACAACATTTTTCTGTGCTGAGTAGTGAGTTTCAAATCGAACAGCAGCCATCTCTTTGGAGTACTCTTAAGCTGAAATAAGGATTAATATCCGGTACTGCATTTCGAGAAGACTGAAAAAATGTGGAGTTTTTAATCATTCAAATCTCTTGAATTTTACAAAGAACCCTAGTTTTTGAAGTGGGGTGGTTTGTCCCTTTTAGAAAGCGAATAATATGTATTTGTTAATTTATTGACTTTCTAATCCTAGCTGTTTTAAGATATTTTTAATTTAAACATTGGATGATTGATGACTAATAAAGTAATTGCGTTTCTGATGACCTTCTTCTCTTTGATTTTTATTAGTGCTGATGAAATATATTTAGATGAAAACCATGACTTTACCCAGGAGTTTGAAGAGCTTGCCACTAGTCTTAGCGTAACCGAAAATGAAATTATCTATATGCATATCATTGAATCCATCACAGAAGATGGAAGCATATTGATTTTAGATGATGGATTGGCTTTTTCAGTCAATTGGTGGTATCGATCTAACACCAAAAGATGGAATGTAGGGGACCAAATTTACATTACTTATGATCATGCTTCCGAGAGATGTAAGCTAGAACATGCTGTATTAAAAGACGTTGCATGGTCGACTGTTCGTAATAGAGAAATAACATTTCGGATTAACTCATTCATGGGATTGTTAGGTATTCTTTTTTCGTCATCCGACTTAGAACCTTATGAATTTCCTTTAATCAGTTCAATAACGCATCCACCTAAAAATTCCGTTTCCTCCCCAACACTCACACTGAATAATGGATATGTCTTTGATATTCTAACGAAGCAAACCGCGCATCAGAAAAAATGGCAAGATAACAACGGAGTCGTTGTTTTTGCAAATCTTGACGGGACTTACCAACTGTGGAATATAGACCTAAATATCGTTTTTGAAGGAAAGCTAGTCGAAAAATTGAATGATGATTTTAACGACAAAAATGGGGTTGAACTCCAGTTCAAAGACATATTAGGTTTAGAAGAGAGACTGAATCAAAAGGTGATCCAACAGCCGGAAGCAACAAAAGCTGTAGCAACATCCCTCTTAATTTACAGTGCGGGCTTGCAGAATAAAGAGCGTCCTGTTGGCGTGTTTTTGTTTTTGGGGCCTACAGGAGTGGGAAAAACAGAACTTGCAAAAGCTCTAACAAGCGATATTTATAAAGATGTGTCTAATTTACTTCGATTTGACATGAGCCATTTTGTTGAACCCCATTCAACAGCTAGATTAATTGGATCTCCTCCGGGATACCAGAATCACGAAGAAGGGGGGCAGCTCACCGAACCTCTAAATAATAACTCACAGGTAGTTGTACTTTTAGATGAAATGGAAAAAGCTCATCCCCAAGTCCATAAAATGTTTCTTCCTGTTTTTGATGAGGGATTTATTCTCGATAACAAAAATAACGCGGTTGATTGCACCAATACTATTTTCATTATGACTTCCAATCTCTGCGGCCCAGAAATCGCGGAGCTTTATAGGCTCGGATATACCGCCGAAGAAATTTTGCCGATCATCGAGCCGGTTTTAATAGAAGCGCTTTCACCCGAGTTGTATAACCGTTTAGAACCGGTGCTTTTTCAGCCCCTGAGAAAAGAAAGCATGCAGGCTCTTGTCGAGGTAATCCTGAATCGCTTAATCAGCAAAGCTTGGAGAGAAAAACAAATCCGATTAACTATTGATGATTCCCTAAAAGAATTCCTGATTGAAAAAGGATACCATTCCCTTCTTGGAGCACGCCCTTTAAATAAACTAGTTGAAAAGCGGGTAGTTGCTGCCCTTGCCTATGCCATGATTAAGGATAGAATTGAAGCGGATAGCGGAGTCACTTTAATTTATAATTGGGAAAATGACACAGTCGATGTCTATCTGGAGTTTTTTTGAGCGTTTTCTATCAAGATTAGTGGGCTAATTTTTTTTAAAAAAAAATCCAAGAAACGAGAGCTTCGGGGGTGGCTGTAAAATATCATTTTGTTGGAAATTCTCCGGTTTTTTAAACTCAACTTTGATTGTAGTTAAAACATAATCATTTCTTTGTATTGTCTTTAAATTCTTAAGCTATAATTAAACTTTAAAGATGAATTACTTAATAAGGGGTTATATTATGTCAGCGTCATTAACACAATCATTAGAATTAATTGTGATTAAAAACTGCCAGCTAATGAGTCGTGTCGTGCGGGAAGGTCCGGATAAAGTTTCTAGGCCGGGAAGAGCGAACTGGATAAGAGCAGAACATGAACAAAAATTCACTCTCGAGAGTAACTATTCTGACCTCACCACAATTTTTCAGCTGTCTATGGATTCATTTAAACCATTCATTGAGCAATATATAGATTTTAAAATAACCCCCACTCAGTTAGACCAGGTTTCAGAGATCCTGAAAAGGTTTAAAGTGACATATAAAAGCATCAATCAAGAGAATTTAAGCGACTTGGACAAAATTCATCTTTTAAATAATTTACGGTTCACTTTTCTTGAAATAGAACAACGCATTGGTAAATTAAAAAACTAAATTTTTCACAGCCTCTGAGAGGTTGTGAAAAAATTAGAATCTGTTTGATTTCGATCGAGATTTTTTAGGATTTTCATTTAAATGCCCTCGCTCACAACGCTGACATCCGTTATGAGCGGGGGCATTTGAATGAAAAGACAAAAAAGATCGGCGAAAGCATAGTGGATCTTTATTTTTTCACAGCCCCCTTTTAATCTCCTGTTTCTATCCCGTACATTTCACGGTTGACTCATATCAATTTTTTATTTAATTTCGTCCTGAATCGCAGGAACACTCAACCCAAATTTTTACATGAAAACAATCCTTTATGACACTCACGTCGCATTAGGCGCTAAAATGGTCGAGTTTGCCGGTTGGGAAATGCCGATCCAATACAGTAGTATTTTACAGGAGCATAAGGCCGTCCGTGAAAATGTGGGCTTGTTTGATGTGTCGCATATGGGAAGGATTGTTGTGAAAGGCGATTTAGCCGAAAAGTTTCTCGATAGCATTTCAACGAATCAGATTTCCGGACGTTCCAATCACTCTGCGACCTATACCGTTCTTCCTAATTCTCAGGGGACGTGTGTGGATGATGTGATTATCTATAAAGAAGATCCCACCCATTTTTTTCTGATCGTCAATGCCGGCAACCGACAAAAAGATCTGACTCACCTCCGGCAACAGGCAGAATCATTTCATGTCACGGTCAAAGATCTCTTTCACGAAGAGGGAATCCTTTCTCTTCAAGGCCCACGCGCAACTCTCCTGATTCAATCTATTTTCCCGGAAGTGGGCGCGCTTAAAAAAATGCAATTTCTAAAAACTTCCTACAGAAATACACCAATCATTATTGCCACCACCGGGTATACCGGAGAGTCTGGCGTCGAAATCTACGCTCCGAATTCGCTCATTAAATCCCTTTGGGATCAACTTGTTTCCGGCGGGGCCGTTCCTATCGGCCTTGGAGCTCGTGATACCCTTCGACTGGAAATGGGGTATGCCCTTTATGGTCATGAGTTGTCGGACCAAATTTATCCGAATGAAAGCATCTCCGCATGGACTGTAAAATGGAACGACAGGGATTTTTTGGGAAGGCAAGCCATGTTGCAAAGGAAATCGTCTTCCCAGCTATCGCAGAAGGCTATTATTCTGGAAGAAAAAGGGATCCCTAGAGAAGGCTATCCCGTTTTATTTCAAGACAAAGTTGTGGGGAAAGTCACCTCAGGGACATTTTCACCTTCTTTGGAAAAAGGAATCGCGCTAGTGCAATTCGATCAGCCTCTTGAGGACGGTCAACAAGTCATCATTCAAATTAGACAACAGCAGGTGAAGGGAAGAATTGTCCCATTGCCGTTTTTACAAAGGTAATACAGATGAAATTTACAGATACACACGAATGGATCGAAGTAGAAAATGGAATCGGAATCGTCGGAGTCTCGGACCACGCTCAAAAAGAGCTGGGGGACATCGTCTATGTCGAACTTCCCCAAGTAGGCAAAGATGTCAAAGCCGGACAGGAAGCTGCAGTGCTGGAGTCCACAAAGGCCGCCGCGGATGTGTACTCTCCGGCTTCCGGGACAATTGTTGAAATAAACCTGGAGCTTAATAACCGCTCTGAATTGGTGAATCAATCACCACAAAAAGACGGGTGGATTTATAAGCTAAAGCTGAGCAACCCCCAAGAAATTGACACTCTTCAGGAAGAATCGGCCTATCTTGCTAAAATTTCGGGGCATTAATCCTATGGATTTTATCTCAAACCAAGCTCCGCAGATTGATGAAATGCTAAAATCTTTAGGGATCTCCTCTATTGAAGAACTGTTCATCGCCATTCCACGGGAAATTAAGCGGGATGCTCCGACCGATGACGATGGGATGAGTGAATTTGAAGGACTTCAGCTAATGCAGGGATTGGCAAAGAAGAATACATTTTCAAATTTTGAAAACTATTTAGGCGCCGGTTGTTATGAACACCACGTTCCTGCTCTTGTGGGAGCGGTCACATCGAAATCAGAGTTCTTAACGGCCTATACTCCCTACCAACCCGAGGCATCCCAAGGGATGCTCCAGATTATTTTTGAATTCCAGTCGGCAATATGTGCGCTTACGGGTCTTGATGCGGCAAATGCCTCTCTTTATGATGGGGCATCCGCCTGCGCGGAAGCGGTATTAATGGCGCTGCGGGTGCAAAAAAATCGACATAAGGTGTTAGTTGCCCAGTCGGTAAATCCACTGTACATCGGAGTGATCCGACAATATGTGGAATGTCAGGGAGGTATTGTACAGATTGTTCCTTTTGATGAACAAGGCGCCTTAGATTTAACCGAATTGAAAAAAAACCTAAATGATGACTGCGCGGCTTTTCTTCTGCAAACACCTAATATTTTTGGCTCTATAGATTCTGTAAAAGAAGCCTTCGAGCTAGCCCATCAGGCAGGCGCATTGGCGATCGCTTGCGCGAATCCACTCTCATACGGTCTATATAAAAACGCAAAGG
>CAZENM010000148.1:0-6550 GCA_964513575.1 uncultured bacterium | reverse complement strand
TGTGTAACTCTTGTCGGTATATTTTCCGTATCCCTTTTTTTCTTTATTCAGAGCTAAATAGCAACCATTATTGACAGGGAGCTTTTGTTTGATAATATCGGCCTCAATAGTTGCCCCCAGGTGGTTTGCTTGCCCTGTAAGGTCCGCGCTTTCATGGTAGTCTTTGTCTTGCTTAAAGGCGGGATTGCGTAGATAGCACCATAGAACTGTCGCCATTCCCAACTCATGAGCATGGTGAAAGGCTTGCGAAACTTCTTGAATCTGTCTGTGGCTTTCTTCCGATCCAAAATAGATCGTTGCCCCAACAGCAATTGCCCCCATCTCATAAGCCTGCTCTACGTTAGCAAAAAGAATTTGATCATACTTGTTGGGATAGGAAAGCAATTCATTATGGTTCAATTTGACGATAAACGGAATTTTATGGGCATATTTTCGAGCGACTATTCCCAACACCCCTAGGGTAGATGCCACCGCATTACAACCGCCTTCAATGGCTAGCTTAACAATATTCTCGGGATCAAAGTACATCGGATTTGGCGCAAAAGAAGCCCCGCCGGAGTGCTCAATCCCTTGGTCGACAGGAAGAATCGATAGATAACCTGTCCCAGCTAAACGACCATGGTTGTACAATGATTGAAGATTTTTCAGCACCCGTATCGATCGATCGGACTGACTAAAAATGCGATCTACCCAATCGGATGAGGGGAGGTGAAGTTGTTCTTTAGATATTTTAGGATTGGAAAAATTGAGAAGCGGGCTGGCTTCATCTTGCAAAATAGATTCAATTTGATTGAGAGTAAGCATAGGGTGACCTCTTTTTGAGATCACCCTACCAAATTCTTAGATAAGGCTCAATCTTCACGTTATTTTTTAATTTCATTAACAGCAGGCTTTACAGCAGCAGGAGCAGCGGCAGGTGCGGCAACTGGAGCTGCAGCTGGAGCGGTTCCGCCGTTTTTCTTCTGAGCCTCTAGGTAATCTTCATAGTAGTGATAAGGATTTGGGGATTTTGCATTATTTTCCCGGTTGATTTCGCACAAGACACACTGTCCATTCCCGGCAAAAACAGAAACAGAAGAAGTTAGCACAGCTAAAAATATCAATTTATTCATGAAAAAGCCCTCAATTTAAAATTTTGGATGTTAGAGGGTTGAACAAAAATCGTTTACCTATTTAACCCGTTCGACAAAGAGACACCGGCTAAACACTCAAACAATCCCTGCTCGACTCCTAAACCTTACCTTCTGCTGGATCAATTTAGGTGTCAATAAAAATATATATGGTTTTTTTGACAAAATAGTGTTAAAAAGTTAAAAACCAGTAAAAAAAGAACACTACAATGTTTCGATTATTAATTATAGTGATTTGCCTCTCCTGTGCCCTAGAGGGGACAGTTCAGGAAGTCCGTAATCGTCTTACGAAAGCCGCTTTGGAATCAGGTAGTGATGAAGTGATTATCCTTAGAGATGGCAAACCGGTCTATTATTTCCGATCCCCGACAGCTCCTCAAAGATACGATCTAGGTGAAATGACCGGAATGTTTTTAAGCCTTGCCGTTGGATCTTTGATAGAGCAAAAGGCAATTCCCTGTTTGGATGCTCCCGTCTCACATTACCTTCCTCACTTTCACTCAGCGGTTCAGATTCGTGCCCTTTTAAATCATACATCCGGTCTATCAAAAGATGAAGATCTGCAAACGCTTTACGCGATTATTGGAAAAGCTAGCGGAAAATCGACGCAGGTTTATATCGGTGAAAAATTTTTAGCTCCATTAGAGATCAGCGACTATAGCTGGGTGACCGAAACCGGGTATCCACGGCTAATGTTGCGGGCCCAAGACCTGGCAAGAGTGGGGGCAATGCTGGCAAACAATGGAAAGTGGGATTGCAAACAACTCATTAGTCTTTATTGGATGGGAATCCTAAGAAAGCCCAGTCAGAATAAAAATCCGTTCTTTGGGCAGCAAATTTGGTTGGAATATTGCGATCTTGAAACCTATTGGGACGAACAGCTTCTGAATCAGTACTGCAATGCAGGGATGAGATTGAATTTTTTGGCTAACCTTGCAAATTTCAATGGACGCGTGATTCATTTTGGGGGTTCCGCTGTTCATGGAAATATTTTACGTTTGTGGGGTCGGGAGCTCTGTCCGGATCAGTACAAAATTGTCGAACTTATTCAAGAAACTTATTTTGCAGATCTCCCATTAGGTCACTTTACTCCGGGATGTATTAAATCGTTAATCGGCTGGGGAGCGGGCGGACAGCAACTGATCGTCATGCCCCAAGAGGGATTTGTGGGGGTACGATTCTCCGGCCCTTCAAGGGTTCTATTTACCGATTTCGTCATCTACGTCGACGCGCTTTCAAAGGAATTCACAGGCTGGATTGACTAAATAACATGACGGAATCAGCACAAGGCCGGGCGAAAGAAACTTTTAGCGTAGCGATTCGATGAATCGGTTTTCGATAAGGCGTTGAGCCTCTAAAACCGCCTTTTTTAGGCCGTCGGATTCTGTATTGCCATGACATTTGATTACAAGGCCATCCACGCCGCATAAGATTGCTCCGGGGTATTCTCGGTAATCTAGACGTCGTTTAATATGAATGAGTTTGTCCTGAGGAAGAAAAGGTGAAACTTCTTCTAAAACAAATTGCGAGATCCCTTCAGCAACTTTCAACAGAATATTTCCGGTAAATCCGTCTGTCACAAGCAAGTCTATATTGCCCCGAAAGACATCGCGGCCTTCGATATTTCCTGTGAAATTCCATCCACTTTCCGTTTCTTCCTGAAGCAACAGGTACGCTGCTTTAAGCTCCACAGTTCCTTTGATAGATTCTTCACCAATGTTTAGTAATCCTACTCTAGGTTTTGGATTCCCGAAAAGGGCCCGAATAGCCTTTGTGCCCATCCGCGCTGATTGAAGAAGTTGTTCAGCTTTAGCGGTGGTGCGACCCCCTACATCAATCACACCCAAAGGAGTCGTTTGGGTCGGAAGAATAGTTAATAGCGCTGGACGGTGAACGTTGGGGAGTTTTTTTAAATGAATAGATGCGGCAGCAAAAAGGGCGCCGGTATTGCCCAGCGAAATAAAGCAGTCCACAGATTTCTGAGCAAGGAGTTTGATCCCCACGATCATTGTGGAATTTTGTTTTTTTCTGATAGCTTCAAGGGGAGCGTCTTTTGGTTCAATCACCTGCGGAGCGATGACAATTTCGACGGGGAGATGCGAATATTTTTGTGCGACCGCTTCTGTGCAAATTAACACAAGAGCATTCTGAGAAGAAAAAAGAGGAGCCGTTTCGACAATAGCATTTAAGAGCTTTTCGGGGGGAAGATCTCCACCCATTAAGTCAATAGCTATGCGCAACGGTCCTCCTTTTGCACATTAGGCTGCATTTTCTTTCTGAACAACAATACGATCACCATAAAATCCGCAAGCTTGGCAGATAGTATGTGGAAGTTTACTTGCTGAGCAGTTTTTGCAACTAACGATATTTCTTGGTACTTTTGCATGGTGTGCGCGTTTAGATTTCTTGCGCGCATTTGACATGCGATTACGTGGTACAGCCATGGGATTGTCTCCTAAATCATTTTAAATCTATATCGGCAAAGGGGCAGTAGCCATCTTCATCCGAGTTGTTTTCATCGTGGTTTTTTAAGTAACGAGCAATTTCTGTTCTTTGCGGGCAATTGCCGTCGTTACATTCGGCAAACTGTGGTGTTTCTAGTAGAATTGCTTCTCTAAGAATTTGGTCGAACAGAAATATAGCACCTTTAACTTCTTTGATTGGAACATAATGATAGAAAGGGGAAAGTTTGATCACTTTTTCTACCGGTTTTCCGCAGATGGCGCAGGGAATTACTGCAGTCGCTTCCGCTTCCAGCCTGACGACTAGATCTTGATCCGCGAGGTAGGCTTCCCCATTCACTTTAATCGGCTTGAAAAATTCCAGCTCTTTTTCGTGAATTTCCATGAAATCAGGGGGAATTACCTCCTGTATGGATCGGGTGTTTCCCTCTCGGAGTTGGTCAACAAAAATTTTAAAAAGATCTAGTTTTACAGTCATAATTATTCCAATACAGGGTCATTCTACCGTTCTATCCGATTTATTGCAATAGATATCCCGAGCATTAAAAATGATGTGATTTAAAGCAATTTCCGGGTTGCTGATGCTTAGGGGTGTTTTGCGCTGTTTGCACTCACGATAGATAAAAAGGGGATTGCAGGTTTTTATCAGGTTCGCAATTTTACGAGTGCTCGGTTTCAGTTTGTTTAGCACTAACAGCTTAATTTTAGAGCCATCCTTTATCACGGAATCACATTTTTTCTCCCACATCCCCGTGCCGTCTAAATATAAAATCGGAATGCGATTCTCCTGGATGTAGGTGGTGGTTGTGGGGGTGGTTTTCGCGATTTTATAGTAATGGTCGAGCGTGTCAGAGGGTCTTTCAGTCGAACCGCTCGGAAACGTCACCGTCTTAGGAAGGTTTTTCCCCCGAAGCTGCGACACCGGCGGTAGCGATTTTCTGTAAATTGTCATGCCAACGGTTATTAAAAGAACTGTGGGAATATAACCTAGAAGAACTAAGGCTACACCCGTGACATGCATGGAAATTCTCCATAACAAGTGGAGTTTTGTTTCGTTAGGTAGCCTCTTAGGCAATGAAAAACTAATAGGTGTCTTTTGAACAAGTGCTTGGATCATTTTTTTAACTTTGGGTCTAGAAAATCTCTAATAGAATCTCCAACAAGCGCAATTGATACAAGTAAAATTGTTAATAAAATTGCCGGTGGCCATAAGAGATAGCTTTCAGCGGGAAAAGCGGTCCGTCCTTCATCCATTAACACTCCCCATGAAGCCGATCCCTCTTCCCCAAGCCCCAAAAATGAAAGGCCAGCCTCGCTGGTGATAGCCCCCATAATGGCAAAAGGGAGAAGGGTGATCACCGGAGAAATCGCATTAGGCATGATTTCCCTGAACATGATCCAGCTAGTGGGAAATCCCACCGCATGACACGCTTCCACGTAAGAGAGATTTTTTTGCTTCAGGAATTCTCCCCGAATGAATCTACTGAATCCTGTCCAGCCGAATAAACCGATCATGGAGATCACCAGAAAGATGGATTTGCTCTGAAGGATAGCGACAACCATTAATAGCATAAAAAATGTCGGCATCGATTCCCATACCTCCAGAATTCTGCAGACTATCATATCGGTCTTTCCCCCAAAATAGCCCGCTAGGGCGCCTATAGGGATTCCGATTAGCAGTGCCAGCACAATCGACACAACTCCAGTGGCAAAGGAAATTCGTATCCCAAAGAGCAGCGCAGAGAAAAAATCTTTTCGGTTTGATCTTGTGAGTTCATTCCAGGGGAGGTGGCGGTTCAGGTGGGAGTCCCCCCCGGCATCATCTTCCCAATGAAACTCTCGAAGAAGAGGCATGGCTAGAAATCTGATTTTATTACTCTCTTCTTCTTGCCAAGTTCTTCGGTCCCTTAAAAAAGAGGGGTCATTCGCAACAGCTTCTTGGTCGAGGTCGCTTTGCCAAAGGGTCGAGAGGGTTCCGGGTTGGTATTTTTGCAGCCTCTCATGTTGGTTTTTCCTTTGCAGGTGTCTCATGATCAAGTTTAGGCGCGCAGTGTGATTCATATAACGGACGTCATCATTCCAAGACCAATGTTCCGGGGATTCTTGGAGAGCTTTTTGTCGTCCTCTAGAAAGCTGATAATCAGACGCGGGGTCTTCCGGTGTTTTATACAGAAAATAACATGTCAACCCGACCTGTAAAAAACAAAGGAATAACAACACTTTAGGGGCTTTGCGGAAAAGAAAAAAGAAAGGGAGCGTAAACATCAAAAGATTGAAAAATATATCGATCGGTTTGGTGTAGAAGCCTGTATAGAAAAGATACTGGAATAAAGGAAAGCTCCATGAACCGTTATAGTAAACCACAATAGGCTTGCTAGATGCAAGCAAGGGCGCGTAAACACCCGCTAAAAAAAATAAAAAAACAACCCCAAGGGCTAAAAAGCCTAACAAATGATCTTTGAAAAATGTTTTTATCATGTTCAATCCAGTGTGACGCGAGGGTCTAAAAATGTATAAGCCAAATCAGCGATCAAATACCCCACGAGAGATAAAAAAGAACCGGCTAAAGTTGAAAACATAATCACGTTGTAGTCTCGGTTCAACACAGCATCGTAAAAGAATTTCCCAAACCCGTCGATTTGGAAAAGAGTTTCGACGATAAGGGATCCGCCCAGAACAGCCCCTAATGAGCTTGCTAAAGAAGTTACAAGTGTGATTGAAGCGTTTCGACCAATATGCCAGATCCAAATTCGCATTCGTGAAAGCCCTTTTGCCACGGCAGTTCTTACATAATCTTGTCGCATCACTTCGAGCACTGCCGTGCGCGTCAGCCGTGCTTGCGCAGCCAAACTCCCGTACATCACCGCCAATAAGGGGATGGCGATGTGCTTCATGATGTCTAAAAGCTTTTCCGGAGTCGTCAGATTATCGTAAATAGCCTCGGGACTAGTAAATCCG
>CAZENM010000147.1:0-6603 GCA_964513575.1 uncultured bacterium | reverse complement strand
TTACCACCATTTCTTGGCTTTTCTTTGCCTGGGGGACTCATTTGGGGGAGGGGCGGGTTTTTGTGGAAAATTTTAGAGGCAAAGTGGAAATGTCGTGGTACAGCAAAGTTAAAAAAGGTGTTAGGCCTGATCCCAGGTCAACGATCTATGATACTCTAATCACAGGTGCCGTGGTAGCTAGAACCTTTATTGGATCGACAGGAACATCTTCGCCTGGGAAAATCTGAATGATTTTTCTTCCGGTCCATCCTTGGGGGAGATATTGACTAAAGTCTTTACCGTGCATAAAAACAACATTACTCTCTTGGACGCTCTGATCGTATCCATACATTCCAGGAACAACGGTGGAGAATGTTGCTTGTTGGGGTGCACCCAATGCTCTCAAATATGATGTACGCATTCTAGCAGCCTGCTGTGCATAAAAATAGGTAGGAGAAATGAAACATATTTTCTCTCCTTTCTTAAATGAGTAAAGGCATGCTGACAGGATCAAAAAATTGCTTAATCTTTCGTCTTCATCATCAAATGAAAAATCTTGAGAATCTTTGAATATGTCAAAAACATATTCAATTTTTTTAAATGGTAAGCTTTCCTTTTCTTTGACTTCAAACGTTTTGAACAACATTTGTTCGAAGTCGTTGTACATGGCAGAAATGTTAGTCTGTGTTGTAAAATTAATGGCCATTATTTATTCTCCCGATTTTTAATGTTCTTGATCTTAAAACGATCAGAGCATGGCACCAAAATTGGATAATAGTCAAGGGTTTATGTCAGCATCAAGCCTGACAGTGACAGGGGCCCCTGTCAACGGCCCCAATGATTCTTTATCGTATTGAATTATTTGTCTTGAGGCCCTTTTTACTTTTCTAGATGGTTTATTCTAGGGTATCTCGTTCAAGTGGTTGTACACTTCTTGGCTTAGCAATCATTCCTTTCCATTCTAAATAGTGTTCTTGTAAATCACAATGTTGTAGGACCTTCTCGAAATCACCGCATGAATTAAACAACTGAGTGTTTGTTGTTATTTCACTTAATTCGTTGTAATATCCTCCCGTTGCTATTCTAAGGCCTTCGTTATTTTTGATACGGAGAGATTTAATGCGAGAATTCAACGGTGAATTTATTTTAGTTACAAATGTTTCAATTATTCTATTTGCTTGATCCGGAAAGAATTTTTTTAAGTAAAAAAAGTACGATTTAGGGCTTTTATACAAATTCACATTCTTTGATTTCTCTTTTAATCTTAAGGTTGGTGTTCCGTTATTGTAGTTTGGTAAATCATAATCATCGCTGCTAGATACATTTAAAGAGGGTAAAAGAGAGTATTCTATAACAGATCTTACCCAAATTTCTGATACGTTGCTTTTTGGACCAATAGCATCCAAACCCGCTATTTGAGCTGCAGGATTAATTACCCCTCCATTGTTAATTCTATTTAATTCTATAGCAGCTTTATATAGATTAAATTTTTTGCTGATTACGGGGAGTGAATTAACTGCTCGTAAATAGAGAGCGGCATTTGAAAATACAATAATAGCACGTTCAGCCTTATTCAAATCAGATAATTCCCGTGATGAAAAATTCTCAATAGCGATCGTTGTCACTATGTCAACTAAACGGTCACGCTGATAGGATTTATAGGCATCTAATGCTCTGAATGTTTTCTTGTTTATTAAATTATAAACATGTTGTTCAACTAAATCACGCTCTTCTTTAGGTAAAAAGTGATGAAATGAAATTGTAGTTTTATTACATTTTTTCAAATGATTTTCTATTCTATTTTCGTTCCCGCGCAAAGCAATTCCATAATCTTCAATTTGTTTTAAATAATAATTTTTGATAGGCCCATTTTTATGAAGATCATCTTTATGAAAAATCCGTTTTGTTATGTAAAATAGCAGATCAACATCTAAATCTCTTTGAGTTAATGTTCTTAACTCAGACTGGTTCCATTGATGAACATTTGCACTGCTATGGCCGGATTGTGTCTCATCGATTGCACCAAACACAGAAGGAATACTGGGAGGGGTATCTCTGTTTGGTTGTGGTTTATCGGATGATGGTTTGATGAGGTACCAATCAGCCTCTAAGTCAGGGGTTTGGCTAGAAGAAGAACTTGGTTGTAAGCTCGGCAAGTTTGAAGCAGACATGTAAAACTCCTTTGTTAATGTTCGGGGTGTGCGGTCAGACTTGTAAAATCCTGCAAGGTCAGTGTCAGACACCTCTGGCCCCTGGCTTTGGTTGAGCTTTAATCAGTCTCTCACGCCCTTAAAAGGCCTTTGGCTAAATTGCTTATCGAATCTATCGAAGTTTGATTAGTGTGCTCTTTTAATTTTGAAGTCGAATGCTATCAGCGCTGCGGAAGAATCGCAAGAAAGAATTATTTGACGATCACTTCCCCTTTAACATCTAAGATCAGTTCTTATGTTGCCCCTGATTGACTGAAGTTGGAGATTAGTATGACCGGGCCCAGACCTCGTCATTAGATCAATACCCTAGACATAACCCGGGGTTTTGGCGTCGAATAATGCTAAGGTTTCACGAAATATAGGTTTAGTTGCGATTTTCTTTTTCCATTCCGTTCGCCCTCAGGGGGTGTCGAGGTGGGTATTAATTGTTGACAACCTAATAGAAAAAAAATCAATTTCACTTCCAATTATTTCCACAGTTTCCTACAGTATTTTTAAAATTTCTTTATGTACATTAACAAAAACAAATAGGTCACAACATGTCATTTGCATTACGAGGCTGCCTAGGTATGCTACGGGCAACATCTCAATTTAGAAGAGCTCAATACTCTACATCTTGCTCTAATCAAGATACTACCCCCTTATTTGACGCCATCTCCAAATTAAATCCTTATGGCATATACTTAAAGTCACTTCCAGTCATAGTCGTTGTAGGGCCGCAGTCTTCAGGGAAGACTACGTTGATCAGCGCGATCTGCAAAAGAGACATTTTCCCTACAGGGAATGGGATGACAACGAACAAACCGATGTTCATCACGACCCTTAGATCAGATGAAAATAGTGTGACAGTGGGTACAAAAGTGTGTCATTCAGACAAAGAAGCCAGCGATGAGATTGACAGACAAAATCATAACAGCACGATTACTGCAGTCCCAGTGACTATTCGCGGTGGTAATCTTAGCAATATAAACCTCGTCGACAATCCCGGGCTGATTTCAGTTTCTCCAAAAGATCGTCCCAGACTATCCGACGACATCAAACAAACAAATATAGATCAACTTCAAAATCCGAATGTGATCCCTGTGATCGTTCATGCGGCATTGACTGACCCTGCAAATAACCAAGCGATTGATCTTTTGCAAAGAATGGGTTTGGAAGATAACGCGTATGGGATTATTACAAAAATCGATGTTATAGGGAGAGTTGGTTTAAATAACGCGAATATAAGCAAATTGCTGAAGGGAAATTTGTATCCTTTGGGGCATGGGTACTGTCCTGTGATATTAAATTCCGAAAATACAGGTGGGGTAACGAGCCAAAAATTGATAGAACTTGGACAAGAATACCATAAACTATACGGACGATTTGGGGTGGATGATGCCTGCAAGACCTTATCGGGAATTCAGTTCAAACAAATAAAATCACACATTCCTGCACTCATCACCGATATTGATAAGGAGGTCTCTAAGGCACTAGCCTCAGAAACAATTCTGGACTCGATGATGAAAACCGGCAATCACAAATTTATTGATCAGTTGACAGCAACCATCACTAAATTGGTGAGTTCTTCTCCGGAACTTAAGCAATTCCAAAGTTCTCTTAAAATGGATCTTCGTAAAGCGATTCAAGATTATCTTGAAGAAAAAGTACCCAAGGCGGCATTAACGGAAGAAAAGCCTGGTGCATCTCTTGAACATATCGATTCAACTATTGTTAAATATCACTCAAAAAATTCAATAGAGCCTCGCAAATACAAGAATAATGCAATCAAAGACTTATTCAGCAATGACTCCCTTTCATTTTCATTGACTAGGAGCGATCGAATCGATGAGGCTTACAATAGCGAATGTTATCTAGGGGCAACCTTACCACTCTTTAAGCTAGTCATAGACGATCCTGAAAATTCAAAAGAAATTGAGTGGAAAAAGCAGCTACATGCGTTTGTTGGTGGGCTTTTAGACAATGATAATATGCAAAATTCTATTCAGAAAATCACGATCGACAGATTGATTGAGTATATTCATTCTGATTCAGAGGGTTATGACGAGGGAACCAAACAGTTTATGGTGTTCATGATTAATGAAATTGGGAACGAATCGTTCGCCTCTCATATTCGTTATAGCATCACCACTTTCATCAGAAGTCAAAAAAGTGTCAACGTTTCTATCACAGAGATGGTTCGACACCTAGCTCAGATTTACCCAAAGACACTGAAATTTCAGGGAAAGTTTTGGGAGAATTGTAACAATGGTCATAAGATCCCCGTCGAAGTCTATGGATCGGAATGGACTGTCGGATATTTTGGCGCTCTATCAGATAGACTTGTGGAATACTCTTACAGCGTGATTGCAGTCAACTACCTGAGTATCTTAGTGAACAAAATCCTAGAAAAAACGATGGACATGTGTCGCAAAGGGCAAGTTGAAAAAGAGAAAAACAAAATGGCTGAAAAAATTGCTGCTCTAAATGAACTCAAGAGTGTCATTTCTAAGTATAACACCTGAGATAAAAAAGGATGATAGGATTGGGGGCGACCCCATCCTATACCTCTCATTAATTGCTTGTGGGTTTGATAGGTCCATTTTCTAGAGCCTCTAGCAATATGGCTTGTGCTTCCATAGTGTAAATGGTCTCTTTATGAGAACCATTCATAAGATCGGGGTGGCAGGTCTTGATTTTTTTGTTGAAGGCGGCTTTGATCTCGGACTCAGAGGGGTTTTCTTTGGGTTCGAGATCCAGAGCATCAAACCACTTGCGATCGACATAGATGAATCCTGTCACTGTATCTTTTTTAGGTGGGTTGTTTTCGAACGACTCGCTGAACACTTTTCGTTTTTCATCATCGGGGGTGTGAGAGTACTGAGCGTTTTTATTCGCGCGTCGTTGAACTTCATATTTTTGAGAAAGGATTTTCCTGCTGGATCTTGTGGTGGCCCAAATACCGCTGATGAGGGTTCCGAGCACTGCAGACCCCACCACAACGGGAAGCGCCAGCTCAGCAAGGATCCCCGCTGCAACTGCGGTGATAGTGGATACAGCAAATCCAACAGCAGTTGCTTTAGGGACTGAGATAGGGTTGGTTCCCGTCACTTTGATTTTTTCACCGAATCCAGGCATTATCCTTGGGGGTTGATGGGCATAATCCAGTACATACATGCTGACGAAGACTTCTTTTAGGTGTAGAGATCTGAAAGATGTCTTACCGGAAGTGACGCTCACATTGCTTTGGCTTGTTCTTTTGGAGATGTTTTTTTCGATCCTGGGTTGGTCAAGACGCCAAATCCGATTTTTCGCAATTTGTGTCGCTCTGTTGGCATTGATTAAAAAGGGGTCTACTTTCACATTGTTCAAGATTGTCGAGGGATCGAATGTTTTAATGCGGCGGCATAATTGTATTCTTTTGATCGCATCTTCAACGTCGCTCTTTCGATATTTCAACCCTGCATAGATCATGATATCTTCGGGAGTATAGATTTTTTCTCCTACAGTCCCATTGGTATCGTACCACGATGTTCGTGTATGACTTTGAATCCCATGTTTTTGAGAATAGGTATAATAGGTTCTCGTGACGCCGTATTGTCCTTTGTAGTCGATTTTTTCGACATGTGCTTGAACGGCCCAGAAGGGGACAAGTACTGGTTTTAATACGGAGCCGCTATCGCTCAAAACGATTCCTTTGTCCGCGAGACCTTCCCGTGGGGCAAAGAATCGATCGTTATCAATTTGCAGGAAACGTCTTCCGGCTTCCCCTCTATCAAATTCAAAAGGAATGATCTGAAAAGTGGGCTCATCAACCTTACACGAATGCAATAATCTGCCAATTTGAGTCACTTTAGATGGTAGTTCGGCTATTTTAAAAGAGGATCTTTGTCTTAGACAGTTCGAGCGGAGTGTAGAGGATATCAGTAGCATGTTTAAACCTTTGGTTGAATGACAAAGTAAAGAAAAGCGATTGTGAATTAGTTCTAAACAATTGTCAAGCGATTTTCCTTACTGTACCTTAAAGGATTTAAACCTCACAATTATGGACCTTATGGACGACATGGACGGAGAATGGACGATATGGACTTTATGGACGGTATGGACATGGGATTATGGTGCTTTGGGGTCGGGAGGCATGATGAAGGAGTCCAGAGAAGCTTGCTCCTTTGGCAGGGGGGAGGGGGACGGAGTCCCCTGGGTCCCCATTTCAAGCATAAACCCAACAACATCCAACCAACTTCACAGGTGAAAGACGGGGTTTGATCCCGGTTATCTTGTTGCCTCTGATTGACTGAAGTTGGAGGTTAGTGTGCAGTTTTGATGTTAAGGAGAGATTTGATTAATCACATTTTGCTCCGATCACTTTGCAGGACTGCAGGCCTGACACTGGTTCCCCTGGTCCAACCTCTGATCAATGCCGCGAATGCGGCAA
>CAZENM010000146.1:0-6633 GCA_964513575.1 uncultured bacterium | reverse complement strand
GTAAAAATTTAGAAAGGAGAAGAATTTTTTCTCCGGACAACCTATGGCCCCGCTTCCAAAAGCATTTTTACCCCGTGGCCGAGGAGCTTGATAAAATTAAGCGGATGTATTCTTATCAAGATATCTCAGATCTGGCTGCATTTCAGCCTAAGGCTTTCATAGAAGATCTATTGGAAAAAACTTCCGCATGCCAAGCACTTTTAGATGCGAAAAATCAATCCTGGAAGCCCTAAGATCTTACTAGGCATTTAGTATGAATTTTACCACCGTGGGTAGGCTAGGTTGGGAAAGGGCATCTCAATTATACCCCCATCGGCTTGAAACTTTGAATTTGAACTTGCTGCGACCTTGCCAAATTCAAAGTTTCAAGCCGGCTGGGGTACCTGGTTAGACTAAGTAGTTTAAAATTAAAATCCTCTCTGTGAGCTTTGTGGGCTCGAGCGAACCCTGTTCGCGGGTGGTAAAAATATTTTTTCGAACTTCCACTTGTCGACAACTTTTCCACTCACTCGAGATCTCACCATAACCATCTTCCTTTCAGCATCTTGTATATCGCTCCTCCAAGTTCAGCGCGTAGAGTTTTGAACAAGTTTCCCACAATTTCCCACATTCATTTTTCTGCGTTTCAATCCGTTAAATCCGAGGTCGTTGCAAGAGGGTTTGGACCTCCATTTCACAAAAGAGATTGCGCAGATTTCGATTTCGTGGCTAACATGTGGGAGAACGTGGGAATTGTTCATGAGAGAGTTGTTCTTGTACTTTGACTAATATTCGTGAATGTTCGCCGTCGACGTCTTCTTGGGAGACCGTTTTTTTTCGGTCTCGGTAACAAAAACGGAAAGTGGCGTTTATCCCGTGAGGGCCCAGTTTGTCGTTTCTATAGATGTCTATCAAGTAAAATTTTTCTAAAAGTGCAGATTGTGCTCCTTTTATCAGGAGATTCACCTTCTGCATCGGGAGTCTGTCATCTAGTGTGATCGTCCAATCACGGTCAGATCCAGGATAGATAGGGAGTTCTTTTGTTTTATGTTCCTTAGGACGAACCTCTTGCAAGTCTTGCAGGTTGATTTCCGCAAAATATACTCGCTGTGGTAGATCCAGTCTTTTTAATAGATCGGGGTGGACTTCGCCGATAGATCCTACTTCCAAGTCACCCACAAATAAAGAGGCCTGTCTCCCCGGATGTAAGTTGGCGATCTCGCGTGGACGATAATCGATTCCCGTAATTCCCATTTCTCTCAGGAAGATCTCGACGATTCCTTTAATCGTATAGAAGTCGACACCAGGAACTTTTTCGCCCCAGTAGACCGGAGAAGATTTTCCCATTAAGACAATTCCGACAACTGGTTGTTCTTTATACTGCTCCAAAGATTTGAAATAAACACGTCCAAGTTCAAATCCCGCCAAGTCCGTATTTTGTCGATCAAAGTTGTACTTGGCGACTTCCAAAAGATTTGGCAAGAGCGAAGTACGCAGCATCGATTGCTCAATCGAGGTGGGGTTTTTGACATGGATAAAAGCTTCGGGAGGCATGGAAGAGTCTTGGACAAGCCCTAATAGTGTAGGGCCGATCAGATCACAGGTTAAAAATTCCTGTAGACCTCTTTGGATAAGTCTTTGGCGAATTTCTTTTTCTAAAAGGTATAGAGGGGAGTGATTGAGTGTTGAGGTGCTGTAACGGGGAGGTTCCGACTTGATATTATCGTAGCCATAAATACGGGCGACTTCTTCGATTAAATCGATTTCTTGACTCACATCTGTTCTGTAGGTAGGTACAGTGATAGTGAATGTGTTTTGACCATCATACGAAGTTTCCCAGTCCAGTCTATGGAAAACATTTTCAACCTCGCTCGCGCTGAGGGAGATCCCTAAGATTTTTTGGACGCGGCTGAGGCGAAGCTCAAGGATTAAAGGTTTAAAAACCTTTTCGCTGGTGTCGATAGACCCTTCAGCGATCGTCCCGTTTGCAAGTTGTTGCAGCAGCATGGTCGCTCGATCCAAGGCGAAAAAGGCGCCATTGGGATCTGAACCCCTTTCGAATCTTTTGGAGGCATCGGTTGATAGGCCTAGGTGTTTACTTGTGCGGCGAATTCCCGAGGGGGTAAAATAAGCTGACTCCAGCAACACTGTATGGGTGTGCGCACCGACTTCTGTGTTTTCTCCACCCATTACACCAGCAATCGCAATCGGTTTTTTTGCGTCGCAAATTAAGAGATCTTCAGCTTTTAGGGAACGTTCCTTTCCATCTAAAGTCTTGAATTTTTCCCCTTCATGCGCAGTTCTCACGATGATTTCATGCCCCGAGAGCTTTTGGTAATCAAAAGCATGCAAGGGGTGTCCAAGCTCCAGCATCACGTAGTTAGTGACATCAACAACGTTGTTGATCGGACGAACTCCCGCTCCCTGCAGACGTTTTTGCAGCCAATCGGGTGATGGGCCGATTTGGAGGTTAGAGACAACTCTCGCAAGATATCGCGGGCACTTTTCTTTGTTTTCTACAGTGACTTTGCAAAGGTCGTTGATCCGTTGTTCGCTTTCTTCTAAAGTTATTCTTGGATATCTGAGGGGGGTGTTTGTCAGGGCCGAAAGTTCTCTTGCCACACCAAGAACACCAAAGCAATGCGCTAAATTCGGGGTTAAGCTGATTTCGAAGATCGTATCCCCATACATATCGCTGACGCTTGCTCCCACAGCGATTTGCTGTGAAAATTCAATGATCCCTTCGTGGATGTCTGAGATGCGAAGCTCTTTTTCGGAACATAACATTCCAAAAGATTCTATTCCGCGAATTTTAGATTTTTTAACTTTAAACGTTTTCCCATCATCGTCAGGAAGGGTTGCTCCCACAAGCGCTAATGCCGTTTTTATTCCCTCGCGGCAGTTTGGGGCTCCACAAACCACTTCGTGGGTTTGTGTTCCATCCCACACAGTCGCAAGTTGCAGTTTGTCCGCATCGGGGTGTTTTGCGACTTTTAACACTTCGGCAACGACAACTTTGTCAAATCCAAGGGCGATGGTTTCGACCGCGTCGACCTCGAGTCCTGCCATGGTGAGTAATTTTGCGATTTGAAAAGGTTGTTCTTCAATCGATATATAGTCTTTGAGCCAATTTAGGGGTACTTTCATGTTGAAACATTCTCGGATTTAGTATTATGAGAAAACACCAAGGATACTGATAAATTAATAGAATTCAATAGAAATTGGGGGGAAATGTTGATTGCCCCTAAAAAAAGGTTCTGCTAGAATCGATACCTCATTACATACCAATTAAAGGAATCCATTATGGCACTAGAAAGAACTCTCTCTATCTTAAAACCCGATGCTGTCGGTAACAACCACATCGGTGATATCATCCAACGTTTTGAAAAAGCGGGACTGAAAGTCATTGCCGCAAAAATGAAGCACTTGTCCACTCGCGAAGCACAAAATTTTTACGCTGTACATAAAGACCGTCCTTTCTTCAAAGACCTCGTCGGTTTCATGGTTACAGGTCCTGTTCTAGTTCTAGCTCTCGAAGGCGACAACGCGATCTTGAAAAATAGAGATCTCATGGGCGCTACAGATCCTAAAAAAGCAGAAGCTGGGACAATCCGCGCTGATTTTGCTAAAACGATTGATGAAAATGCTGTTCATGGCTCCGATGCCGTAGAAACTGCTAAAAATGAAATCGCGTTTTTCTTCAGTACTTCAGAACTTTGCCCAAGAACTCGCTAATAAAATAGGGTTGATATGAAAAAAATACTTTTCGCTCTCACTCTAATGAGCGCTTCTTTTATTGCCGCAGAAACACAGCAGACACTGGCGATCATAAAGCCGGACGCTGTCAAAGCAAAACATATCGGTGAGATCATTTCTCGTTACGAAAACAGTGATCTAAAGATCAATGCGATCGAAATGAAAGTGTTAACTCCCGATACAATGAAAGAGTTCTACGTAGAGCACAAAGATCGTCCATTTTATAACGACCTCGTGAATGCAATGAGCGGTACACCCGTTGTTGTAATCGTCTTGGAAGGGGATAATGCGATCGTGAAAAACCGCCAAATGATCGGGGCAACGGACCCGGCAGAGGCTGATAAAGGAACATTACGCGCACAGTTTGGAGCTTCTAAACAAGCTAACGCTGTCCATGGTTCCGATAGCCCAGATGCCGCAGCACGCGAAATTAAGCTGCTTTTGAACAAGTAGGTTGATTTTAGCGCAATGTCAGACTTGATGTGATGTCAAGTCTGACACTCTCCATTTCACCCAACAATATTCTGTCACCCTCATAAAACACCTTAAGAGCTTATTCCGTTTTCTATCAAAATTCGTTGGCTAGTAAACGCATAAACAAATGCGCGAACCAAAAGCGAAGCGGCGGCAAGGGTGAACATCAAAAACTATTCAGAGTTCCATAGGGACGGTATAAATTCTTAGGTTGACACCGTTCAACTGCGGGAGCTTTCAATTTAAATGGGTTGTTGTAGTAGGCCGGTTTGCCGAATGGCTTCATAGAGCCCAATCCCTACAGACGTAGCAAGGTTCAGGCACCTTACATCCTCGCGCATCGGGATCTTGACACAGCGATCGGCAAATTTATCTGTAAGTTGTTTTGGTAGGCCTGAAGTTTCGGAACCAAACACTAACACTGTCGCAGGGGTGTATTTAACATCCGTGTATAATTGG
The DNA here is from genome assembly GCA_964513575.1 of uncultured bacterium. Taxonomy (GTDB): domain Bacteria; phylum Chlamydiota; class Chlamydiia; order Chlamydiales; family Parachlamydiaceae; genus CAMFKA01. Next base: position 1,965 of record CAZENM010000146.1, on the reverse strand, counting down.
GTGGCGTGGCTCGAAAAAAAATAACATTCAGGATGGGACTCAAGAAAGAGTTCAATATCATCAATCATTTCAACATTGACCCCTTCCCAGTAATCAAGACCTGCGCGTTTTAGCCAACGATCCGTGACGCTAAAGCCCAGGGGGCCTACGAGGATAAGATCCGTTCCTGTGACCGCGCACGTACGGACAACGTTTCCGGTATTGGGGGGAATTTGAGGTTGGTAGAGGACGACTTTCATAGATATCGCTTTTTATGATTTGAAATGATTTTGTCAGAAAATCATTAAGTCCTCAACTCGATTTTAGGAACTAGACATTTTCAATCTAAATCATTATAAAAAACATTTTTAACAGGCAGGTTTAATGATGCAGATTACCCCTCCAAAAGGTGAATTTCTAGGCCACCCGAAAGGGCTGTTTCTCCTGTTTGCTACCGAAATGTGGGAGCGCTTCAGCTACTATGGGATGCGAGCACTGATGGTGCTCACCCTCATCGCCGGGACCGAAACGCTAAACCCCGGATTTGGTTGGTCAGAATCACATGCATTAATTTTATATGGCTGGTATACTGGACTGGTCTATTTTACTCCTATTGTTGGAGGGTGGGTCGCTGATCATCATCTAGGTCAGAGGAAATCCATTATCCTAGGGGGAGTCTTGATGGCAATAGGGCAATTCTGCCTGGCCTTTTCGGTCCCCGGAAATATTTATCTTTTCTTTGTAGGCCTAGCCCTGCTAATCATGGGAAATGGTTTCTTTAAACCCAATATTTCGACCATCGTCGGTTCATTATACCCACAAGGGGATAAAAGACGCGATGGTGCCTTTACCATTTTTTATATGGGGATCAATATAGGCGTGTTTTTATCACCCTTAATTGCCTCGACATTAGGAGAAAGCCCGGAATGGGGATGGAAGTATGGATATCTTGTTGCAGGGGTCGGAATGGTGATTTCTGTAATCATTCAACTTCTCCTGTCAGATCGGTATTTGGGAAATGTAGGTGTTGAGCCCTCTTCTCAATTGGCCTTGCAAAAGTCAGGTGGTAGGAAACAACCGCTAACATTCGAGGAAAGGGATAGGATCAAAGTGATTTTTGTTCTTTTTGTTTTCGTTGTGCTTTTCTGGGCTTCTTTTGAACAGGCCGGAGGATTAATGAATATTTACGCATCGGAAAAAACAAATCGCATGGTGGAATCTCTCCATTTTGAGATCCCTGCCGGATGGTTTCAGTCAATTAATCCACTTTTTATTATTCTGTTAGCTCCAATTTTTTCGGTCATCTGGGTGAATCTAGGGAAATACACCCCATCAACTCCGATGAAAATGGTGTGGGGTTTGATTTTCACCGCTATCGGTTTTGTGTTTATGGTGGGCGCGGTAATAGATCAAAAAGCCCATGGATTAGCCTCGATGGGATGGCTGGTCTGCGCGTATTTGTTCCAAACAATGGGGGAGCTGTGCATTTCCCCTGTGGGACTTTCCATGATCACCAAACTCGCACCTTTAAAGTTGGCGAGTGTGATGATGGGGATTTGGTTTTTGATAAATTTTGTCGCGAATATTTTAGCGGGATTTGTGGGGTCTTATGCGGAAGAATTTGGTGCCCTGACAATCTTTGCGGGGATTGCTGTTGCGAACCTGATATTTGCTTTAATGTTATGGCCTCTATCCGGAAGACTTGTTGAATGGATGCACGGCGCAGAAAATCATGTGAAAATATAAGCTAAAGAAGATTCCATAAAAGCGCAACTTCGATCGCATAAAGCACTAGAACAACAGAGGTGCCTACCAAATTATCCCTCAGGCGATTTTCAGGCTTGGGGGACAACCACCACCCCAAAAAATAGATAGCAATAGGAACTGTGGGCCAGGAAACGAGCGACACACTAATCGCATTACCGATAAAGGTTCCTAGAGATGTATTTAAACTCGTTGTGAACGGGGAAAGGAACTTCATTTCCA
>CAZENM010000145.1:0-7004 GCA_964513575.1 uncultured bacterium | reverse complement strand
TAAACATTTTGGGCGGCGATCATCGTGATGAATTTATGAATGTATTGCGTCAAAAAAACCCAAACAAAACCGATGAACAACGTTTAGAAACATCAATAGTTAAATTAAGAACATTGATTAACAAACTTGATCCAAATGAAAAATACATCCTTCAAGAATACGTTTTATTAAATGAACTTGTTATTAATGGAACCGCAGACGAAAAAATAGATCTAGAGGGTGCGGTTACCTGCATGATGGAAAATTTATCTTGGTCTAACGAGAACTCTCAAGACTTGAGACAAGCACAGGAAGAAATCGCCATTAAAAGACAAATCACCCGAATCTTAGTTGAGCATTCAAACAAGATTTTGACATCTCTACATCTCCAGTAAATAATTCTCTACTCTCTCAACTGTACGATATTTTCGTACAGTTGAGTAAGATACCCACCCAAAATAGCAAGTCCAAGCAGGGATTTGATCGTCAAAAATGTCATAAAAAACACAGTCCGATTATGAATCTATAGATCTTTCAACAAGAGGATTGCCCTGAACCCTGGTTTCTAGTTTTTTTAGATTTTGTTTAGCACTTTTTTTGCTTATCTCACAAACGAGAACCTAAGCTAAAGAAAAGTTAAAAATTTGTTCTCAAACTGACAACCTTGTTTTATCAGCATTTAGAAACAATATCATTTTATTAATAAAACGGAGAAATGGAAGGACCCTAAACAATGGGAATTCATTAATTGTACTTGTCACTCACTTGTACAATCAGAATGAAAAAGTTTATATTAACAAAAAAACAAACCAAAGACTAGCATTACTTGACTTAATCACAAAGAAATGCTAACATTCTCTTTATTGAATCTTTAAAAACATAACAAGGTATAAATATAATGAATCCAGTTCAAGTTTATCACACCCCAAATCAATTGCCATCTATAGTTACACCCCGTGAGAAGGCAACTCGCGTAGTAAAAGTTGCATTAGCTGCCATCATTTGCGCTGCTGCGGGTGCTACAGTTAGTTTAGTATTTGGCGCATCAATTGCATTTAGCGTTGTTGTTGGCCTTACCTGCGCAGCTTTGAATACTCTCCGCATGAACAAAAACGCGAACAAAAACATGATAACTCAAGAAAATATTGTCGCTGCTATAGATCGTATGCCACTTAACCTGAATCAAATTAATTCAGAAAAGATGGTGTTCATCAATGAAGGTAATCCTGAAACGGTTAAAGAATTATACAAACACCTAGTAATAAAGATGGACCACATAGAAAATTTCAAAGGTGATGACACATTCGCTGATCGCATAGGCGTATACAACCAACTTATTCGTGAACTTAATATGTTCGGCGGCCCAAGAAGACAAGAATTAGTGAAAATATTAACTCCACTTCCAGGGAAAACAGGTCCTAATAGTCAACGTTATGCAACAAAAAACAGATTAAAAGGTTTAATTAAACTACTTAGCACACATGAAAAAGAAATCCTTCATGGATATGTGGAGCTGCATAAGCTTGCAATGAACGGATATGCAGGGAAAAAAATTGACTTGTATGGTGTTGTGGCAAGTATCCAACGCAATTTAACACCAACTAACAATCCAGAAGAACTCGGAATGTGCAGAGAGATCATCGAGGTCTTAGTCGAAAATTCTGATGAAATTTTCAACTCTGTAAACAAGTAAACCATTCGCCTATCCATCAACTGTACGATATTTTCGTACAGTTGACGGATTAACATAAAAAGCATTAAAATCCCCCCAGAATTCCAAATAAATATCCGGTATAATAATGATTATAGAACCAGTTAGGGGAAATAATTCCTCATTTTCAAATTTTCAAAACACCCTATGCCGTGTTGGGCAAAATCGCGTTGTAAAAATTGCATTGGCCGCTATCACCGGTGCTGCTGCCGGATCTGCCGCAGGGTTTCTGTTTGGCGCTAACCCGATTGCCATAGCCACTGGAGCCCTTATAGGCGCAATTTCCGGTGTTGCTTCCATCATTTTTGTGACACGTAGGCAGATAGTCGCACCTGTAGTTACACCTACTCAAGCTTTACCGGTAAGCAAAGAAAGACTGATCACAGCCTTCCAAAAGCTCATGAGCTATGCAAACGATAACCAAGGCTTAATTGAGTCCGCCGATGGAGTATTTATAGGAAATCGATCTAAAGCTGACTCTCTTCAGCCATTAATCAATTACTTGATAATACCAGGGAATACACTAGAAAACTTCACGCAGGATTATACATGCGTAGAGATCTTGAATGTAATGGAAATTATTGTCGAAAAGCTTAATCTGTTCTGTGGGGAAAAAAGAGAAGCGTTTTATGAACAAATAAAATCAAACACCAACGATTTTAATCCCAAAAGAATGCTAGATCCTACCTTGCTAAGACCTTTAGTCATCAATATAATTAAACAGCTCACACATGACGAACAATTAATTCTACAACAATACATCTGGCTAAAAGAAATTAGCCTGCATGGAACATCTAAAACAAAACCAAGTATTGATGACGCAAGCCGCATGGTGAGACATACTTTATTTATGGGAGATGGGAGCGATGATGAAGAATATTTTAGAGGCCTCGCTCCTGATTACATCCATGAAGGGCAACGAGCCATTCAACTCTTAATTGAAGACCATCAATCTATCTTTTCTGCAGTGAAACACCAATAACCCCCTTTCTAGTGCCCTGTTCCGTCTAAATGGACTGTTTGGGCTTTCGCGTCAGCCCAAACAGTCCATTTAGACGGAACAGCGTACTAGTAAGTGACGCAAGCAAAGTAAATCCTGCTCTTTCCCTCGTGCGAGGAGTAGTAGGAAACATACAGCTTTTCGTCCATTGCGACCATTCCGGCGTAGCTGGAGTCGTCCCCGCTCGGGAGCTTTAACATAGGTTCATAAGAGTTAAGTCCCATCTTCGCCAACACTACAGACTCATCAAACTTCTTTTTTCCTAAAGGAATTAATTTCCGGGAACAGGCCCACATGTTTTTCGGATCGAGAACCACAAAATTAGGACCGCCAAGCCTATGGTGAGTATCAAACCAAGTCCAGTTCTGATAAGGCGGTTTGGAGTGTCCAATCAACCCATGAGGGCCTCTCGTCCTCGCTAGCGCAACCATGGTATCATCGTTTAAGAATCGCAGAGTGGTTTCATTGGGATGGTGGGGCAAATCGAACCGTTTCAAAAATTTATATTTAATACCATCGGTTGTGACAACTAGCGAGAGCTTACATCCTGATTCCGTGTCGACTGTATAGGAAGCGGCGTATCCCTTTCCCCGATGCCAGCTAACTCTCCAGATCCATTCTCCCTGATACCTCAATTTTTTTGGAGGGGTCCAACTCACCGCATCTTCCGAAAAACTGACGTAGGATGCTCTTTCAAGTTGATGATCGCCTTCCCACTTGGTGCCGCCCATGTTTAACATCAGGCGCCCATCGGGCATGGTGGATAGCATGGGATCCCGCAGGTCAATTCCCTTTTTTGTGAGTAACGCTACAGACTTCCATTTTTTTCCATTCGCGCTGCCGATCAGGCGTATCTTACCATTGGTTCCTCCGGCATGATGCTCACCCTCCCTAAAGCAGCAATAAAAGCTGTTTTGATGGAAAATCAAATCGGTAAATGCGTTGTGCTGAGCTTTACTCCAGATTTTCTCGCACGAAACTAAATGCGGCATAAGCTCCTTCGGGAAACTAATTTGAATGGGTGTACAAAGTGGAATTCACACACACCCGTTTCTTTTTTATCAAAAAAATTAATTGTTGTTTCATTTTTCTCCGTTTTTCACATACACTTTCGAAAAATCAATAAGTTGGAGTTAAATTATGGCCTCAGCACTACAAAGCCCTCGCCTACATGTAAATGAAACTACTCAAGACGCGCAAGTCACCCCAAAGCTGCATATCACTTGGAGCGGTTATGAAAAGCTAACTCTAATTCTTGCAAAAAACATTACCGAGTCCGGATGGAAGTTTGATCAAATCGTCTGTATCGCCCGCGGAGGAATGTTTGTTGGGGACGCGCTCTCGAGACTTTTTGACAAGCCCCTAGCGATCATCTCGGCCAGCTCTTATCGAGAAGAAGAGGGAACCCAACAGAACAAACTCATGATTTCAGAACGAATCGCGATGACCACAAATACCCTAGGAAAAAGAATTCTACTAGTTGATGATTTGGTCGATTCCGGAGTAACCATGAAAGAAGTTAAAGAATCCATCAAAATGACCTATCCCAATGTAGAAGAAGTAAAAACAGCGGTTCTTTGGCGTAAAACCGGTACCAGTTTTGAAGTTGACTACTTTGCTGAAGAAAAAGATAAAAGCACTTGGATCGTTCAACCTTTTGAAATTTATGAAAGTATGAAAAATGATTAGAATACCGTCTTTAACTTCGACATCTGTTATGAGTGGGGGCATTTGAATGAAAAGACCAAACAGATCGACGAGAGCAAACCGGATCTCAATTTTTTTAAAGCCTCGGAAAACTAATGTATAAAATTTTAATCGACACCCCTTTAGGGAAAATGATAGCGATCGCCGATGATAAATCGCTCTATCTGCTGGAATTTACAGACCGGAAAAAATTGGACTGGGAAATTGAGCGCCTTCAGCAAAAAGTTGGAATGCCGATTGTAAGCGGACATTCCTCTCCACTCGCCTCGATCGAGCGGGAACTCCAACTCTACTTTAAGGGTTCGTTATCTAAATTTAAGACTCCGTTAGCTCTCGCGGGAACCCTTTTTCAAAAACTTGTATGGAATGAATTACAAAATATCCCCCTTGGACAGACTCGTTCCTATAAAGAGCTTGCCACTGCAATTGGAAATCCCACGGCTGTACGCGCGGTTGCACAGGCCAACGCCGCCAACCAACTGGCCATCATCATTCCCTGCCATCGAGTTATTCAAAATTGTGGGGCCCTTGGAGGCTATGCCGCAGGACCGGAACGCAAAAAATGGCTTTTGGATCATGAAAAATCAATGACCTGTTGACAATTTTTTCTTTGCAAGCAAAGATAAAAAAAAACCAGGGATCAACCATGTCAAAACTGAAAACGTATTTCTATCTTATTTTAGCCGCCGCTTTTTCCCTTTTAGTTTTTTTCACATATAAACCCAACTCCACCTTGCCCACAGCAACAACACCGATAAAGTCTCCAACTTTCGCTCAGCAGGTGGATACGATATTCTTTGGCGGAGACATCCTCACTGTCAACGACAAGCAACCCACTGCCGAGGCCGTGGCTGTTGCTGAGGGGAAAATTATATTCGTCGGAGATAAAGCCGGTGCAATGGCCCTTAAAACAGATAAAACAGCGCTTGTCGACTTAAAAGGGAAAACCCTTCTTCCCGGTTTTATCGACCCCCATACGCACATTATGCTTGAGGCGTTTTTTACTGTATCGCCTGATATCTCCCCCTTTGACAACCCAACCATTGCGGATGTTGTAAAAGTTTTAACTGAAGCCAGCAAAAAAGGTCCTGTGCTTGCATTTGGATATGATCCTTCGCTCATGACCGAACCGGGTGAATTGGGATTTGAAACTCTTGATAAAATTTCCCAAGAAGTCCCTATCGTTGTCGTCAACAAATCGGGGCATATCGTTTATGGAAACAAAAAAGCCTTTGAGCAATCTAAAATCACTGATAGTACGGAAGATCCCGCCGGCGGATCCTACGGTCGCGATAAAGATGGGCACCTTACAGGCTTAGGCTATGAAGTTCCTGCTGTGATGGCCGTTACAAGCCCTATGCTCGGCCTGTTGAAGTTCAACTTCGCTGATCTTGCCAAAAATGTCGCTAATCATTATTCAAAAAATGGTTATACCACCGTCACTGATCTGGGAATGGGGCTTAATATGCCTACCCCTGAAGAGCACATCAATATTCTACGCACAACCGCTGATTCTCCGGGAAGCCCTATTCGGATTCAAGGATATGTCGTGTATCCGTTAATTACCAAATTTGAGGAACTCCAAAAACTCAATAACGATAGATTTAAGATCCTAGGCATCAAAATTTGGAGCGATGGCTCTATCCAGGGATACACTGCGGCATTCAAAGAACGATACAAGGATAAGGACACTACAGGAGTTCTGAACTTTGATCAGGATAAACTTAATAAGCTAGTCCTCAACGTGCACGAAAAAGATTATCAAGTCTCTGTGCACGCAAACGGCGATAAAGCGATTGAATACACCCTGAATGCCTATGAAAACGCTCAAAAAGTCCATCCTCGCGAAGACCCCCGCCTAAGAATCGAACACGCTTCTATCTCAAATCAAGATCTACTCAAAAGAATGGTTGCCGTGAAAGCAACCCCCTCATTCACCGATGAGCATGTGTACTACTGGGGAAAAGTCTTTAAAGATAAGATCTTAGGTGAGGAACGGACAAACTTCCTAGACTCAGCGCGCACTGCCCGGGACTTAGGCCTGAAGTTTAGCTTCAATGATGATACTCTAGCAGATATCAATCCTCTCTTTTTGATCCAGGTTGCTGTGACAAGACAAATGAAAGGTGATGGAATATTAAACCCCGCTGAAACGATCACTATCGACGATGGAATTAAAGCTATGACCCTCTACGCCGCTTGGCAATCATTCCGTGACAAAGAGCTTGGCTCTATCGAAACGGGAAAATTTGCCGACTTCGTCGTTCTTGAACAGAACCCCAAGAAGGTGGATACGGATAAGATCAGAGAAATCAAAATTATCGAAACCTGGGTGGATGGGAAAAAGGTAAAGAACTAAGCGCGACCCCCTAAATTTAATATAAAAAAAATTTGACATTTCCACAGTTTACCGCTATGAATTCATTCTCGGCGATTTAACTTTTAATCAGGAAAACCAGTGTCAGATTATTTTCCGGTATATATTTACTTTGGATTGGTTTTAATAGTGACATTGGCGACCTTGGGGCTCTCTGCCTTTGGTCTACCCTCTTTTTTCAGAAATACTAAATCACAACCGGACAAATTTCTTCCCTATGAATCGGGAAT
>CAZENM010000144.1:1957-7060 GCA_964513575.1 uncultured bacterium | reverse complement strand
TCAACCGTAAGTGTATCCACAATCGTTAATAATTCATTAAATATTTCCGTAACCTCCGGCGGTTTATTCTTTTCAAAACCATTCTCCGGGAAAGGATCCGTCAGTGTTACCGGTACCGGAACAGTACTTTGACAAGGCAGCCCTAGCACCTATGTCGGTCCAACCTTAATTGGAGCCCAGCTTGTTACTGCTATAAGTGATGCCATTCCTTCTAATTCAGCGGTCACTTTATCAGGAAGTTGGGTATCCACCGGAGCAATACAAAACATTGGTTCCTTATCGGGCTCGGGTGCTTTTTCTATTGCGGGACCCTCTTCAACGACTATCCAAACAGGAAATGATAACACCGACACTACATTCTCAGGATCGCTGACAGGCACAGGATTGAAGCTGATAAAAGTGGGTTCAGGGACTTTTACACTTTCAGGTACCAGCAGCTATACAGCAGGAACAACGGTGAACGGGGGTACATTAGCTCTTAGTACAAATGCAAATATAGGTATTGGATCTAGCACACTTACATTAAATGCCGGCACTACAGTACAAGCTAACGGCCCTAGTTCCCTCACCACTCATCCCATATCTCTAGGTGGTGCTGCCTCGATAGACACAAACGGCAATCCTTTCGCTATTTCATCTGAAATATCGGGATCGGGTTCTCTAACAAAAAAAAACTTGGGAACACTAACCTTAACGGGAACAAATCTATATAGCGGGGGAACTGTAGTTAATGCAGGCACTTTAGCAATCACAACTGATGCCAATATAGGAAGCAGTTCGAGCGCGCTTATTTTAAATACCGGAGCGACGCTGCAAGCTAACGGTTCAAGTTCCCTTTCTACCCATCCGATCACACTTGCCGGTGTTGCAACAATTGATACAAACAGCAACCCTTTTTCCATTTCATCTTTAATCTCAGGGGCCGGCTCTTTGACAAAAATCAATGCGGGAACGCTTACCTTGGGCACAACGAATTCTTATACTGGGACAACGACAGTATCATCCGGTACTCTTCAAATGGCTACCTCAAATGCTATTTCTAATAGCAGCCTTTTATCAGTATCTCCAGGAGCGATATTTGAGTTAAATAATTTCAACCAAACAATTGGCAATTTAACAGGAAGCGGCAGCGTCAACTTAGGAAACGCAACGCTAACTTTAAACAATAGTACTGATCAAACCTTTAGCGGTGTAATAAGCGACAGCCTTCTAGGGGGAGCTTTGGTTAAACAAAACGCTGGGTCGTTCGAACTTACCGGTATCAATACCTATACTGGCGGAACGACTGTTTCCGGTGGGAAATTATTAGTAAACGGCAGCATTGATGGTTCTTTAACATCTATCTTTCCCAGCGCATTTCTAGGAGGCTCCGGAACGGTCAATGCATCAGTCAGCAATGCCGGTACGATTCAACCCGGCAATTCCATTGGCACGTTGACAGTCAATGGAAATTACATACAAACGAGTACAGGCAATTTGGAAATAGAGATTAATGCCAATGGGAACACCGACCTGCTACAAATCAACGGCACCGCATCCTTAAATGGTTCTCTTGATGTTCTCCCTGAACCGGGCTATTATCTAAAGGGGACAACATATGACATTCTTACTGCTTCAGGTGGTGTTAGTGGTACTTTTAGCTCCTTCTCAGAAGGGGGATTGCCTTTTAGTATTAAATACTTTCCAACGTTTGTACAGTTAGAAATCAGCAGAAATATGGTCGGAACCACTTATTTACATGGCAATCCCGGAATAGTCCAAAGGTATCTTGAAGATTTAATCGTTACTGCCGAAAGCGATCTCTATAATGTGCTTTTTTTGCTTAATAATTTGGATCCAAAAGGATTATATAAAGCTCTTGACCAATTTCATCCCGCTCCTTTTGCGGCCTTCGACTGGACCAATGTTAACATCACGTCAAGGATCAATGAGAGTTTTGTCGATCATGCCAAAGCACTTTGCAAGGGATCTTCTTGTAATACCAATTCAAATGCCGTGTGGATTGATGGATTCGGCATATGGAGCAGCCAAGGCCACCTCGAAAGGCTGCGCGCTTTTGATAGTGTCACCAAAGGGATTATTGGGGGAGTTGACCATCAATTCGAAGGCAACCTAACTGGAGGTGTTGGAGGAGGGTATACCTCAACACACTTAGACTGGAAGCCTTCCGCTGGGCATAGTAGAATCTATGGGAGTTATCTTGGAGCTTATGGCGCATTTTGTTCCCCTCTCGTAGTTTTGGATGCAGCAGTCCTTGGGAGTCACTATAGATACAAAACAAATCGTCACATTGAGTTTGCCGGGCTTAATCGTCATGCTTATGGGACGCATCACGGCTTAGCCATGAATACTCATTTAGGTGGACAGTTGGAGTACAGCCTGGAGAATTTAGCATTCAAGCCCTTTGCAAATGTCGACTACTTTTATTCCCATCAAACAGCTTTTAAGGAATCCGGAGCTGATTCCCTAAACTTAGATGTAAAAAAACACAACGCGCAATTTTTGCGCAGTGAATTAGGAGTTGCGATTGAAACTCAAATGTTTTTTAACGAGAACGTTTTGTTTGCTAAACTCACAGGGAGCTGGATTCGGTACAAGCCTCTTTCAGGTAAATCCTTTACAGCGCGGCTGACAGGATTCGAAGAGACGTTTACTGTTTTTAGCGCCGATGAAGCGGTAAATGAATTTGCTCCGGGAATCGAACTTTCCTATATCACACGAAATGGAGTATCTCTTTCAGCCTATTATTTTGCAGAATTTGGGCGGAAGAGACAAAGCCAAGCTGTCTCTATAAACATAGACAAAACTTTCTAACGATTATCACAAGCTCAGTGGTAAATTATGCAACACCACTACCCCGCACTCCCGAACTTAGTAGTGCAGGGCAATGATTGCGTTAGATGGTACTCGTAGTTAAAATTTCAATCTCAACAGAATTTGAATTGTAATTCACTTGAAAATCAAGGCCGTTGAATGGTGTTACAATATCGAAAGCTCCAAGGATGAAAGCGTCTGAAGTTACAATTGTATAGATAGTGTTTGCAGAGTATGTACCGCTACTTGGTCGGAGTTCGAGAGTTCCATTGAGGATAATCAAGCCCCCATTCGCCAGCTGATCGGAATTCCCTGCAGAGTCTATTTTGACTTGCAATGTTCCTTGACTATCAAGAATTGAGCCATTAAGGCTCTGACATTGTGTAATAGTGGAAGAATCTCCCATTTGACAGATTCCATAATTGGCAAGATATCCGATAGTATAGTCGCCGCTTAACGTTCCATTGGACAATATTATTAAAGGCTCTACCGTAGTTCCTGTAAAGGATGTAGTTCCTGAGACCACAAGAATGAAAAGGTCTTCTCCGGATGATGCTGTGGGAGTAAACATGTTAACAGCGTCTCCATCAGTGACAACCACTCCTGAACCTCCTACTATAGTATCGGTTGTTGAAGTGTTGTTTATGGCTAAATTTCCTGTGTTTAAGTAGACCTCGGAGGTGTTCGAAGATGAGAATGTTACATTGTTTAATATAAGTTGTCCTCCCACATCGGCAAATAAGGGGTTTAAACCGTCGGAAGCTGCGCTGAGAGTGACATTCAAGTTGCTCAATGTAGCAAAATGGTCTAGATCGACAAAAACAGCTCCACCACCGCCAGCTCTCACACCATTGCTTAGGTTGAGCTTATTAACAAAAAAGGAGTCTGTTTGCGCAATAAAGAGGGGATATAAGTCGTTTCCATCTAAGGTTACCAAGCCGCTTGAAGGCCCGTTAATGGTTAAACGAACAGTAATATCAGGCAAGGCGCTTTGTAAAACTATCGAACCGGAAAGGGCTGAATTAAATTGGATGATGTCATCAAAGACTGCATTGGTGATGGCTTCTCGCAAAGTTCCTGACCCACTGTTGTTTAATGACGTCACTGCTATCGTAGCAGCATTTAGATTTGACAAACAAAAAAAAGCGCAAAGGCTAATTGTTATAGTTTTCCACATAGAAATCCTCCTGAGGTTATCTTTTGTTAAAAAAAACACCTATTCAAGTCAAGGATTCATTGAGCATAGAAGCTTGAAGACGGATGAGATCTACATATTGGAAACAGATTAGTCGCCCTCCGGGCTCTAGGGTTTTGTTCATTCTATCCCACAGCCCCTCAAGCCTCGTTATGCGCTCGTTTGAGGGCTTGCCTTGGGCTATACTCCGAAACCCACTTCGCGGGTGGTTTTAAGGTGTTATTTTGCTGAAAATTCGTGGGCTATAAAAATGCCCAAAAAATAGACGAAAAACAAGAGCTCTTGGCTTAGGACAATCTATTTATTGGAATACTTTTCGGCTTAATTTAGATCGTGTTATTATGGCATTTTTGGCAGCCCAAGCCTGACATCTTAATAAATACTTTAATTTAATATCGGTTTGTGTTATAATTAATTTAACTATTTTTGAAATTGGAGTTTATTAATGTCTGCATCTAATATTTCAAGTTCAATTCTCTCGCAAGGGGCTAGCTGCGTTTTACCCCCGAGCAATTTTTTACAAAAATATGATCTCCAATTCTTCCCTGATATTTTTTGCGGCCCGATGCCCCTAAATGGGATGAGATTCAGTGAACAGACCCAAGCTTACACAATCTATCAAGAACTGTTAGGCCCTGAAAGACTTTGGGACTTTTTAGATGATTCCCCCAATGAGTTTATCCGTATCGTGAAAAAAAACGTTAAAACACTTTTGACTCGCCGTATTGGGAGAGACCTCCTAGATCGCTTGCGTGAACTTGGAAAAAATCATGTAGTTTTTATCACTCCGGCCGAGAACGAGACACAATACAAACGGGAAAAACTAAATGGGTTCAGGATCCATCAAGTTTTCCTGGCAAGCAGCAACTCGGTCGCTGATCTGATCGAAGATTTACCCGAGGGAGGCAACAAACGATTTCGCTACCCTCAACATATTGATTTTGCTCACGAACTGATCCACATGTTAGGTTATTTCGAAGATCCTAAAGCTTTAAAAGAGCGTGTAAAGTCACCCCCTACCTTAACGCCGAGCTTGAATAATTTAGAAGAGCAGAGAACAATTACGGGGATTGGAAGCAACGGCGAAGAATTCC
>CAZENM010000144.1:0-1947 GCA_964513575.1 uncultured bacterium | reverse complement strand
ATGCGCTAGCTAGAAGTTTTGGGGAAACAAGTGTTCGTTGGAATCAGATCGGAGCGCCCCCCTTTCCTGGCGGAGCAGCTCATGACTCAGAAGAATTTCAACAGTATTGGGATGCTGCGCTCACTTTGGACTTTAGGGAAGAAATACTAAAGCTTATTGATGACAAAACCATCACCCTTGACCAATTACTTAACGATGGTAAGACTACATTAATTCATGCTGCAGGTTATGCAACCCTTGAGCTTTTTCGTGAGCTATATGAAATAGCAAAACCTGATGATATTCAGTGTCTTATCAACGAATCCATTCAACAGGAAAACTATGAAGTGGCAACATTCCTCTACGGGGCTGATCAATAATTTTATTAGGCCATGTTGACATATTCCAACCAGTCTTGAGCACACACTTTTCTTTGTGTTAATGCCTCCGTTAACGGATCATTCGCCGCTGTTTTTAATGCCTCTTTTTCCGTTCCCATATATAAATCTTTCACGCGCATAGGCCATTGGTACACTCTCGCAAAAGGAGTGATGGGCTGGCCTCCATTCATATCACTTAGATTTGTATATAGCGCGCGGCTAGCCTTAGTTTTTATATCTTGTAATCCTGTCAATATGCCTCGGAATTCACCACCTGTGTGGATTAATGCAGCAGACGCTTCCATCCATCGGCTTATTTTATCTGGAGTGTGGGACTGAAGCAGTTCTTTAAAGCATTCTAAAACGTTATGTTCATCTGCTCTTTTTAAAGGCTCCTGGGAATTTTTACTCGAAAGTTTAGAATATGCATCATGAAGTTCATGTAGCTGTGCCTCTAACTCAGCACAACGTTTTTCCGTGATCACACCGCAACTTGCAGCCTCTTGTAGAAAGCTTTTTTTAGGTTTAGAACCAAAATTGGGCGATAGTACATCATTCAATCCGTCCAGGTAACTTTTTCCAAGATCGTGCATTTCATTATAAAGATTAACCATTGCGAGTCGATTAATCGATCCATTATCTAAGAGAGAACAATCGACTGGAGCCGATTCGAATGATGTTCTTTGGCTATATTTTGAACTCACTTCTTGATGCTTGATCTCACTTAATTGAGCTAACCGATTATTTAACACCGTTTCTGTTCGCTTTGCCGCCGCTTGAAGAGAACGGTCTTCCTCCGAGGGGTTGGGATTTTTGCTTATGGTTTTTAATGCGATACTCATCTCTATTTTTAGCTGTAAACTTTTGATCACTTTAGTTTGTATGTTAAGTCCCTCGCCTTTATCACCACAGAGCTTTTGCAGATTGGATAAGTCATTTTCTACTTGAGAAAGGCTTTTTTCATCAAAGGTTGTGAGTCGCTTTTCGGCCGCTTGCGCAGTCACTTGTATAAGAGGGGCTAACTGTTCAGCCCGTGCTTCACCAATATCAAATTCCTGTCCGGTCCTACCCCCTAGCTTAGATATTTGTCTTTGACCTAAAGCAGTTAGGTTTTGCACACGATTTAGAACCTTTGAGCTTGCAGTCGTAGAGCTTTCAGCCGTAGAACTAGACGCCGTAGAACTAGATGCTGTAGAGTTGGATGCTTTGAAGGCAGCTCGTGCTTGATCGATTAGCTTTCTTCCGTCGTTCGTATTTCCGTTGGAACTTGCTGCTTGTCCCAGTAAAAATTCTTGATTACTCAAATTTTTGATTTTTTTGTCTTGGTCTGGCACTGTGGATTTTGTGTTGATTCCCTTAGGATTCTGACGCTCAGTGCTTTTGGTTTCTGGCGGAGAAGTTTGAGTCCTAAATGATGAAATCGAAGCTTCTGGTTGTTTGTTTATGTTAAGTGACATAAAATCCTCCAGTTATATTTTAATTATATCAAAATTAAATTATACAGCAAATTTATCGTGGGGTGTTGATGGATTTATCTATAACATTATTAAGGAAGTGGACAGCTAAGATTTATACATGATTATCAAGT
>CAZENM010000143.1:0-7342 GCA_964513575.1 uncultured bacterium | reverse complement strand
ATCCTAAAAAATCTCGATCGAAATCAAACGGATTCTAATTTTTTCACAGCCTCTCCGGGCTTAGCACATTATTAGGTCGTTATGAACCGTTTCCAATAAAAATTCGTGGGCAGAAAAAATGGGCGAACAGGAGTTTCGTGGATTATCGTAAGTTCACTTTTCTGTGTTAACAAAAAGATGTGTGTAACACTATGATCAAAGAGGCGTGCCAGGAATGATAAAACCTATCCGGACCACTAACCTTAATCTTAAATTCACCTCTAAAGGCTGGGAATAATCTTGGTTAGCAACGTCACTAGCTGCTGATAGTCCTTTATAGCGATCAGTTCCCTAATCGAATGCATCGATAGCTGTGGAATCCCAATATCCAACGTTGGCATGCCGGTCACTCCGGCATGGATAGGGCCAATCGTAGAGCCTGCAGGAATGTTGCCATGAGTTACAAATTCTTGTAGGGAAACAGATCCCTTTTTCGCTGCCTGGATCAGCGGAGCTGCAGTTTCCGCATCAGTGGCATACCTGTATCCGGAGCTATATTTCAAAACAACTCCACCACCCAGACGAATAGGATGGCGAGGCTCATGTTTATCCGAATAATTAGGATGGGTGGCGTGCGCCAGATCTATCGATATCGTTGTTGATCTTGCGATCATTTGGTGATAGCTTTCGGAGTCTTTTGTCAGCCTTTCCAAGATGCTTTTTACAAAAGGGGCTCCTGCTCCGTAGTGACTTTGAGAGCCGATCTCTTCATGATCCCATAGGGCGATCATTTGGAGAGTATCTTCTTGGGGTGATCCTTTTAGTAGAGCTTCTACAGATGCCCATACACTCGTCAGGTTGTCGATTCTATAGGACGTTAGAAATTCTTTATTGATTCCGGTCAGGCGTGCCTCTTCTAAGGGATATAGGAACAGATCGTGGGAAATGATTGTCCCTTTAACATTCAGAAGTCTTTCCAGTGTGATTGGAGTATCTAAAATACCGACAAGCGCGTTAAGTCCTTCCTGTTTATTGACCGCAAATCCTTTTTCATTCACTTCACGGTCTAAGTGGATAGCTAATTGGGGGATCACAACAGGATGCTCCCGCACATTCACTAAATGAGTTTCAAGTTTCCCCTTAGACCCTTCGACGACAACTCGTCCAGCGATTCCTAAATCTCGATTGAACCAGGAGGTCAGCAGCGGTCCCCCATAGATTTCAAGGCCAAGCATCACTAAGTTGTCTTTCGAAAATAGCGGTTTGGGTTTCAGTTTTAGCGACGGGCTATCCGTATGTGAACCAAGTAAGAGGGTACGCTTGATGGGCTTTTTAGGCAGAATAAACGCGACGAGTGAAGAGCCGTTTCTTAGGGTAAAATATTTCCCCCCGCACTTTAACTTTGACCAGTCTTCAGATTCACGAATGCCGACAAACCCATTTTTTTCTAGAGTCTTTGCTGTGTAGTCTACGGCGTGCCAGGCGGTAGGGGAGTCATTCAAAAAATGAATTAATCTTTGTATACTCACCCGGCACCCCTTAAATTATTCGGTTGGTTCAATTTTTTCCAGGCCGCCCAAATAGGGGCGCAGGACTTTAGGAACTGTCACAGAACCATCCGCATTTTGGTTGTTTTCCAAAATAGAAACCATCAGACGGGAGGTTGCCAACCCTGAACCATTCAAGGTGTGTACAAATTCAGGTTTTCCATCCGCGCCGCGATAGCGTATATTTGATCTGCGTGATTGGTAGTCGGTGCAGTTTGAGACGGAAGAGACCTCGTAATAGCGATTTTGACCAGGAAGCCATACCTCGATGTCTATCGTCTTTGCAGCGCCAAACGACATATCACCCGTGACCAATAAAGCATTCCTGTAGTGCATTTCCAGCCCTTGCAGGATCTCTTCGGCGCTAGCCATCATTTCATCAAAAACCTGTTCGGCCTGTTCCGGTTTGGTGAATGCGAACATTTCTACTTTATTGAATTGGTGTACGCGAATCAGTCCGCGTTCTTGCGATCCCGCCGCGCCGGCTTCTCGTCGGAAGCAGGGAGTATAGGCGATATACTTTTGGGGCAGAATTTCCGTCGGAAGAATTTCATCCATGTATAAGCCGTTTAAGGGAACCTCGGCGGTAGGGATCAGGTAAAGGGAGAAATCGTCATCGGTAATTTTAAACTGCTGGTTGGCAAATTTTGGCAGCTGACCGGAGCCGTAAACAGTTTCTGGGCGAACAAGAACCGGGGGAATCCATTGTTCGAAACCGTTTTTAAGGTGGATGCTAATCATGTAATTGATTAATGCCCATTCCAGACGTGCGCCCCAGCCCCGATAAACAGGCCATCCTGAACCGGAAATCTTTGCGCCTCGTTTGAAGTCAAACATGTTCAAGCGCTCATTGAGCTCCACGTGGTTTTTAAAAGGAAAATCAAAGGTTCTTTTCGCGCCCACTTCTTTGATCGCAACGTTATCTTTGGGGTCTTGAGAAATTTTAATATCTTCGAGAGGGATGTTAGGAAGAGCCGACAATTCATAGGTAAACAACGCTTCGTGGTCATTAAGTTCGTGTTCCAGTTGTTTTCCTTCGTCGCCCTGAGCTGCAATTTCGTCCATAAGAGCCGCGGTATCTTCACCTTTTCTTTTGAGTTCACCGATCTTCTGAGAAATCTCGTTCCGTTGAGCCTTTAGATGTTCTAAGCGAGTTTTTTTCTCTCTAATTGCGTGATCCAACTCAACGACGCGATCCAAAGTAATGGTAGGATCTTTTCTTTGCAGGAGTTCTTCGACTTTGTTTTTGTCTTTCCGGATAAGTTTAATGTCTAACATGTGGTTCTCTCGTTTTTTATTACAAATGTAATTGGAATACTACTAAAAGTCGAGCCAATTTGGAGGTGTTCAACTTATTATTGAACACTTCCTGATAGTTCCTTAGAAGATCGACATCCGGTGTCATCAGCAACAGCGCCTTCTTTTCTTGGATCTGCGCCGCCAATGAGACCCTCCGTTGTCACTTCTATCGCGTGAATGCCGCTGTTTAGGTTCACAACTTCCACTTTCTGCCCTAGTTTTTCTAGAGGGAGTTTAAGTTTTGCGATATCGGTGTTTTCTTCAAGTTCTACAGGACCCCCAATGTCAACAAAATTCCCTGCGGAAATTGCCGCCTGGACATCTTGCTTGTAGTCTAAGATATCAATAATCGGCCTGGCGACGTAATCGATGATTCTGGCGCCCCCGGGTGAGCCTATGACGAGCTTCAGCTTGTTAGAGTTTGCGTCGAAAACAAACGTCGGCGCCATCGCGCTGCGGGGACGCTTATCTGGTTGAACCCGGTTTGCCACTTTTAATCCTTCATCTTCCGGAGTAAACGAAAAATCGGTCAACTCGTTATTCAGCAGAAACCCCCTCACCATAATGCCCGATCCAAAGCTATGCTCGATTGTACAAGTCATTGAAACAGCATTTCCTTCCTTATCGACAATGCTGACATGAGAGGTCGAAGGGGGCTCCCGATTTTGACATTCAGGGCACAAGGCAACTAATGGAGTTGTAAACGTCCCCGGTTCAATATTTTCAATAGACGAGTCTAGTTTAATCAGTTCTGAGCGCTTTTTTAGGTAGGCTGGATCTAACATCTCTGTAATGGGCACACGGACAAAGTCCGGATCTCCGATATATTTATTCCTATCAGCAAATGCCAGAGAACTCGCTTCCGAAAAAAGATGCACAAATTCAGTGGACTGCGGAGCAAATTTAGTCAGGTCAAATCGATTCAACATCCCCAAAATTTGTAGTACAGCAACGCCCCCGGATGATGGAGGGGGAAATGAATACACGAAATAATCTCGGTAGCGGATCTTTAACGGTTCTCGTCGAACAGCTTTGTAGTTGGAAAGATCTCCAATCGTTAACCACCCGGGTTGCACCGGGGAGCGGTTGACTGCTTTAGCGATATCTTCGGCAATTTCCCCTTGATAAAAAACGCTTACACCTCGTTCAGCAATCAACCTAAGTGTTTGGGCTAGAATGGGGCTCTTCAGTTTGGATCCCTCAGTAACCGGATTCCCATCTTTAGTGTAGAAATAGTCGCGGGATTCGTGAAAAGACTTTAAACGTGGGTAGGCTTCCACTTCGCTATGGAAAATTTTGGAAACAATAAAACCATTCTCCGCAATCTCAATAGCTGGTTGGAATAGGTCGCGCCAAGGGAGCTTGCCAAACTCCTTATGTGCCATCTCAAACATCCGCAACAACCCCGGAACACCGACAGATTTGCCGCCATTGGCTGCTTCAAGCAAATCCAGAGGTTCCCCTTTTTCATTCAGAAATAGTCGTTCAGTGGCTGATTTTGGAGCTGTCTCCCTGCCGTCAAAAGCGATCACCTTGTCATTTTTTTTATCGTAGTAAAGCAAAAAGCCCCCCCCGCCAATTCCCGAGGCTACAGGTTCCACAACGTTAAGAACTAGTTCGGTGGCGATAGCGGCATCGAGAGCGTTTCCTCCCTGACATAACATTTTCATCCCTGCCTGCGCCGCAAGAGGGTTGGCCGCAACGACCATGTTTTCACGCGATTTTACCGCAGCTTTTTCAGTTCGCTGGATTGTCATTGAAGGGGGGGTGAGTTCTTTTTTGAGATCGCTAGCAGTTGCGGAAAGAAAAATCAAGGCAGCAAAGCCGAGTGGATATTTCATATAAACCCTTGAGATAAAGTTATTTTTTTATATTTATGGATAACTTTAATCAAAGTCAAGAGGTGATAAATAGTGAAAGTTGTCACTTGCACCATTCGCCCATGTTGATTATTCTGTATTTTATTGATAGAGGGGAGGCTCCTTTGAAGCTAAAAAAAGTAAAACTCTACGGTTTTAAATCTTTCGCAGATCGAACTGAATTAGAATTTGGTCACGGGATCACCGCGGTCGTGGGCCCCAACGGATGCGGCAAGTCGAATATTGCCGACGCTTTCCGGTGGGTGTTAGGGGAACAATCAGCAAAGGCGATGCGCGGAGGCAAAATGCCCGACGTGATCTTTGCTGGAACGACCTCGAGGAAACCATTAAACTACGCCGAAGTCACTATCACTCTAACGGACGTTGACGGATTCTTACCCACTGAGTACGAAGAAGTTGAGGTTTCAAGACGCCTGCATAGAAGTGGAGAGTCGGAGTACTTTATCAATAAACGTCAAGTTAGACTGAAAGACCTGCACGACCTATTTTTAGATTCAGGAATCGGAAAAAATGCCTTCGCCATTTTCGAGCAGGGAAAGATTGATCAGGTGATCAATTATTCTCCAATGGAGCGACGGTATATTTTCGAAGAAGCCGCGGGAATTCTACGGTTTTTACAACGGAAAAGAGAAGCCTTAAAGAAGTTGGAAATGGCCGATCAAAATATTGATCGCGTTAAAGACATTCACAGGGAAGTTGAAAAACAGATTACTGTCTTAGCTGAACAAGCTGAAAAAGCCCGCGACTATAAGAACAATCGACAGCTTTTAGAAAAATCGGAAAAATCACTCCTTGTAGGTAAGTGGGATCAGATTCAAAAACGGCGGCAAGATACCTCGCAAAAGCTCGCCGGACACCACGAAGAAGAACTTAATTTCTCCCAGGCCCTAGAACAACTTAAAAATGAAACACATCGGATGAAGGGCGACCTTGTCCAGGCAGAACAAAATTACCGAAAAAGAAGCGAAGAGCTGTTTGAAAAACGCAGTCAAAAAGAAATTCAAACCCGCGAAAAACTTTCCCAGCAAGAAAGAATGAAAGAAGCGTTGTTGAAAGAGAAAAAATGGTCCATGGAGCTCGAAGACCTTTTGATGAAACGGGATCATCGCCAAAAAGAATTCGTTCAAGCCCGATCCCAATTGTCTATGGTCACCATCTCTCTGCAAACCGCCGAAGAAACCTTAGCGATTCAGAAGAATAAAAAACAATCGATCGAGACCTCCATCGCTCACCTACGTCATGAGCAGGCCCTTGCCCAGCAGAATTTACTTAAAATTTCGCAAACCGAACAACAGCTGCACAGCGAAATGAAGCAGGATCAGGTGCGTCTGGAGAATACACAAGAAAAGCTTGAAGCGATGGAGCAAAACAGGCAACGGCAAAAAATGATCTTGCTGGAGCTCGAGAAGCAACTCGCCGAAAAGCGTGAACAGGCGGATGAGCTCTCGTTCGAAATTGATTCTCAACAAGCGGCGCTCGCTAAAAAGGATCAGGCGCTTTTCGAGCTTAATGACAAGATCAAGTCGTTAACAGCCGAAGAAGCGCAAATTACTAAACTTCTCACGGAACTAAAAGCGCGCCTTAAGCTTCTGATTAAGCTGCGTGAAGAAATGGAAGGGTTTTCTATTGCCTCCAAGAAACTTTTACAAGCCTCTCTAAAGCCGGAAAGCACCATTTATGGAAAACTGAAAGGGATGTACGAGGTGATCCGACCTAAAAAGGGCAGCGAGAGCGCACTTGCCGCCTCGTTAGCCCATTATGATCATACATTAGTCGTTGAAACGATCGAGGATCTGAGGTTAATCCTTCAATACGCAAAAGAAAATCAGTTGTTAGACTATTCTTTGGTGTGTCTAGAGACCCTTAAAGGATCTCAAGGAAAGGATAATAAAAGCTTGAAAGATCAAGTTGAAGGGGCTACCGCGTTGGTTGACCACGTTCAGCTTTCGGATGAGCTGCTAGAAAACGTTGACTGGAGCAAAGTCGCTGGCGAGAAGGAGATCTGGTTTGCTGAAGGAGCGTTATTAGATAGGTCTAAAGTTCTGTTCGTTGCAAAGCAGGGAGATAAGAACGTTTTCATGCGTGAAGCGGAAATTAAAGAGTTGGAGTCGAAGGTTGTCACTGTAGAAGAACGGCTGCAGGGAGTTCAGAAGGAAGTGAAGGATTGTGTGACCAAGAAAGAAGCGAACACAATTGAAAGAAATGAACTCGATAAAGCGATTCGCCGGTTGGAAATGAAGCTTGTCGAACATAATTATGCTCTGCAAAGGCTTAATAACGATTTTACAAAAATATCTGCAGAAGATTTACGCCTTGAAGTAGAGTCTAAAACACAGCAAACCGTGTTGAATAACCTGAAAGCACAAATTGAAGAACAGCATCAGAAAGTTGAAATCGCTAAACTGAACACCAAGCACGTGCAGGATCAGTTGAAGGCTATGGAGGAAAACATTAAAAAAGTTTCCGAAGGGTATGTTGTCGACCAAGATTCCTACGAAAGAGCATTGGAAACATATCAACATACCATTGAAGAACATCGAAAAATTACGCATCAGATGAAAATCCTGGAGCTGCGAGAAACTGAAACAACACGCGAGCAGCAAAGATTAAATGAAGAGCTGGGAGTCATTCGAGAGT
>CAZENM010000142.1:4795-7362 GCA_964513575.1 uncultured bacterium | reverse complement strand
GGACGACTCTATTGCCTTCTTTTTGAATGTAGTGAAGATCCTGAATCGAAAAGTGTCCCAGGGGTTCCATGCGGGAAATCTCTAATTTCAACACGCGTTCTTCTTCTTCATTTTTGTGTAGAACCGTGTGATTTAATAAAATCCTGTCAACAATTTCCGAGGCTTTATCGAAATGCGTTGATTCCTCTTGTTCTATTGGAGGTTGTCCACGGAGCACTTTAATCGCCTGCTGAAACTTTTGAATCTCTTCCGGAACAGTAACAGGTGTCCGTTTTTCGTTGATGAAGTGAACGATACCCAGATCTTGGGCTTCTTCGAAAAAAAAGTTTTTTAGGGTGCCTATTCCCAAGAATAAGAATTTTTTTAGATCAACGCGCATGAGCCCTCTCCCTTACCGCAGCGATACTTAACAGTTTTGCCGCTTCAATTTTTCCCTTCGCGACCTTCGCTCGGGACACGGATGCGAGTTCCTGATCACCCAAGAAAACTTTAATCTTCTTAATATTTTCCCGTGCGCGGGGAATCAAGATTTTTTCAAACAAGTTCACTCGAATGGAGACCTCTCTGAGTTCCCTTTCTAAAGCTTCTTTTTTTTCCCGAGCGACTTGAATCCTGATGGAAGCTTCTGTCAGTTGACGCAATCCTATGATGACCCCATCGACCCATGGAGGTGTATCAAACAGGTCGTACTCATAGGGTTCGAAGGTGATTCCATCGAAGTAAGGAACGTCGATGCCGGCGATATTCTCGTACCGTTTTTGCACATTTTTTATTTTTGCTGCTTTAGCAGGGTCTAGCGATGCCTTGTCCACCAACAAACCTGAATACCCGCTCACTTCGCGATGAATGCCGGAATAAAACTTTTCCGCATGCGCGATTTCTTGACGCGCTTCGTTTACCTCTACCTGCAACATTGCTTTTTTCAACTGCAATGTAGGAAGATACTTGATCAGCTGTTTTAAGCGGGTCTGCTGAGCGCGCAGTTCGTTTTTTGTCAGTCGTATCGCTGCCATGGTTTGAGCCTTAAGTGGCGGCGGCAGTAAGTGCCGGCCAATATTTTTTAACGATGGACTCTTTAATTCCCACTTGGTTCGATTGAAAAGATTCCGCTAAAATTTTCCAGCCTGTATCTAACGCCATTTCTAGGGAAATATTCACATCCAGACTCATCAAATTATCTTCAAACAATTTGGAGTAATGCAGAAGCTGCTCATCCCAACGCGACAGCTTAAAGCCCATGCTTTGACGTTCACGCGCTTTTTTAGATTCGGCATAAAGACGAATCATCGCGTTCGCAAGGTCTCCATGATCATCTCGGGTCACTTTTCCGATCACGTTTTGTTTAAGACGGGATAGGGAGCCGAACGGATCGATCCTTCCACCATGCAAATAAAATTGACCTTCTGTGATGTATCCGGTGTTATCGGGAACTGGGTGGGTCACATCATTGCCGGGCATTGTTGTCACGCCGATGATTGTGATTGATCCGCTGCCATCGATAAGTACGGCTTTTTCATAACGTGAAGCCAGGTCGGAATAAAGGGAGCCTGGGTATCCTCGGTTAGAAGGAACTTGATCCATAGTGATAGCAATTTCTTTGATGGAATCAGCAAAAGAGGTCATGTCGGTCAGGAGCACCAGAACGTTTTTGTCGTTCATCGCAAACTTTTCCGCGCAGGCAAGGGCCATATCGGGAACTAACAGGCATTCCACAGCAGGGTCGGTGGCTCTATGAATAAACATAACGGTTTTACTTAAAGAACCTGAGGCTTCCGCATTATCAATAAACGCTTGGTAGTCTTTAAAGGTCAATCCCATTCCCCCGATAATTACCACATCAGCGTCGGTTTGATTGGCAATCCGCATCAATAGTTGGTTATAGGGTTCTCCGGGAACGGAAAAAATAGGGATTTTCTGAGATTTTACCAAACAGTTGAAGACATCGATCATCGGAATGTTTGTTCGAACGAGTTCTTTAGGGATCACCCGGCGAACGGGATTGAAAGAGGGAGTTCCGATGTTGATCGCTTCACCCCGAATTTCCGGGCCTCCATCGATCGGGACTCCTGCTCCACTGAGACGGCGTCCCATAAGGCTATCCCCAAAAGTCGCTTGCATTTCCCTGTTAAGAAATGTGACTTTATCCCCCGTGGAGATTCCTCGGGTGCTTTGGAATACTTGCAGGGTGACACGGTCTCCATCGATTCGAAGAACTGACGCATAAACATGGCGTCCATCGCGTAAATCGATTCTGGCCATTTCCCCTAAGCTTGCACCTTCGGCAATGACGGTGATCAGGTTTCCCCGCATCTCTTCTATTCTGTCATAAACTTTTTTCATTCCTCATCCCTCAGGTTTGTGCTTTGCTTTTTCAATTTGCTCGACGATTTTAGCGTAGGCCTGGTTGTATTCAGTCCCTTCAAATGCCATGAAGTTCATGTTTTTGATGTTATTTTGGAGCTCCAGGAAGTATTCGCGAACTGCATCATGTGTTTTAAAGTGAAATTTTCCGTCAAAGATCTCGTTATTAATCAGCCGAAATAGAGCGACTTGCCTGTTTAGAGGGC
>CAZENM010000142.1:0-4785 GCA_964513575.1 uncultured bacterium | reverse complement strand
GCAATAAGCATCTTCTTTATCGAACGCGTTTTGCTGGAGGTAAGCGAAGTCAAAAAGGACGGATTTTAGGTAGACTATCATATCATCAATGGTCGTTCCCTCTTCACCCACCACTTCCATTCTTTTACCGATCTCGTCACCTTCCTCAAGATAACGCGAGGCTTTAGCCACCATTTCCCCCCAATTTTCCACATCGGATTCAAGCTCTATAGCCACTTCCGGAATGTACTTGGACCAGGAAATTAGAGGATCTATCGCGGGATACCGACGAGAATCGGAACGTTCACGAGATAACCCTAAGAATGCACCAACAACTGAGAGCGTCGCCTGCGTGACCGGCTCTTCAAAGTTTCCACCAGCCGGTGAAACAGCTCCGCCAATTGTCACAGAACCTTGACCCCCTTGCCCCAATCGAATGACGCCCGAGCGCTCATAGAACTCGGCGATTCTGGAGGCGAGATAAGCCGGGAATGCTTCGTCGCCGGGAATTTCTTCTAGGCGTCCGGACATTTCCCTCATTGCCTGAGCCCAACGGGAAGTTGAATCCCCTAAAAGTAAGACATCCAATCCCATCTGACGGTAGTATTCGGCAATGGTCATTCCCATGTAAACGGAAGATTCCCTGGCTGCTACTGGCATGGATGAAGTGTTACAAATAATCACTGTACGAGTCATCAGAGTTTTTCCGGTGTGAGGGTCAATGAGGTGTGGGAATTCCCGAAGGACCTCAACCACTTCCCCAGCGCGTTCCCCACAGGCCACTACCACAACAATATCGACGGAAGAATATTTTGAAAGGTGATGCTGCAACACAGTTTTTCCTGCGCCGAATGGTCCGGGAGTACAGAATGTTCCCCCTTTAATGATGGGGAACATTGTATCGATGATACGGCAGCCGGTATCCATCATTTTTTTCGGCTTTATCTTCACGCCTTGAACTAAAGGCATTTTAATGGGCCACTTTTGAATCATCGAGAAAGAGTGCTCCACGCCCGCTTCATCCACGGCTTTTGCCACCACAGTATCCACATTGTAAGAACCGGGAGCTATGATCCAGGTCAACTTATAACGTCCGTAGGAGCTGAAAGGAACCATAATTCGATGGTGGAATCTCTCTTCCAAGGTCGTTCCGAGTGTGTCTCCCCTTTCGACATAGTCGCCGATTTTAGCGACCGGTTCAAAATCCCAGCGACGCGTGCGGCTGATGGGGGGTAAATACACGCCTCTTGGTAAAAATAAACCGGAAGCGTTCGCGACTTCTTCCAAGGGATTTTGTAATCCATCGAGAATTGAGGTAAGCAATCCCGGTCCTAGCTCGGCCTCTAGCAATCCATCGACAAATTGAACCTTGGTGTTCAGCTTGACACCTTTGGTATCCTCGAAGACCTGTATTTTGGCGACATCGCCATTAATTTCGATTACTTCGGCTTTCAATTGAACGCCATCGAGGTGTACCATCGAAACTTCACCCTGCCGGATGGAGCCTTCAAACTGCACCTGTAGCAGGTTACCAAAAGCTTTTTTTACCGTTCCGGTAGCTTTGATATGAGGATTTTGGAGAGTGGGTGTTTCTATCATGCTGAGTCCTTGACTAACCTATCAACGATTTGGGTTCCGATTTTATGATCTAATTCTATCCATTTTTCGGCCATGATAAGTTGCACCATGTATCCGAGAATACGGTCGAATGAAAATTTTTCGTAACCGAGAATTTCTTCAATTTTTTTAAATTTATATTCAACTAGCGCCTGATGAAGCTTTAACGGTTGAGCGTGAAACTCGGTAAAAACCGGCTTTAAATCTTCATAACCAGCGGGAGGCTCGAAATCTTTTGTGTCTTTTTGAGCTAAAATCTGAGCAACAAAATCATCATTTGGATCTTCGAACTGCAACTCACGGAAAAGATCGCGTCCGAGCATCTTAGCGCGGAATCCCACGAATAGTAAGCGGATCTCCCTTTCCATTTGAAGATATTGTTTTAGGAATCCACTTGAGCGATGTATCTCATCGCGAAAATAGGAGGCAACGAGAGCCGAAAAGTATTTCAAACGGTCTTCTTGGCTTTCATATTTTTCTAAATACTGTTTAACGAAGACGGGAAGCCGTATTCCATCGATCAAAGATTCTTCAAGCTGTTGTTTATCAAGGTTAGCTCTGGAGTCTAACTCTTCGCCCAACCAGTACGCTTTAATGTTGTAAACGTCATAAAGAAGACGAATTACCCTGGTTTGCATCCAATCTTTTTCACTTAAATTTTGCTTAAGCGTATAGCAGAAGTTAGAAAAAGAGATTTCCGGCTCCACACCTATCTTCACTTCCGGCAGCGCAATCCCAAGATAATAATATTTCGTCATTCGGTTCTCTACTTTGAAAAAATAATGTCGTGGAAAGAAGAGGGAACGAATCGAGAGATAATCTCTTTTAACGTTTTATCGGTAATATCCAATGTCATTCTTCGATCATTTAACCTAACCTGAACACCCGCGGAGAAACTTCCTAAATCAATCGGTCCGCCTTTCAGCTCATCCATTACCCCTTTTGCTATCTGGGCGCCAATTTTTTTAGGATCAGATTTTTGCGGGATAATTACGCTGATGTCGGAGGAAATTCCTTCTTTTTGAATCGATTCTACAATAGCGTTTACAAGCTGAACGATCACATCCGAATTTCCTGCAGCCTTCTCCAGCTGAATGCTGAGCTCATCATTAAAAAGTTTGGTCTCTATTTGTTGTTTTAACATCTCGACAGCCTGTTTACAAGCCTGCGCTAAAGACGCATGAAACACTTTACGTTCCTGTTCAATCGTTTGTCTTGCCGAAGCAATCAATTTATTTGCCTGATTTTTTGCGGCTTGAATTATTTCTTCAGCCGCTTTTTCTGCCTCTACAATAATTTCTTGGGCCATTTTTTTGGCAGGTTCCAATGTCTGATGGCGCAATTCATCAGCGATTTTCTTGATTTTATCTTGCCCTTTTTCTAACGTCTTCATACGCACCACCTTATTGCCGTAGTAAATTGGAGTTGATATCTCGATGTTATCCCTTATTGGGAGAATATTTTCAATACTTTAGAATCAGGTCGCCCATGAAAAACATAAAAAATTGCCTTATACTAGGTCTCTGCCTTGTTACCTTACCATTGGCAGCGGTAGAAAATCCGCAAACATCAGAACAGGAATTGTATGATTCCATGAATGAACCGGGTGCGGTAATGTTTACCCCGCCACAAGGATGGCGTTATGCTGATCCTTCTCAATTAAGTAAGGCTGTTAAAATAATGGTTGTGGGAACAGGTAGTACTCACTTTCCTCCTTCTATTAACCTAGCAACTGAAAAATTCGCGGGATCACTGAAAGATTACATCAAAATTATTAAGGTAATTAATGAAAAAGACGGATCTGTTTGGAAAGATCTAGGAACGATTAAAACTAGTGCGGGAGTTGGCAGCCTATCCCAGGTAGACCTCAAAAACCAATGGGGAGAAGTTCGTGAAATGCATGTGGTTCTTAAAAAAAGAGACACTATTTATATCCTCACTTCCGCAGCCATCAGAGAAGACTTTTCCAAATATTACAAGGATTTCTTCGAGGCAATGCGTTCTTTAAAAATAAATAAAGACTTCGACGAGATGGTTTCGAGTCCTTCATTACGAGAAGAGTTGCTGAAAAAGATCGCAACCCTTAAGATGGCAGCGCAGAGAAGCCCGTTTGAATCGGAAGAATTCCAAAACAATGAATGGAAACCCTTTCAAATTTTTCTAAAAGAAAAGTTTTCCTCTCTTGGAACAAGATGGGCAACCTATGTAGAAGAAAGAATTAAATCAGAGATAAGCAACTGATATCCAGAAAGATAGACTCTTACATTCCTTACAAGAGATAAATTATCTGGAAAAAAAATTGCAAAAAAATTTTCTATGTGTAATAACACCAATTTACTCATAGATATATAACAAACAAAAACAATTGGTACCTACAAGGAGTACAACATGAAAAAATTCAAGAAAATGATCGCATTGGCGACACTCATGGCTGTAATGGCATCAACAGCATCAAGCGTTGAAGCACAAGAATACAGAAACGACATGGGCGGATATGGCTACAATGAAAGCCGTACATCCCCATCATTGGCACCTGCAATTGCTTTAGGAACTATCGCTCTTGTAGCTATTATTGCAGTCGCTGTTCAAAACAGCCACGGCGGCCACGGCCACAGCCACTCACATTAATAGTTTAAGATGCGCATCTTAGATTTATTAAGGAATGGGGCCATCTTGGCCCTGTTCCTTAACTCATGTTCATCCGGAAGCGGTACTCAATGGTGCTGCAACTCTTTCAATGTCTCCCCCTCTGATTTTTCCTCTCGCAGAATTTATCTTCCTGCCAACAACGGGTTTAATCAAATGGAGGTAGAACTTGTGCAAACAAAAAACTGTCTTAGAATGTACCTTAATTCACATAACCTAGTAATTCCTGCCGA
Source organism: uncultured bacterium (assembly GCA_964513575.1). Lineage (GTDB taxonomy): Bacteria > Chlamydiota > Chlamydiia > Chlamydiales > Parachlamydiaceae > CAMFKA01. Next base: position 310 of record CAZENM010000142.1, on the reverse strand, counting down.
TCCTTGTGATTGCAGCCGCTCTCAAGTTTACGTCTCTTTTCGTAGTCACTCCTTTACAACATCTTTTGACCGATTAGTCGGCGGACACCGCTTACTAGTCCCCGATACAGTCCGAGATAGCATCGTCGAAAGTCTTTTAGCAGGACAACCGGTTTTTATTCGCGTAGGTGGCTTTGAGGCTGATATTCAGCCGGACAAATTCGCAGCTATCTACTGCAAATAATCACCATCTTACATTCAATAAACGTTATTCAACGCTAGTACAACAAGTCATTTAAATTTACTGTTTAGGCTATTTGGAAGCGGGAAT
>CAZENM010000141.1:0-7394 GCA_964513575.1 uncultured bacterium | reverse complement strand
CACTCCGTTTTGCCGGTCCAAGACGTTATTGCAATCCTGGGATCAATTTTCACGACTTATCCCCCATCGACCTGGTTTTATTGAGTCATAACCATTATGACCACACGAACTTACCGACTTTGCGAAAATTACAACGAATTCATCAACCCATTTTTTTTGTCGCATTGGGTAATAAGCGCTTTTTAGAAAAGAAGGGATTAAAAAACGTCTTTGAATTCGATTGGTGGGAAGAAAAACAACTCCTTAATGATCTGAACATAGCTTTTGTTCCGGCACAACATTTTACCCGGCGTGGCTTCTTCGATGAAAACAAAACATTGTGGGGAGGTTTCGTTGTAAAGTCTAAATCGGGAACGATCTATTTCGCCGGTGACACAGGCTATGGGACACACTTTAAAGAAATTCGAGCAAAATACGGCTCCCCCGATTTTTCTCTGTTACCGATAGGAGCGTATCTCCCTAGATGGTTTATGGAATCTGTTCATATGTCTCCGGAAGACGCTGTCATTGCTCATATCGATTTAGAGTCTTCCAAATCTATGGGGATTCATTTTGGTACTTTTCGACTTGGAGACGAGGGCCCCCATCAGGCTGTTTCCGATCTCAAAATCGCTCTTGAACACTATAACATCCCCATCGATAGCTTTGTAGCTTTGGTTAATGGGGGTATCCTCCGCTATAAACTTTAATTGACTCAGGAATTTATTTCATGCTCACTGTCATCACTATCTTATTAGGTGTCTTTTGTTCCGCCATGGAGGCGCTTGTAACGGCAACGATTATGCCGACAATTATTTCTCAGTTGGGAGGCTTTGACCTCTACCCTTGGGTGACGAACAGTTTTATGTTGGCATCCGTTGTGACAGCTCCTTTTGCAGGGGCATTTGCCGATACATTCGGATACAAAAAATGTTATGTTGGCGCGGTGATTATTTTTATCCTCGGCTCGGCGCTTTGCGGATTTGCCACTTCGATGCATCAGATGATCGCTTTTCGTGTGATTCAAGGTGTTGGATCCTCGGCCTTATTGACTTTGAGTCTTGTGCTGTTCGGTGTGCTTTATCCTATTGAAAAGCGTGCGAAAATGCAGGCTTTAATTGGGGCGATGTGGGCATTAGCAAGTTTGCTGGGACCTGGATTGGGCGCTTTTCTGACCGCGAAATTTTCATGGCAATGGGCATTTTGGATTAATATTCCTGTGGGGTTTTTGATTATCGCTTCTTTCGTTCTCAAAACAAAGATTCCCGAAATGGACCGAAAAATTTTCAAGATGGACTATGCGGGAGGTTTCATATTTTCTTTGGGGACATTGGGGTTTATCTATGGCCTGTTGAATATTGGAAAATTTCAAATGCAGCCTGTGGACTGGGTGATTTTCTTTGGGGGAATACTGCTGTTCCTCTACTTTCTTTACTACCGTAAACATGTTAAAGAACCCTTTATTCCTTTGCATCTCATGGAAGCAGACACGTTGTTAATTCCTGTGATGCTTGCTTTTTTTGCGGGGTTGTTTCTTTTTAGCGCGGCAAATTTCACTCCAATTTTTGTTCAGGGTGTTCTAGGTGCTGCTGCGGCAACGACGGGGAAGGTTGTCACTGCTGTGGCTATCGGCAGCTTTACAGGATCTCTGATCAGTGGGACTTTACTTAACAGAATCGGTTTTCGCATTATGTCTTCATTGGGATCTGTTCTTGTCTGCGCGGGCTTTTTGGTGCTTCTACGACAAAATCCTCAATCCTCTATTGAAATCATTATGGCGGGAAATTTTGTCGTTGGATGCGGAGTCAGCATCATTGCCAACGCTAATATGGTTGTGGTTCAAGCGATTTCCCCGGCAGAGCATTTAGGGGTCTCAACCGCAATGATTTCTTTTGCTCGGACCTTTGGCGGCATGGTGGGAATTGCTTTGATGGGCGGGTTGCAGCTTGGCTTGTTTAAAAAAGGGATGAGCGAAATTTTGCTGAATCAAGATAGTTCGCAACATATGATTGAGCTTACTGAATCCGCGCAAAAAATCTTCGATCCGATTCATCGCTCAGCGATCCTACCGCAGTACCTAGGGCAAATTGTAGATGTTTTTTCTAATTCTCTTCATTGGGTGTTTATTGGCTGTTGTAGTATTGCGTTGGTGAGTTTGTTATTTTCATTAAAAATGCCTAACAAGACTCCAAAAGAGGCGGCAGATGCGATTGTTTAGTTTTTTCTACAACCTCGCTCTGGGTTTATATTCTTTGACCTATCTCCCGAAATTGTTTTCAAAAAAATATGCGCTTAGGCGCAATTTTAAGATGCCGGAGATCGTAAAAACGGATCGACCGATGATCTGGATTCATGCAGTTTCGGTAGGGGAGACAAGGGCTGTTGTAAAGCTTGCGCAGATGCTTAAAGAACAATTAAATGGCACTCTTATCTTTTCAAATATCACCACAACAGGTCATCAAGAGGCTCTTAAATCCATTCCATTCGCCGACTATCACATTCTTCTGCCGCTTGATTTTTCTTGGACAATGGAGGCTTTGATTTCAAAAGCAAAGCCCGATCTTGTCATTATTACCGAGACAGATTTTTGGATTCATTTCTTAAATCAATGCGAACAGAAAGGTGCTTTCATTGCCTTAGTGAATGGAAAAATCTCTGAACGTTCTTTTAAAAGACTTCAATACTTCCCCTGGTTAGCAAGAAAGTTGTATTCTCCGGTCTCTCTATTCTGTGTTCAGTCGGATGTCTATGGTAAAAAGTTCCATGAGCTGGGTGTTCCTATGGATAAGATTTACACAGTCCCTAACCTTAAGTACGATGATTTTCCCGATGTGATTGACAGGGGGGCGTTGCGTGCAAGGCTCGGGATTGAGGAAGGGGATTTTGTTGTGGTTGCCGGTTCTACACACCCCGGCGAAGAATTAATAATTTTAGAAGCCTTCGAAAAGGCTAATATCCCAAGCTCAAAGTTGTTAATTGTTCCGCGGCATCCGGAGCGTTTTAACGAGGTGGGAGAAGTTCTAAAAGGAAGGGGATTGTTATTCTCCCGGTATACCATGAGGGATACACCTCATAAAGTCACCTTAATAGATGCCATGGGATTGCTGCGACAATGTTATGCGATAGCTTCCATAGCCGTTGTTGGAGGGAGTTTTGTTCCGGGAGTTGGTGGACATAATATCCTTGAGCCAGTGTTTTTATCCGTTCCGGTTCTGTTCGGGCCTTATATGGAAGGGCAGATTGAAATGGTCGAAATTACGTTGAAATATGAAGTAGGCAAGCCCACAAATGCAAAAAATCTGTGCGATGACTTTGGATTTTCAGCAGATAAAGATAAATTTATTCAGGCCTTAGAAGGTATTCAGGGAGGAGTTATCGAGACTTTTAATTTAATTATGCATAAATATGCTTGTGATAAAAGGCATGGTATACTATAGTCTAGGTTTCTTATCGATGATAAGTTAAGCTAACGCGGGGTGGAGCAGGGGTTAGCTCGTTGGGCTCATAACCCAAAGGTCGGAGGTTCGAATCCTTCCCCCGCTAATTGTGTTGGTTTAGATGGCGGTATAGCTCAGTCGGTAGAGCAGCGGAATCATAATCCGCGTGTCGTCGGTTCAAGTCCGGCTGCCGCTATTATAGTCGCCAAATTTCTTTAAATTTTCCCAGAAAATAATCCTAATTTATATCATCAGCAAAGCGTTCTTCTAATAAAGTTAATGCTTCTTTGCTTGTGATTCTTTTCGCAGGATCCGGACGGGTCATCAACCACACCAAATGTTCTAATGTCAAATCCTCCGGTTCTTTCATGCGGTGGTAATGTTCGTTGTAAACTCTTGTGAATGGATTAAATTGAGGTTGCAATTGAAACAGGAGCACTCCAAAGACGAGTCCAAGTGCATACACGTCCATTTTAGCTGAAAGATTTTCGAAGAGTGTTTGCTTTTCTTCATTATTTATAGATTTATGATAATACCAAGCTTCGGGAGAAATATATAGGGGCGAGCCGGCAATAATCGCTATTCGTTCTTTGTCGGAGGCTTCAGTTGCTAGACCAAAGTCACCGATCATTGGGTTGTTTTGATCATCAAGCCATATATTTTCCAGTTTGATATCACGATGGATGATCCCTGCCTCATGTATTGCAGTTAAGCCTACTAATAATCCCTTTAAGATTTGATAGGTTTCGGCAATTGTAAAGCTCCCTTTAAAGACTCTGCTTTGAAGGTCGCCCCCGCTATAATAGGGCATCATCACTGATTGCTTTCTTTCCCGGTGAATGCTATGGCATCCTACGTTTACTTTTCTTTTCGCTCTGTAGTAGATCACTTCATGAAATTGCGCGATGTTAGGCATTCCTCTAAGCATGCTGCCAATTTTCGCCTCATAACGGGTCATCAAGTCAATATCCTTTTTTTTGGTGACCGAGTCATTTTTTCCCTTTTGAGTTTGGATTTTTGTGACTGCGTTGACAAAACAGGCGTTTTGATTGTAGGCTAAGGATTGGGTGACACTTTTAAAGTTGCCTTTTCCGACCCCATGGGACCCCTGTTGATGTTTCTTACAGTTAATATACACTTCGTCAATTTTACTTATGTACAACGATCTGGACAAAACATCGTTATGCCTGATAAATCCTCCACCCGCTTTTTGCACGGAAGAAATTAACTTTTTATTGCTCTCAATGAAACCAATGATTCCTTTAAGTTCGTCATTGCTGAGTTCCAGGTGAGGAATCTTTGAGAGTTCTTCCAATTTTTTTTGGATAATGGCTTCAAGATCCATTAGGCTTAGTTGGTGGTTTTTAGGAGGGGATTTTGGGGTGATGTTGATTTTTGTTGTGTTGATGATTGTAGATGGTGAAATCATAAAAACCTCTTAATTATTTAACGTTTCTATATTAAATATAAATTACATAAAACTACTTTAATGTATATTAAGTAGTTAAAATAATGTTAATTAAGTTGAAAAGAGGTCTTATAGAAAACTTTTGATGTTTTGCCACATAGCTAAAGCTTCGTGAATTGTGATTCTATCCTCTGGATCCGTACGAGTCATTGACCAGATCAAAAAATCTAGCGTGTTCTCGGGAGGTTTTTCCATTAACATGTATTTTTCGTTATACACATCTGTGTTTTTGTTATAATGGGGATAAATTTTGAAAGCAAGAGCACCAAACACAAGACCTAATGCGTAAACATCCATCTTAGTGGTGAGTTTCGCTAAATTTTGTTCTCTCATATCATAAAGATTCGATTTTGCAAAAGTCCACATTTCGGGAGCTGCGTAATGGTAAGAACCGCAAATTAGAGCTACACGATCCCTATCTTTCTCTTCAGTTGCTAACCCAAAGTCACCAAACATGGGATTTCCATGATCGTCCAACCATATATTTTCTGGTTTGATGTCTCGATGGATAATTCCGGCTTCGTGAATGATCCCTAAGCCCGTTAAACATCCCTCTATGATTTGGTAACATTCTTTTGGAGAGATAGGGCCGGCGGTGATCTTATCGAATAATTCCCCCCCGCTATAATATGGTAATAATACCGATTGTTTGCTTGTTCGTTGAACAGCGCCCCCACTGCGGCCCGGTATTTTCATACTGCGGTAATAAATCACTTCGTGGTACTGGGCAATGTTTGGTTTACCTCTGAACAAAATTCCTATGTCAGCTTCGTGTTTTGCTATTACTTTAATTCGTTTTCTCGGCGTAAGGACGCCATATCCATCGACATGAGAGGCTAATTTCGTCACAGCATTTGCGTAGCGCGCGATTTGGTTGTAGGCGATGGCAAGCGTTACAGTTTTGAAGGTTCCCTTTCCAATTCCTTCTGATCCTTCTTGGTGTTTTTTACAGAGGATATAAATTTCCCCAGTACGGCCGACATATAGGCTTCGGGGTAATACTCGACATCTTCTGATGTGTCCTCCACCCGATGCGTGAAGTTTGGAGATCATATTTTTATTTGTTTCGATGAAACCGACGATTTTTTTTATTTCCGTGGGGGAAAGTTCTGATTTGGGAATTGAAGAAAGTTCATCTAATTTTTTTTGGATGACGGGTTCCAGCTCCTTGAGCTCTGTCTCGTAGGATAAACTTACTTGATTGACCTTATCTTTGACTTTTCTGTATAAATTTTTTGCTCCAAGGTTATTCACTCGAACATATACTTCCTTGAACGCTTGTTCGTTATGAGACCAAACGACTAGTTTTTTGAATCGGGTTTTAGAGAGAGTGACTGATTCTGTGTTTTTCAGGCCTAAATTTCGAGGAATGGCGGACTGTAGCAAAAAAAACCTACGATTTGTCTCGGGGTCTTTATACTTTACGTACATGTCGTCGCAGGTAAGACTAAATTGTCTCGCACCATCGGGGATTCTCGGTGTAAACATCAAAACCTCCTCAATGTTTTAAAAAGTCTTTTAGTATTCTCGCATACAATTTAATTTAAACACAATCTCTTTTTATTTATAATAAATTAACGAATTTTTAATCGGTTCTTATATTTTAAAAGCTATAATTAAAGAATAGATTTAATTTGGGAGATGCGATGTCACGATTTATTATAGATCGAAAAGTTTGTCAATCACATGAACAGGCCTGGAATGGATATTTGTCATGGGCTAAAGCGAAAAGTTCTACGCTCTCAAAATCGCAAAATCCCTTAGTGATGTTAAACTATAAAATATTAAAATTTATTAAAAAAATTTTCATGTCTTCATGTAATGCTGTCAGATTTAGTAATCAGATAAACCTAAGTTATAAAATCATAAAGCAATTAAGAGACAAACCCGCAGCGAGTCTGACAGAAAGTGAAAAATTATTTATCAAGTCGACATTGAAAAATTTAAATGAGATAGAAAGAGTCTTTGGCCGAACGCTCGTATTCAAAAGCATGAAAAACGCGGTCGAAAAAATACGGGGTCACGGTATTGAGTCGGAGATAAAAATTTTAGTTCGTCAAACTCGTCAAATCCCAAAATTGAACATCACGAAAAAAGCTATTCCTGATTTTGAGTTTATCAACGAAATGAATGATCGGACAAAACACGGATTAGAGAATAGAATCGGGGAGTGTGTGGGTTCTGAAAAGAGATTTATGGAAGATAATCAGCTGTTTTTAACGCAATACATTTCCGGGCTCTCACAACTAAAGCTAAAGTTTAATGGAAAATCCATTGACGAATCTTTTTATAAGAACCTTGGAGCTCTATACACCCAATTTATCGCTTTACAACGGGAAATTTCTGATGTCTACGAGGATACAGATTTGTATCAATATGTTGTGAATGAGTTGGAATAAAGAAGTTCTCTACGTGACTCGACTGACTAATTAATAAAACCCGGTATTGCTAAGTACGCCGATGTAAATTCGCCGCAACCAAGACTGTCTCCAGAGAAGTTAAAACCGCGT
>CAZENM010000140.1:6595-7409 GCA_964513575.1 uncultured bacterium | reverse complement strand
GTATTTTCATGGGTTCGTTGAGTTTTTGAAGGTTTTTAACAAAAAAACGGTCTGTCATTCCGGCAATGTAATCGATCACTTGCCGGGTGGGGGTGGTTTTTTGCAGATATTTGGAGGATTTATTGTAGAGGAAATCCCGCCAGAAGTAGCTTTGTTCTCCGGTTTTTTGATAATCCTCTAAGAGGCACTCAAGCAGAAGTTTGTAGCTTAATTTTATTTTAGACGACTCCCCTTTGAGCTTAGGGTGAAAATAGATTTTTTGAAAGTTGAAGGTTCTTAAAACCTTCAAAGCTTCAAACACCTCTTCGGATAGGGCGATATAGTCTTTTTCATAGCTATGGGTAATGATATCCCTAGCGATGCACGTAAGAATTTCCCGATTCGTTTTTCCTAAAACAGTCTCCGGAATTTGCTCGCGAGTGATAATGCCGATATTAATCGCGTCTTCGATATCTCTGCCCACATAACTGACGGTGTCGCAAATTTTCACCAAGCAGCCCTCCAATGTCGCGGGTGAAATCGGAGTTTCAGGGTTTTCGTGCTTTGCTTGTAGATCATCGTGATGGTCTTTCCAGGTTTTACCAAATGTCGGAGTAATGACCGGAGTTTTCATAGCGCCGTCATGACATAAAAATCCGTCATAAACGAGCAATCCTAAATTCAGAGGTTCAATTTCGGTGAACAGGCGGCAGGACTGCCAGGGATGTGAAAAATGGCCTTCCCCATGCAAAATCGACAATTCTGACAAATATTTTTCACCTTCGTGACCAAAAGGGGGATGCCCAACATCATGACCCAACGCAATCGCTTCGAC
>CAZENM010000140.1:0-6585 GCA_964513575.1 uncultured bacterium | reverse complement strand
GCGAAACTACTAACTAATTGGACGTGAACGCTTCGATGGGTGATGTGATCGTTATCGCTGAGATACACAACTTGTGTTTTGTCGGCATACCGAGAGTTTGCCTTTGAGTGGACAATTCTATCAACATCTCGTTTGTAGGGTAATCGGTGGTCTGTTTCCTCACTCTCTAATCGCGAGTGATTGATGGAATAGGAAGCCTTAGGATGAAGTGAGCGGGATTCCCAGTCCTGGACTGAAGTTCTATATCGTTCTAAAAGGGCGTTAATTGTTGTCATTGACCACCTTGATGCTTGAAGTTTTAAGCCAAAAGTCCTAGTATTTAAGGTTTAATATAACATTGAGGCATAAATTGTTTCTAGAAAACGATGATCACATGTCAGAAGAAGATTTTGCAACAGCGATTATGGATATTATCCAACTTCACGACGCCAAAAAGAAAAAGAAAAAAGCTGATACCGCTAATTTATTCATTCTGCCCGTTTCCCGACGCCCTTTTTTTCCGGGCATGGCTGCCCCTATGGTGTTAGATCCGGGCCCCACTTATGATCTGATCAAAACAATTTCCAAAAGCGAAAATAAAAAAGTCGGGATCGTCATGACCCGCGACGAAAAAACTGACCTTAATAAAGTTGTACCCGGCGATCTTTACGATGTTGGAGTTTCGGCGACAATTTTACGTGTGATGCCTCAAGAATCCGGTGGCGCTACTGTCATTTTCACCATGGAACGACGGATTCTTCTGAAAAAGACCCAATGTGAAGGACCGTTCATTAAAGCTAAAGTGAAATATCTAAACGATATTAATGGGGATTTGGAAACTTTGAAGCCCTATGCGATTAGCATAATGACCACCATCAAAGAACTCATAAAACTCAATCCCCTCTTTAAAGAAGAATTACAACTGTTTCTCGCTGCTACCGATTTCACTGAACCGGGAAAACTTGCTGACTTTGGAACGGCTCTTACTACAGCGGATCGGAAAGAGTGGCAAGCGGTGTTGGAAGCTCTAGTTGTGCAGGATAGACTGGAATTGGCGCTGCTGCTTCTTCGCAAAGAGCTTGATATCAGTCAGTTACAATTCAACATCAACCAGAAAATTGACTCCTCTATTTCAAAAAATCAAAAAGAATACTTCCTACGCGAACAGCTGAAAACGATCAAACGAGAGCTGGGAATCGAAAAAGATGATAAATCCATTGAGAAAGAAAAGATTGAAGAGCGATTAAAAACTCGCACGGTCTCCCCTGATGTCATGAAAGTGATCAATGAAGAGCTGGAAAAGTTCAGTTCTCTAGAACCCCACTCCTCTGAGTTCGGCGTCACACGCAACTACCTAGACTGGTTAACTGCAATTCCATGGGGCGTTCAGTCAGTCGACGAACACACACTGTCAAAGGCTGAAGCCGTGCTGGCCGAAGATCACTACGGCCTAAAAGATATTAAAGAACGCATTATTGAATTTATCGGCGTCGGAAAACTTTCCGGTGGTGTCAAAGGCAGCATCATCTGTCTAATCGGCCCCCCGGGAGTTGGAAAAACAAGCATCGGTAAAAGCATCGCCAGGGCGTTAGGCAGAAAGTTTTATCGGTTTTCAGTAGGTGGAATGCGTGATGAAGCCGAAATCAAGGGACACCGCCGCACCTATATTGGCGCTATGCCGGGAAAAATCATCCAAGCGTTGAAAACCTGTGAAACAATGAACCCCGTCATCATGATCGATGAGGTAGATAAAATCGGCCATAGCCACAACGGCGATCCTGCTTCCGCTTTGCTGGAAGTGCTAGATCCTGAACAAAACAAAGAGTTTTTAGACCACTACTTAGACGTCCGCGCCGATTTGTCGGGGGTCTTGTTTGTTCTTACCGCCAACGTTTTGGACACCATTCCAGAGCCATTAAAAGACCGCATGGACATCCTTCGTCTCTCCGGCTATATTATGGAAGAGAAAATTGAAATCGCTCAGAAATTCCTGGTTCCTAAAAACATGACTGCAATGGGGCTGACCTCAAAACAGCTTATAATTACCGAAGATGCCCTGAAGGGAATTATTAATGGGTATGCGCGTGAAGCCGGCGTAAGAAATTTGGAGAATCAACTGAAGAAAATCATGAGGAAAGTGGCTGTCGAAATCGTCCGTCACGACCAAGATGAGTCTGTAAAAAAGAAAGCCCCAAAAAAGCGAACCATCGATGGTAAAAACCTAAAAGATTACTTGGGTAAGCCTGTGTTTACAACCGATCGTTTCTATGAAAACACACCGATTGGTGTCTGTACAGGACTCGCCTGGACATCTATGGGCGGCGCGACACTCTATATTGAATCGACAAAAGTTCCATCTGACAAATGTCAAATGAAGCTCACAGGTCAAGCCGGTTCAGTCATGAAAGAATCCTCTGAAATCGCATGGACTTATTTACAGAGCGTCTCAGAAAAATACGCTCCCGGAATCCCATTTTTTAAAAAATCACAGGTGCATATCCATATTCCGGAGGGCTCTACTCCAAAAGATGGTCCTTCGGCAGGAATTACCATGGTGACTTCGCTCCTTTCTCTGCTAAAAAACGTTCCTGTTTTAGAAAATTTAGGGATGACGGGCGAGCTGACTCTGACCGGCCGAGTACTCCCCATTGGTGGAGTCAAAGAAAAAATGGTCGCCTCCCGAAGATCAGGCCTGAAAACGTTAATTTTACCGAAAGACAACCTGCGGGATTACGATGAGTTACCCGACTATATCAAGAAAGGGTTGACGATCCATTTCGTGGAACATTATGATGAAGTTTATAAAATAGCTTTTCAGGAGTAAGAGTGCCAATACGATCCGCATGGAAAAATAGATACGAGGAAAAAAAAATTGATCCCAGGGATCTTCCACGCTTGGTGAGCGATCTTAGAAAGCAGGGGAAAACGATTGTCACATTAAACGGCTCGTTCGACCTGATGCACGCCGGCCACCTTCATATGGTCTACGAGGCATCTCAACAGGCTGATGTGTTAATTGTCGCGCTGAATACGGACAGGTCAATACATGCGTACAAGAGCAAAGACCGTCCTATAATACCACTAGAAAACCGCCTTCAAATGATGGCAGCGCTGGAATGTGTCGACTATGTCACTTGGTTTGACGAAACAGATCCCCGAGCGATCCTTTCCATCATCAAGCCGGATGTGCATGCAAATGGTTCTGAATACGGTCAAAATTGCATCGAAGCAGAAATTGTGAGGGAACATGGCGGAAAGATCCATATTGTCTCATTAATTCCGGGTCTGTCTACTTCTCAAATCATCGAAAAAATTCGATCTATCCCCACGGAAGGCTAATTATGCGTTTCTTAGGAAAATTTTCAGATCCCGTTAGAGGAATCCAATTCTCGAAATATTTAACGACTCAAGGTGTCGAAAACACCATCGATCGCGTGACAAACTCCGATTGGGGTAGCGATGAATATGGGAATATTTCAACATCCGTTTGGATTATAGAAGAGGACAAGTTGGAAAAAGCACAAACCTTACTACAGGAATTTCAAGACAATCCCGAGGGGTCCCAATTTATTGAACAACAGACCGCTCCCCCACCCAACTCTGCTCCGAAGGCAAGAGCAAAGATTACACCCATTCCGACACCTGCGAGTAAATCCCTGGAACGTGACCAGATCGGCACAATCACTCTCTACTTGATTGTCTTATGTTCCCTGCTTTTTGTTTTCGTGCAGTTTAATGCGCCACAGCCCACAAAAATTACCGAGGGGCTCCCCTATCTACCGGTGCTGTCTTCCCCTCTGAAAAAAGAGCTGCTATTCGACTACCCTACTGCTTATACCTACATCGACAAGATCGTTGCTCTTTACGGGATCGATAAGTACGCTACCGTTCAGCAACTGCCGGCAGAGGGCAAAGCCCTTTTTCAGAAATATGATAAAACACCGATTTGGCAAGGCCTTTATACTTCTGCAATAAATTACTTCAATCCTCCAAAAGAGGCCTCCCCGGAGGGATCTTTGTTCGAAAAAATTCGTGAGGGAGAAGTTTGGAGAACATTTACACCTGCCCTTCTTCACGCTGATATATTTCACTTAATATTTAACATGATCTGGCTGGCTCTTTTAGGGAAGCAAATGGAGCTGAGGCTGTCAAAACTTCAATTCATCATTTTCATAATTGTTGCGGGGGTGTTTTCAAACTTTTCTCAATACTTGATGAGCGGCGCAAATTTTATTGGATTCTCCGGAATTCTATGCGGAATGCTAACATTTATCTGGATACGTCAAAAAAATGCAGCGTGGGAAGGCTATCACCTTCAGCCGGGAACGTTTTCGTTTATGATGTTCTTCATCTGCACCATGGTTGCGATCCAAGCGGGCTCCTTTGTTTTAGAGGCTGCCAATATCACAAAACTATCTGTTAACATAGCAAATACTGCGCATTTGTCGGGAGGCCTCATAGGTGTATTCCTAGGTAAACTCTCCTTCTTCGAATGGAAATCAAAGGTCAAATAATACTATGAGCGTACGCGATATCATCATTTTAGGGTGTTCCAGCCAACAGCCTACCCGTTTTCGAAACCACGGCGCCTATTTGTTCCGTTGGAATGAAGAGGGTCTATTATTTGACCCGGGCGAAGGGACGCAGCGACAATTTATATTTGCGAATGTGGCCCCAACCTGTGTGAATAGAATCTTTGTTTCACACTTTCATGGAGATCACTGCCTGGGTCTAGGATCGTTTTTAATGAGATTAAACTTAGATAAAGTTACTCACCCCATCCACTGTTACTACCCCGCGAGTGGAAAAAAATACTTCGACAGACTTCGGTATGGAACCATCTATCATGAAATCATAAACGTAGTTGAACATCCCGTATATGAAGAAGGGATAGTCGAGGATGATGGTAAATTTAAAATCGAAGCGCGCTTTCTGGATCACGGTGTTGAAAATATTGGTTGGAGAATCACAGAACCTGATCAGCTTAAATTCGATCAATCTAAATTAAACACTGCGGGCATTCGCGGGCCAATGGTTCGAGAGTTGTTGGAAAAAGGCAAGGTTGAGGTGGATGGCCACTCTATCGAATTAGAGGATGTGAGTTGGATTCGCAAGGGCGACAGCATCGCCATTGTCATAGACACTAGAGTATGTTCCAACGCCATCGAAATAGCGCGCGGGGCAAAAATCCTATTATGCGAAAGCACCTACCTAGAAGAACACCGCGATTTAGCCTACAAACACCACCATTTGACTGCTTTGCAGGCTGCGGAGATCGCCGCTGAAGCGGGAGTCAAAAAACTCATTTTAACACACTTTTCAGCTAGATACCTGAATTTAAAACCTTTTGAACATGAAGCTAGAAAAGTATTCCCTAACACTTTCGCTGCGGATGATTTAAAAGTATTCCAATTTGAAAGAGATTAAACAATGGTCACCGATTGCTTTGAGCCGTTTTTATTCCATTTAAAAAACATCAAAAACAGTTCTGAGCATACGGTGCGTAATTACACTCTTGACCTGAAAAGTTTTAAAAAATTTCTAGATGGTTTTCCATCGGATGAAATCGATAGAAAAACTATACGAGCCTACTTAGCGCAACTTCACGACGAAAAACTGGCAAAAAAAACTGTTGCTCGCCGCATGTCATCATTAAGGACGTTTTTCAAATACGCGCTTGCTGAGGGGAAAATTTCCCAGAATCCGATTGCGGAGATCGACACGCCCAAAATTGACAAGTATTTACCGACCTCTCTTAACTATGACCAAGTCGTGCATCTGTTTGAACAGCCGGATGTCTCCAGTTACTTAGGGATCCGCGACCGCGCGATCATGGAGTTGTTCTACAGTTCCGGTTTGCGTGTCAGTGAATTGGTCGCTATGGACCGCGGCGACATTGATTTTTCCCAACACCTTATGAAAATCAAGGGAAAGGGGAAAAAAGAGCGGATCGTTCCAATTACTCGGAACGCGGCTTCCTGGATAAAAAACTATCTTGATAATCCCCTTAGAGAACTTGCTGACAAGGAACATCAGCCTGAAAAAGATCCCAACGCGATCTTTCTGAACAAATGGGGCACTCGCCTGACAACGCGCTCGGTTGATCGACAATTTCAAACCTACATCCAAAGAAGCGGATTAGCCGGTAAAGCAACGCCGCACACGATCCGGCATACTATTGCCACTCACTGGCTGGAAAATGGGATGGATCTGAAAACGATTCAATTGATTTTGGGTCATGAATCTTTAGCGACCACGACGATATATACTCAAGTTTCCACTGCTCTTAAAAGAAAGGTGTACGAAAAATCGCACCCTCGGGCTCTTTAGTTAAAGGTGTTAGGGGGACTTCCATGCTTTGGAAATTGTTTCCCATATACAATCAATGCTTTCGTGGCACATGCTTTAGCTTGTGTGGACCTCTGTGCTTTGGATATTGTTTCCCGTATACAATCAATGCTTTCGTGGCACATGCTTTAGCTTGTGGAAGATCATTGAGGCATAACGCTTTAAAGCTTGTGCTACACATCATTCTTTTATTAAGAATACCGGTAGGAAACAGGAATTGTGTAAGGTCCGTGCTGTATACCCTCTTTGGAATCTATA
>CAZENM010000139.1:0-7437 GCA_964513575.1 uncultured bacterium | reverse complement strand
AACTGTTTCTCATCTAGGACTTATTGCTGGATTGATCGATGAACTTAAGATCGTTTAAACGATCGCCAATAATATCCCTAAGAAAAAAAGCGTAGCGGAGTGGTCTATTCGGGAAAGACTATTTGGAACTCGGAGATGGCATCGATCATCTTGATGGTGGATGAGATCTGTTACGATCCATAGAATACTTAGCCCTAGAAGGACTCCCATAAAAGGGGGAAGGCCGGTGAGTGTTTTGAATATTGGAACAAAGATCAGCGAACCTAGGCCCAACACAAACACGAGCTTTGCTCGAGGTTCTTCGATGGAGCAGAAATTTTTTATGTGCTCTGGGTCGAGATTTCCTGAAATTTTTTTTGAAATAAGGGCAACGGAGATAATCATACAAAATAGGGAAGGGAGAAAGAGATTTAACATGAGGGATTCGGTCGTCAGTTGACCGCCAATCCAAAGCATGGTTGTGGTAACATCTCCGATCGGGGTCCAGGCTCCGCCGGCATTTGCTGCAATCACGACAGCGCCCCCGATCAGCCATCGATCCTTTTCTTCATCTAAAAACTTCCCAGCTAGCGTTGTCATTACAATGGTAGTTGTCAGGTTATCTAAGACTGATGACATAAAAAATGTGATGCCGGCAACTAGCCACAGAAACATTTTTTTTGATTTAACGTTAAAGTAGTCCGATAAAAAGCTGAAGGCACCGTGTTGATTCATTATTTCAACGATCGTCAAGGCGCCGAAAATAAAAAATATGACCTGGCTGACATGATTGATATAGTCGCCTAAGGGATGGAGCTGATCTATTTCCACCGCACCTTGCTTGGCAAACTGCAGACTCCAGCAGACCACAGCGGTTAGCAGGGCTATTGTAGCCTTATTTATCCCGCTTAGGTGTTCTAACGCGATCATCGTATAGCCTGCAAAGAAGGCAACAATCATTAGTATCGAAAACCAGTGGTCGTGAGTCATATTTTCCATTTATTTTTTGTTCTCACCATGCCTTATTCAAAAATAAATAAACAGCAATCCCGGCGATGTAGCCGACGAAAGCAGGGGGAGTGATTTTTTTTATATACCAAAAAAAATTTACTTTTTCTAATCCCATGAAAACGACACCGGCGGCTGAACCGATGATGAGCATGCTTCCTCCGGTTCCCGCGCAGTAGGCAATCAACTCCCAAAACTGACTATCTTGCGGGTATTGTTCCAGGCTATACATTCCCATTGTGGCAGCCACCAGTGGGACATTATCGACCACTGCTGAGGCTATTCCTATGAATGTCGCGATAAAATTTACACTTCCGATATTTGCATCCAGCCATCCAGCTAAATTTTCCAAGACTTTTGCGGTATCCAGAGCGTCAATGCACAAAAGAATTCCAAGGAAAAAGAGAGTGCCGCTCAGGTCGATTTTTGTAAGTACATAGGGAACTCTGAGGTGGTGTCTATTTTCATATTGGCTATGCACAATATCGGTCACGATCCACATTAAACTCATGGCAAAGAGCATTCCCATGAAGGGGGGCAATCCTGTTAGAATTTTGAAGACGGGAACGAATATGAGCAGGGTGACTCCCAGAAAAAATATAAATTTCCCTAGGGGTTCGGCATGTGATGTTTCTATATTAATAGATTCCGATTCGAAATTTCCTTTCAGCCTTTGGCTAAGGAATAGAAGCGCGACGATCATGCAAACAAAGCTTGGAACGAATAATGAGGTGATAATATTAAATGTTGTCAGCCTCTCCCCTATCCATAACATTGTCGTAGTAACATCCCCGATGGGTGTCCAGGCCCCTCCGGCATTCGCTGCGATTACCACAGCGCTTCCTATTAACAGACGATCTTCCCCTTTATGGATTAACCGTTGAAGGAGTGTTATCATTACGATGGTGGTGGTTAAGTTATCAAGGATAGATGAAAGGAAAAAGGCTATCATGGCAACGACCCAAAACAATTTTCTTTTTGATCGAATTTGGATAGCGTCTGAAATAACCTGAAACCCTTTATGGGCGTTAATAATTTCCACAACAGTGAGGGCACCGATCAGAAAAAATATCACCTGACTGATGCTATTTAAGTGTTCACCTAGAAAGCCTAGATTGTTAGAAGCAGACCAATACGGATCTATGAACTGAATGACCCAGCATAGTATTGCCATCATTAAGGCAATTGTAGCTTTATTGATTCTTGTCCATTCCTCAACTGTGATGAAAATATATCCAATCACAAAAATTGCAATCATTGCATAGGAATAGATATCCAAAGTTTCCATTCGCGACCCCTCTTCAAATAGGTATTAAGTATAAAGTTAACACATGACTTAAACATTGTCTAAAAAAATACGAATCAAATAATGTTTTAAATACTAAGATTGCTAAGCAGAAGAGGTAACAATGGAACTAAAATTACGAAGTACAATCACTCCGGAGCTCAAACAGAAAACTCTTTTTAGGGGTTGTGGAATCGCGATCATCGGTTTATTGACCTTGGGAATAGGTTATTTTAAAGTGAGTGTGGAGACCTTAGAAACTTGGGGTTGGGCATTTTATTTATGGGGATTATTTTTTATTATTTGGGGAATGCTTCCTTATAGGAAACTAATCCGGATTGAAGATTTTCCATTTGAAGTATGGAGTTCGGAATCCGGGGAGACAGAAATGTTGAGCTTTGGGAAGAATCACCATCTTTTTTGGAGAGTTTTTTCAAAAGACATCACCGGGATATCGTACGAGAATGATAGCTCTTATTATGGAATCGTGATCATGACGGGAATTAAACGTCATTTTTGCCCTTACTTTTCGAAGCGATCCTTCAATGAGCTAGAAGAGTTTCTACAAAAACCGAATCAACTCTAAAGAGGTGATTCCGGAATCACCTCTAAAGTCCCGATTGAACGATGTCGTGCATTTTAATCAGACCGACGATTGTACTATCTTCGGAAAGTACCGGCAATACAGAGACGGGTCGTTTTTGGTCTTCTTCCATCAGGCGCATGGCATCCCAAGCAAGAATATCCGGAGAGACGAATCTTGCTGACGGGGTCATTAGTTGCTCGATTGATTTTTCTAACGCCTGAGATCCATGATTTTGGAGTGCTCTTCGCAGGTCGCCGTCGGTGAAAATTCCCTGTAGTTTCCGGGCTTCGTTAGCGACGACTACGCATCCGCATTTTTTATTAGACAATTCCACTAAGATGTCGCCTAATTTCGCGGAAGGATCGCAAAAAGGAATATGGGGATCGGTGAGCATGATGTCTCTAACGCGCATGGTGATTCTTTTTCCGATTCGACCTGCGGGGTGATTCAGCGCGTATTGATCTAAGCTAAATTCTTTTCTGGACATGATTGAAATAGCTAAAAGATCTCCAAAAATCATTTGAATGGTTGTAGAAGTCGTAGGAACTAAATCAAATGGGCACAGTTCCTTTCGCAAGGGAAGGAGCATCACTAGGTCGGCGGCCTTTGCTAAACGACTTTCGGCGTTCGAGACGATCGCGATCAATTTAACGCCTTTATTTCGTATGGCAGGAATCAGCCCAAGGAGTTCATCGCTTTCTCCGCTTTTGCTTAGGACCACAAAGATATCGCCCTTATGTACCATTCCGATGTCGCCGTGCAGGGCGTTGGTCGGAGACAAGTATAGAGCCTTTGAGCCTGTCGAAGCCATTGTCACAGCGATTTTCTTAGCTACAAAGCCGCTTTTTCCCACCCCTGTAAAGACAACAACACCTTTGCACTCTAGCAGTAGAGAAACCAATTTTTCGGCTTCATCGAGGTCAATAAGATCAAAAAAATGATCCAATGATTTTTTCTCTTCAGCAAGTAATTCTTTTAACATTTAACACCTTTGAAAGACTGGATTTTAAATCAGCAAGTAATTTAGTCTCAAGCTTTCTATTTATGGTAACTTTTTATTTGAGGTAAAAGATGTCTGATAAACTTATTCCGATTGCAGTGGCTGAGGGTGATGGGATTGGCCCTGAAATCATGGCAGCGACATTGCTTATATTAAAAGCTTCCGGGGCACCATTAGAGTATCATAAAGTGGAGATTGGCGAAAAAGTTTACCTTAAAGGAAATCGTGCGGGAATTGATCCCGGCACATGGGATATTCTTCGCGATACAAAAGCTTTTTTGAAAGCTCCGGTGACAACTCCGCAGGGCGGAGGATTTAAAAGTTTAAATGTGACGGTAAGAACGACATTGGGGCTTTATGCGAATGTGCGTCCCTGTGTTTCCTATTTTCCGTTTGTGGAAACAAAACATCCGATCATGGATGTAGTAATTGTGCGGGAAAATGAGGAAGATTTGTATACGGGCATCGAGTATCGTCAAACACCCAATACAGTTCATGCGTTAAAACTTATCACCCGTCCCGGCTGTGAAAAAATTATTCGATATGCTTTTGAGTATGCGTTAACCCATAATCGCAAAAAAGTGACCTGTTTTTCTAAGGACAATATTTTAAAACTTTCGGATGGTTTATTCCATAAAGTGTTCGATGAAATATCCCCTGAGTATCCTACGATTGAAAAAGAACATTGGATTGTCGACATCGGCGCCGCGAAGTTAGCGGATTCTCCCGAAACCTTCGATGTGATTGTGATGCCTAATTTATATGGAGACATTTTGTCTGATGTCGCCGCGCAGATTGCTGGTTCGGTTGGACTAGCCGGTTCGGCAAATATTGGGCCCCATTCGGCGATGTTTGAAGCGATTCACGGCTCAGCCCCACGTCGTGCCGGGCAGAATTTGGCGAACCCTTCGGGAATCATTCTAGCGTCAGTGATGATGCTTGTTCA
This sequence comes from uncultured bacterium, assembly GCA_964513575.1. Lineage (GTDB taxonomy): Bacteria > Chlamydiota > Chlamydiia > Chlamydiales > Parachlamydiaceae > CAMFKA01. Next base: position 2,633 of record CAZENM010000139.1, on the reverse strand, counting down.
CGTTGGGTTAACAGATCATGCCACGACAATTCATAATGCCTGGCTGAAGACGATTGAGGATGGAATTCACACCTATGATATCTTCCAAGAAGGTGTAAGTAAGAAAAAAGTTGGAACCAAAGAATTTGCGGAAGCGGTGGTTAGCAGACTTGGACAAAGCCCGCAGACCTTAAAACCGGTCCATTATACCGCAACTAACCATGTTAAATCTGCGCATCAGTTATCAAAAGATTTGAATCAAGCAAGAGAAATTGTAGGCATGGATGTGTATCTTTATTCCACACAATCAGTGGACAAAGTCAAAGAAGCGATCGACAGTGTGGATCACGATTTGAAGCTAACAATGATTGCCAATAGAGGGGTTAGCATGTGGCCTAATGGACATCCGGAATCTTCATGCGGAGACACTTGGCGTTGCCGATTTGTTTCTAAGGAAAAAGGAAAAGCCGTAAGCCACCTGCAAATCGCGCAATTTTTGGATAAGCTTGCTCGAAAAGGAATTGACTTTGTGCAGACTGAGCTATTGATTACGTTTGATGGTGTTGCGGGATATAGCTTAACACAGGATGAACAGTAAACTATAGAGGTCATTCCTTAGATTTCGGAGCCTTCCATTTCGACTAGTTTTTCGTGGTTGTATTGTCGCTCATCGAGTTCCCCCTCTTGCTGAGCGACAACAACCGCAGTTACTGAATCTCCTAGGATATTCAGAACGGTTGAAACCATTTCACGAAGACGATCGATTCCGAACAATAGCGCCAATCCTTCAACAGGAAGTCCCGCGGCTGTTAATACCACAGAAAGCATAAGAAAACCAGTCCCCGGAATCCCCGCGGCTCCCACAGCCGATAAAGTTGCTGTAAGGACGAGGGTGATAAGGGAAGTCCATTGCAATTCAATTCCGTAGGCTTGGCTGATGAAAAGGGCGCTCATGCCCTGATAGATGGCAGTTCCGTTCATGTTAACGGTGGAGCCTAGAGGAAGAATAAAACTTGTTAGATTTTTAGAAACACCCAAATTCCGCTGTACACAATGCATGGTTACCGGAAGTGTCGCGGAGCTGCTGCATGTCGAAAATGCGACCATTATCGCATCCCCCATTCCTTTAAAGAAATGCCAGGGGTTTAATCTAGCCACAAACCATAGAAGTCCGCAGAAAACAATAATGATGTGGATTGCGCAGGCAAAATAATAGGCGAATAGAAAATGGGATAAAGGCTTTAACACATCGAATCCAAAGGCACCTGTCACGGAAGCCATGATGGCAAAGACCCCGATAGGTGAAAATTCCATAATGATTGATGTTAACCGGTACATGACTTCTGCCAACGATTCCAAAAGATCTAGTAAGGGGCGGCCTCGTTCTCCCGCAAAGTTGATTGAAACTCCGAGGAATAGGGCGAATACGATAATTTGGAGGACGTTTCCTTCCACTAAAGAGGCGATGGGGTTTTTCGGAACAACAGAAAGTAAAATTTCGATGACAGAGGGAGGGGTTTCGACTTTCAGGACAACACTTTCAGCTGTGAGGGCAAGTCCCATGCCGGGTTTAAAAATAGTGGCGATCAGCAGGCCGATTCCGATTGCGATTGCTGTAGTTAATAGGTAGAAAAACAGAGTTTTAATTCCAACCCTTCCGAGTTTTTGAGGGTCGTGGATGCTGGTGATTCCTACTGTCATAGAGGAAAGAACTAAGAGGACGATAATCATGTTGATTAAGCTAAGGAATACGGTCCCGATGGGCTTGAATAGATTCGCGTCAATTTTGGTAAAAATCTCGGGTAGTTTCTCGTGCAGAACACCACCCACAATGGTCCCCAAAAACAACGCGATTAAGATTTTCATCCAAAGTTTCATTAAATATTTCCCTTAGTTCAACATAACCTAAGGTAATAGGATCGTTAGTTTTTTACAACCTTCGCTTTAAATCTTGCATTGCTTTGGCAATGAACTGTTTCCAGTGATCTTCTCCAAAAACAACTACGAGTCTCATTTTAAGCCACACGACCGGAAGAATTAAATCGAGGACAGCCCCAAATTTGACTCGATCTTTTTCGGTGCAAACCAGAACTTCGGCATTATTTCCTTTGCAGTGGAGAGCAAACTCCTCCAAAACAGCCAAATCAAAGGGCATGTGGTCCGGAACAATCAGTTCTTCGACAACCACGGCCCCAAAATCTTTTAGGGTATTTCGGAAATACTCCGGGTGAGCGATGCCGCAAAACAATCCTACCCTTTTATTTTTCAGCTCGCCAAAAGCTTGGTCATTGAAATCCAGCACTTGATCTACTTCCATCCGGACGCCTATCCGGGGTGCTGTAGTGTATTTTTCGAGCATTTTGCCCACGTTGTTGTATCTGGCTTCATCACTGGCATGGTTGATGACGATCAGGTTAGCGCGTGACAGGGATTTCAGGTCGTCTCTTAAAAGACCTCTGGGAAGATAATGTCCTAGTCCAAACGGATCTAAAGCATCAATGACAACCACTTCTAGATCCCGAGCTAGAGCGCGGTGCTGCATTCCATCATCCAGCAAGATTACATGCGCACCAGCCCTTGCGGCCATGTTGGAGGCCTTATGCCGATTGCATCCCACGAATACGTAGGCTCTTGGAATATTTTTTGCTAGGAGG
>CAZENM010000138.1:0-7703 GCA_964513575.1 uncultured bacterium | reverse complement strand
GCGCTGCGTGAATCATGCTGCGAAGGATCGATTTATTCCGAACAAGTTCGGTATACTCTTCAATGTAGGCTGAAGTTCCGGCATATTGCGCAAGTGTGGTGACGTACGCAGCCCCACCCACGGCCTTAAGCTTATCCTGACGTTTTAATTCTTCGCAGACAAGGTGGACGTCGGCAGGTTTGTCGTCTTTATAGGCACTTTTGAGTACTTCAAAAATAATTTTATGTTCTGTGTAGTAAAAATCGGAATCATCTAAGGCATCGGCGGATATGTTTAGAGAATTAATGCTTGTAAGCATGCATCCCAAAACCATCATCTCAGATTCTTTTGAATTGGGGGCGGTTCGAACTTTTGTTCCTGATTCTGACATTTTACAACTTCCTATTTGTTGGCGAATTATAGATCAAACGGCGATTTACGGCTAGAATTCAACAGCTATTTTTGCGTCGAAGTCTTTGGGACCCCCGAGAAATTGTTAAAAAAAAATTTACCAACACTCAACGACCGAATCTTATTTTCAAAAAAATATTTACCAAATATATCTCCTAATAAAGGACTTCGAATGAGCTATCCAAAAGTCATCATTGTGGGCGGAGGTTTCGGCGGCATCAACGTTGCGAAATCCTTAAAAAAAGCTAAGCTTGATATTTTGCTCATCGACCGCACTAACCACCACCTCTTCCAACCACTGCTTTATCAAGTAGCCACCGCTTCACTCTCGCCGGCTAACATCGCAACCCCAATTCGAGAGATTTTGCGCCGCCAAAGTAATGCCACCGTCATTATGGGGGAAGTGGTTGATGTCGATAAAATAAATAAAAAAGTGATCATGGGAAACGGGGAAACCTATCCTTTCGATATCTTGATCTTGGCGACCGGTGCCCACCATTCTTATTTTGGACACGACGAATGGTCAAAGCTAGCCCCGGGACTTAAAACACTTAATGACGCGCTGAATATCAGAGAACAAATCTTGCTTGCTTTTGAAAGGGCTGAAAGATGCGACAGCATCATTGAAGCTGAAAAACATCTTCGATTTGCAATCATTGGCGCAGGCCCCACAGGGGTTGAACTGGCTGGAGCAATTGCTGAAATTGCCCATTTCACTCTATTTAAAAATTTCCGTCGGATTCACCCGGAGCAGTCGGATATTTTTCTGATCGAGGGAGAATCTCAAATTCTTCCTAGCTACCCCAAAGATCTCGCTGAAAAGGGAATGCGGGACTTGGAAGAATTAGGTGTTAAAGTCCTTCTCAACACTAAAGTCACCAATATTACTCAGGATGGGATCTATGTTGGAGATAAATTAATCAAAACATCGAACGTGATCTGGGCAGCAGGCAACCAGGTTAACGGACCGGTGAAAGCTTTAGGAGCACCTTCCGACCGTTCGGGGAGGGTTATTGTCAATCCTGACCTTTCAATCCCGGACTTTCCCAATATTTTTGTGATCGGGGACGCGGCGAACTTCACGAATGCTGATGGAAAACCACTTCCGGGTATTGCCCCTGTGGCTATTCAACAAGCTAAGTACCTTGCAAAATGTATTAAACGACAGTTGCCTCCGGAAAAAAGACCCCCTTTTAAATACAAAGACAAAGGGATGATGGCGACAATCGGGCGAGCCAAAGCTGTGGCTGTAATGGGAAAAAGAAAATTTTCGGGTTACTTTGCATGGCTTGCGTGGTCATTTATTCATGTTTTTTATCTTATTAGTTTTTCTAATCGATTTTTAGTGATGTTTCAGTGGTTTTTCTGGTATTTGACGGGGCAGCGAAATGCGCGGCTCATTACGCGCCCCCACGATGAGGCTGTGAAAAAATTAGAATCCGTTTGATTTCGATCGAGATTTTTTAGGATTTTCATTCAACCGCCCCCGCTCACAACGCTGACATCCGTTATGAGCGGGGGCGTTTGAATGAAAAGACAAAAAAGATCGGCGAAAGCAAACCGAATCTCTATTTTTTCACAGCCTCGATAAATAGTTAACTAGAACAAACTGGGCTGCTCTTATTGTATATTCAATAATTTCAACCCATTTTCAAAGAGTTTTGGATGGGGTAAATAACGGAGGGAATCAAAATACATATTTGCCCTTGGGAGATGCGGTAATTTTTCCCTAAGATTATCTCCGGATAGGAGACCAAAATTCATCACATCTCTGTTAGCTAGAATTACTAAAGCTCCCTTGCTAACTAATCCGGAAAGGTTAATCAGTCTTTCGCACTTAACGGTAATTGAGCCCGCTCTCGAGAGAATCGGATAAAGATTGATCACAACTGCCCCTGTGAAATCCAATTCAAGATCGTCGTTTATTTGACAGTGTTTATTTAGAATCACATACCTTTGATTACCATACAAAACCTCTGTAAAAGAGTAGTCTTTTTGTTTTTCAAAGTAATAATTATCATTCTTCAAAATTCTCGTTTTGATTTCGAAAGACATAGATTTTCTCCCTAGGGTGTTAAACTTTTCGGGTGAGTCTACTCGATCAATAGGAGAGTGTCCAGAAAATTTTTGACTTGCTTTTTCCGAACAAATAAGTTATACTTTCAGTTCTTTATAAAAGTAGTTTGTTTACGAAGAGCAAACTTAAGAAACTAGGATCGGCTAAAGATCGCTAAAACTTATAAACTTGGTTTATAAGCCGCTTTCAGGCCGATTTCAGCCCAATTTTGAAACCTACTACGAGGTCTATATATTATGAGTTCAAAAGAATCAACACCTCCGGAATTTACCGGTTTGCGTGCTGCTTTATGGCCAATTCACGGGTATGAATTAAAAAAATTCTTGCCCCTAGCGTTTATCATGTTCTGCCTGCTGTTTAACTACACGATTTTGCGTGACACCAAAGACACGCTAGTGGTTAACTCTGCCGGTGCCGGAGCGATCACGTTCTTAAAGCTATACTGCGTAACCCCAGCGGCTATTTTATTTGTTATTATTTATGCGAAACTGACTAACGTCTTAAAACGGGAAACTGTTTTTTATGCCGTTGTGATGCCTTTCATCCTATTTTTTGGCGCTTTCGCATTCCTGTACCCCCACCTAAACACGCTGCACCCTTCTGCGGAAACAGTGCTTAGCCTGCAAACAAGCTTCCCTGCATTAACAGGATTCATCGACATTTACGCATACTGGGCTTTCTCCCTTTTCTACGTTCTTTCAGAGATCTGGGGTAGCGCTATGATTGCCTTAATGTTCTGGCAATTTGCTAACCACGTTGTTCGCATGAAAGAATCTAAAAGATTCTACGGTCTATTCGCTGTTGTTGCGAACTTAGCATTGGTTCTTTCCGGACAAGTTGTTGTATTTTCTTCAGGCTATATCCAACAGTTCTATGCAACAAAAGATGAAGCTTGGATCGTTTCTGTTTACATCTTAATGGGAGCTGTTGTTCTTTTCGGCGTTCTAGCGATGGGAACATACCGTTGGATGCATACTAGCGTTCTAACAGACAAAAAATACTTCGATCCTGAAGAAGTTGTTGTGAAAAAAGCGAAGAAAGAAAAACCATCTCTAATGGAGAGCGCGAAACTTATTTTCAGCTCGCCTGAACTTGGACTAATCGCTATCTTGATCATGGCTTACGGCGTAACGATTAACCTTGTAGAAGTACAATGGAAACATCAGTTAAGCTTATGGTTTGCTGGAGACAAGGGTGGATACAACGGATTCATGGGTCAATTCTCTACTATTACCGGCTTCTCTACAATTGCATTCGGTCTATTATTAGGATCGAACATTCTACGACGCGTTAGCTGGTTCACAGCTGCGGTGATCACACCATTGATCATTGCTGCGGGTGGATTCATCTTCTTCGCATTTATTCTTTCTGAAGATTTCGTACAATTCGTCATGAGCAAAATGTCGATCAATGCCGTTGGCGCTGCTTCGATGCTCGGAGCTGTGATTGTCGTGCTAAGTAAGGCTGTTAAGTATATCTTATTCGATTCAACGAAAGAAATGGCTTACATCCCACTAAACAACGAATTGAAGACTAAAGGTAAAGCTGCTGTTGATGTTATCGGCGGCCGTGCTGGAAAAGCGGGTGGAGCATTAACTCAAAGTACACTTCTGATGTTGTTCGCAACAAAAGACGTAGCTATGATTGCCCCACAAGCGTTTGCAGTATTCGCTGTTGTGTGCGTTGCATGGCTCTTTGCAGTGAAAGTTCTTTCACGCAAAGTTGATCAGGCTGTCAAACTTCGCCAAACTGAAGCTGCTGCTGCAGAAAGCGCGAAATTGGCTGAAGCACAAGCATCTCCTGCTAGCTAATTAGCTACTCTGACACTCGTGTCTAATAAACTCGTCCATCACTTCCTGTGATGGGCGAGTTTTTTTTTGCATTCAATTTCCTTTGAATGTTTAAGGAATGGGGGATGTTAATTTTCACACCGCTCCCACGGACCTGGTCTGAAACGAATCGCGTGTGTTGCAAAGGATCTGTAGTATACACAAAGAAGGCAATTTTACCACAGAGGAACACAGAGGGGGCAAGAGAGGGAGAGAGTTCGTATTGTCAAAATAAGAAGAGGCATCTTCTTATTTTGGGTTGCGAATAGTCTTCCCTTTCTTGTTCCCTCTGTGTTCCTCTGAGTCCTCTGTGGTAAAATTGCTCTTTTCGTGCATTCTACAGACTCATTCTAAGCGATCTTGGTGGTAAAATTGCCTTCCGTGTTTATACTGCAGTGTTTTTACGATTCACAGCCTCTGCGTTAAATCGTCTTTTACAACTGCTTTTTCGGGAATGTATGAATAAAGATTTCTTAGAAAGGGAATATTAGACTTGAGATAGACTCAAGCATGAATGTGATATTGAATGTATTTGGGGGAAAATACGGAAAGAGAGGGATTCGAACCCTCGATACCCTTACGGGTATGCGTCCTTAGCAGGGACGTGCTATCGGCCACTCAGCCATCTTTCCACGAATCGAAAATCTTATCGCGAATCAGCAAATAACTCAAGCATTATCTTCTAGTGATCGGAAGTAACATACTTCCCACATAGGCAATTCCTGCTACCAGCGCTATTGTAGCGCCCCCAGGCCAATCTAATGTATAGGCTAAATTCATTCCAATAAGACAGAACAAACAGCTCAATATGACAGCTACCATCATCATCGTTGAAAGACTTCTTGTGTAGGTATTAGCTATCGCCGCAGGAATCGTTAGCATCGTCATCACAAGGATCACGCCAACAACCTGAATAAGGAGAACGATAGACACGGATATCAGCACCAGCAGCAGCAAATACAGATTGTTGACAGGAACTCCTTGAAGATTGGCCTGATCTTCGTCAAAACAAACCGCTAAAAATTTATTGTGAAGAAGCAAAACGACCGTGAGCACCACGGCATCTAACACAAAAAGAGTTGCTAAGTCTTCCGGAGTCACCCACAAAATATTCCCAATGAGAAAATTGGTAAGCTCTACGTTAAATCCCGGAGTTTGTGAAATAAACAATACCCCGATTGCCATTCCAACCGACCATAATGCGGCGATAACAGAGTCTTCACGCTGACGATAATTAGCTCTTATCCACCCTAAAAGCAGAGCGGAAAGGATCGCCGCGACTAGAGCGCCATGCATTGGAGAAAGCCAAGCTATCCCTTTGGCTCGTTCTAGCCAAAGACTAAGGCCGATTCCACTTAATACTGCGTGAGAAATGCTTCCTGAGATAAAAACGATCCGTTTAACGACTACATAGGACCCAATGATCCCGCTGACCACTGAAGCTGCTAAACCGGCAATCACTGCAGCAAGTAGAAGTGGATTTAGCGTTAAAGCTTCCCAAAATGAAATCATTGTTTTTCTCCCAGTTGCATCAACGGAGGGTGATATAAGCCTAGCGCGAAATGTTCGCAGACTTGTTGCGGGAGTAGTGATACAACGGTTCTTTGGACGCAAAGCACGCGGTCTACTAATTCGATTGCGGCTTTAAGGTCGTGAGTGACCATTACAATAGTAATTTTCGGACTAAAGGACTTTAACAGACGGTAGATCTCATCTTCGGCTTGGGCATCAACACTTGCTGTCGGTTCGTCTAAAAATAATATTTCGGGCTCAGAGGCAAGCGCGCGGGCAATCAACGCTCGCTGCATTTGACCGCCGGAAAGCTCTCCAAAAGCCCGCTCTCCTAAATCTTCAATTCCCACAAGGGTAAGAGCGTGGCGAGCGATCTCTCTTTCCATCTTCGAATAGCGTCCTGTCCAAGAGAGAGTCGATAACCGTCCGGAAAGCACCAACTCATTCACTGAGATTGGAAACTGCCTATCAAAACGAAGGCTTTGGGGGACGTACGCGATTTTATACCGTTCGGCCTGAGGATCCTTTCCTTCGATGAGGACTGTCCCTGATGTGGGTTTTAAAAAGCCCATTAGAATGCGAAGAAGAGTAGTTTTTCCACCCCCATTTGGCCCGATAACCCCTAAAAACTCGCCTTGAGAAACCTCAAAAGAGACATCTTTAAGGACCACTGTAGGACCATAATCAAAATATAAGTGTTGTACGTCGATCTGTTTCATTAAGGGGAAGCAAACTCTTTGGCGATTTGTCGCATGGTTTCAAAATAATTTTCTGAGTAAGGTTCAAGGGTTACGACACGGGCTCCGATTTCTTTTGCAACAAGCGCGGCACCCTTGCTGGGATATTGCGGCTGAACGAATACTTTTGTGACTTTTGCATTTCGAGCATCGCGCAGGGTATGTGTCAACTGAAGGGGCGTGGGGTCTTTACCCTCGAATTCAATCGAGATCTGATCCATCCCATAATCGCGCAGCATATAGCTATAAGCAGGATGTGAAACTAAGATAGAGCGTCCTTCCGCCGGCTTGAGCTCAACGGACAACTCTTGGTCTAGCTGCGTCAAATCAGAAATAAATTTTTCGTATCCCCTTTGAAGCACTTCTTTTTTTTCGGGATAACGGGCCGCTAAGGCTTGATAAATCGTCTGAGCCTGAGCTTTTGCTTCTCTAGCGCTAAGCCAATAATGCACATCTTCGGCGCCGGGGTGACAGGAACAGCAATGATGATGACCGTCGTCTCTGATGAGGCGGACCCCCTGTCTCAGGTCAATGATTTGCATTTGGGGATTGTAGGAGGTCAATGAACGTGCGGCTTTGGGCTCGAATGACTCCCCTATTGTAAACCAAATATCTCCTTTTACGGCAGACAAGATTTGCTTCGGAGTGGGCTCATAGGTATGGGAGCTCGCCCCCGCCGGCACCATTAACTGTACAGGAATTGTATGCTCGGAAATTTGCTCCACAAAGAATTTATGAGGGGCAACACTCACCAATATCAATTCACTGAAGAGAAAAAAGGGAGAAATTACCAGCGCAAATAAAATGAATAAATTGTTCAAAACTCCTCCAGATCAATGAGTAAGTAAAGCACACTATTAGCTAAAAATCAATAGATAATCCCAATTATTGATTAATAATCGACAATATGACTTTTTTTGAGGTCACCTTCATTTTTGCTTAGAAAATCTGTTGCATTATTTTATCCAAATACGTTAATCTAGTGTCTCTTTACGGAAGGTTGTCCGAGTGGCTTAAGGAGCACGCCTGGAAGGTGAGTGTGCGTGAAAACGTACCGTGGGTTCGAGTCCCACCACTTCCGCCATCTTGTTCTCCCATTGTTTTCTCTTGTATCATTCTTAATGTTACAGTAAATCAAATCAATTTTAGTAGACCACG
>CAZENM010000137.1:0-7707 GCA_964513575.1 uncultured bacterium | reverse complement strand
AAACAAAAAAGATCGGCGAAAGCAAACTGGATCTCTATTTTTTCACAGCCTCAAAGTCGAGCCTATCTATACCAACCAAAGGTTACACCTGCTCTCGGTTGGCGAGGGTAGTAAACGACAGGCGCTGGGTGATAGACCTGAACTGGTTGGTAAACAGCAACTGGAGGATAGGACTGCACTGGAACATGATAGTAGACAGGATAGGCTTGGTAAACTGGAGTTGGATAATAGGTAACGATTGGGGCTGGAGGCGCGAAGGCACCGACGTTAATATTGAATCCGAATCGGCTGCGCGATTGGCCGGCATCTGTTGTTGTTGCTAATAGTAAAAAAAGACCCAAACAAATTCCACATAATATATTTTTTTTCATGCTAAACCCTTTATGTTTAGATTGTTAACTTTATAGTTTATCTATTCATGGAATTTTAAGCAAGGCATTGCATTTGTTGCGCATGCTTTAGAGGTGATTCCGTAATTAAAATCCAGGGTATTTTAATTATGGAATCACCTCTTTAGCTTGTGGGGACCTCCGTGCTTGTGCAATTTCATCACAAACATGATCAATGCTTTCGTCTTTCTATTCGTAGCTAAGCTCTTAAGTTGATGCCGTTGGCCTTGGGGTCACCGGATCGCAAGTTGGGTTGTATTGACTTAATACTAACCAACTTGCGATCTGCGAACGGAGGGACTTTGAAAATTGAAATACAAAGAGTATTAGCTGCCGAAGTAGTACTTCACACCAACGCTTACAGTATTGTTGTATAGATGCTTCGCATTACTTTTATGGAATTTATACTCCAAGACGATATCTGTATTACAGACAACCGGGAAGGAAACTCCACCCATGACCTGCCACGCATAGTTACCGCCATTATTATGTTCATCTAAAATCTTTACTTGTTCGTAATCATATCCCAATCCGGCGCCTAGGTAGGGTCGAATTTGACCTATATCACAACCCCAGCTTGACAAGGGAAGATCCCACAAAACGTTTGCAATAAATGCTGAAGATTGAAAATGTCCATCAAGACCATCAATATTTCCATAATAGCGTATGTGCGCATCATTTAAAGCGTTTTTACGGTATGTGTATTCACCTTCAAGACGTACGCCATTGCAGAATCGATAGCCGATAAGTCCTGTGAGAGAATAACCAGTATCAAAGTTGGCTTTGAATCCATGCGATGGTGTGTTTTCTAAAAAGTTAGCTCCGCCAAGAATCCCTGCATAAAATCCGTTTTCACAGCAGATTTCTTGACTGCAATAATTGTCGAAAATTAGTTTTGTGTTGTTGTCACAGCAATCGTCAGCGTGGATCTGGCTTTGAGATAGAATAATCATAGTTGTAGCAACTGATAATAGGGTCTTTTTCATGATGTTCCTTCATTTTGGTTTGAGTTCATGGCCGAGAGTATGATGTAGATGTGTAAAAAAACACAATGATTTTTTCGATTATCTATTATTAGACGGGAAGGTTAACATCTTAAAACCCCACCTGCGTATTTAACAGGTGGGGGGAACGCAAAGTTATTTGAGGTCAGCTGTGAAGTCTGTTGCCTTTCTAGGTGTTGCTAAACTTGCCTTTTTCATTTCTTTGCTGTTGAGGTCAAATTTTGTTAAGTCAATAAACCTTATTTCTTGATCATCATAACTCTTGAAATAATACTTTAATGTGTGTGGATCACGTACGCAGGTTAGTTGAGTATAGTCGGAATGAATAACTCCATCTACAACCTGACGAATAGCTCCCACAGGGATATCAAACTGATTTAAAATGTGAAACGTTTGAAAAACAGCTTCTTCATGTGTCTTTGAAGGCGTGGCTGAAATTGTAAATATACCCGCACGCACAAACCTGGATGGGGGGGTGAAATCTCCCGGCAGTCCTACCAATCCGGATCCTTGTCCAAATGACGAAAGTGTTAATCCGTCAAATTCAATCGGTTTTGCATTTACCGCTGTGAGATTGATGTAATTCCTTAAATTAGTCATGTGCCATTCGAAGTTTGGAGAGTTAGTTAGAACGCCTAGAGGGCTGTCGTAAACTTTAAGGGCTCCCTTAACAGGTTCGATCACAATAGAATTTCCAGCCTTATCATAGACAATATAATGCATCGGAGCCGGTGTTGGACCCCATTCTTTGATCACGGTAGGGACAATAACCGCGCCGGAAAGCCCCGCTTTTACTTCATCCACAGTAGCGAACTGAGTGATGAGCCAGTTGGGGAATTCGATTGGAGAAAGAGCTTTCGATTTATTTTCTTCCGTCACAGGAGTGTATTCCGCATACTCCGGAAAGAAAAACGTTCCTACAGTCAACCCTTTTTCATTCATGCCATCCATCATGGATGGGTTGTCGAAACATATTGCCCCGACTGCGCCATATTTAGCTTGGTACTTCAATCCTTCACCCAACGGAGTCGTTCCGGTAAAAGAGTATCCTCGAGGGACAATCACGGCAGATGATTCAATCTTGATCCCAAATTCAAGTGTTCTACCATTCACGTGAAGACCATCTTCAGGTTTTATTTGGATTCCTGTGCACCCTTCCAGTGAGGTAGGAGATTGTAAGCTTCCGCCAGCCAGAACCAAAGCTAGGGGCAATATATTTGTCCATTTTCCCATCTGATCACCTTTGTTTAAATTTAGACTCACTCTATAAGATGATCTAGTTTATTAAAATAAAAAGTTGTCGTGTTGATGGTTTAGAGTTGGGTTGTGATACACGCTCGTTCCTCGCGTTTGTCACATCTCTGTTTGGAGTAATTTCTTGCTATTTATTGTCGGTCAGATTATATTATTCTCTAAATCAATTATTTAAATTGTTTGTAAACGTCGATTGGAATGTTTGTGTGTGGTTCTTGTCAGTAAATAATAGATAGAAATAAGAATTTAAATAACGAGAGGAATTATGAGAAATTTTATATTGGCACTTTTCATTGTTGTATCATTGGACTCATGTTCCGTAATTATGGCATCCCGAAAAAATGGGGTTGAAATTCACGAATTGCAATCCTGCCGTTCTCGCGGACAATTTGTTTCAGCTAATCCGCAGGTGATTTCCACAGAACGACTTTCTACCGGAGAATTGGTAGAGGTTTATCAATTTAAGCAAGCAACAGGTTCAAAAGGCAGAGCTGTGATGCATGCGCTTTTAGACGTAACATCAGTTGGGATTTGGGAAGTTGTTGGAACGCCGATGGAAGGATACTATAATCAGTCAGAATATTTCACTATTCGCGTGACCTATAATGAGTCAGATATCGCAACACGTGTCGAGATTCTTTAGTTTATCGACACAATAAATCAAAATTTAGGTGCTCTTCAACGATGTCGATCGCCTTATTCACCTTAAGAACGTCTTCTGTACGGATTTTTGCGGTGAATGAGGTGATACGTTTCATCGCGTCATAACTACATAACGGCGCATAGATAATCGGAAGGTCAACCTTCCGAATTTTTTCTAAAATCGCTACGCTCGGGGTGGGTCTGCTTGTTAGGATCATGCCCCCGGCGAATTCTTGACTTTGATGCCGCTGGATTGTTGCTTCTATGATGTCTTCCCGACTGGCTGGAGTGATAACGAGTTCGTTAGGATCAAGCTCTCCGGTATAGGAGTCTAATGAGCCGGCAACCAGTCTAAAGCTCGAGAAATGGCGATAACGGTGCTCTTCCCCCGACAATAAAGTCGCGTCATCAAAAAGGTTTTCAAAGTCGCGGATCGTCGGATTGCTTAAGAAATCATTGTAGGGGAGGCATCCAATCAGGGGGATATCCCATTGTTTTAGCGCTTTAGGAAAGTATTCCAGAATCATATCACGTTTTTCTTCCTTGACCCTGTTGAGGATTACCCCGCGAACTTTTACCCCATACTGTTGACAGAGTGCGATATTCAAAGATAATTCGTCGAATGCGCTTCCAAGGCCGCCGGAGGCTATAATCACCATTTCAACGCCTAATTCTTTCGCGACTTTAGCGTTGTTTAAGCCGATGATCGACCCCACGCCAACATGTCCTGTGCCCTCGACGAGAGTGAAGTCGTTAAGTGAAGTGATTTTTCGATAGCTTTTGGTGATTTTGTCCATTAGGGATTGTGTAGAAATTGCTCCATCAAGGAAATCACGAGTGACTCCGGGGGGAACCAACACCGGGCTCATGTCTTCCCAACTCTCCGGCAAATTAAAATGTTTTTTAAATAACACAACATCTTTATCCACACTAATATTGTCTTCAACCTTAACGTGAAGTTGCCCCACCGGTTTTATGAACCCAACAGAACCATATCTGTTTTGAAGAGCCGCAAGAACTCCGAGGCATAAAGTTGTTTTACCCACGTTTTGTCCTGTGGCTCCAATAAAAATTGATCTTGGATTCATGGGTCTCCTGCTTTAACGCTAATTGAGCTAATATCAATTCTGCAATTTTGAGAGTTTCTGAAAAGATTTTTTCAGGTTTTTCGCCCAAGGTAAATTAAATACACTGTCCGGGTAGTACACTGAAATCACTTTTTATTTTCACAGCTACAAAGGTCATCATCTATCAATTTAAAATAAATGCCTAGATTTAAATAGTGGAAACCGCTACACTACATGCTTGCCGGGGACCTCATGGAACAGGGCAGTCCGAACCAGGTCAGGACAGGAATGTAGCAGCCTTAAGGATGTCGCCAGGTGCCTTGAGACAATCTCCGGCTTTTTTTCTCTCAAATTCAAAGAAAATTATTTTTTTCGTTTGCAGAATCTGTTCAGTAATAATGGGATCACTCCTATTATTATTCCTCCAATCCCAATGATCGTTGTCATTCTATCAAAAGCTTGTACGCTATAAACAGCGATAAATACCATGAAACTCGCGCTGATAAAGGGCCATAAGACCCACGTGAAAAACTTCTGTATAGATTTCATTCCTTCTTTTCTGAAAAGCCAAGCACATGCGTAACCGGTTAGACCATAATAAAAGGCAACTTGAAAGCCGATTGCCTTGACAGAAACTTCGATAATAGAATTGACGGACGGAAAAAACGAGGATAGAAACAATAGTACAAGACCTAGAGACATAATCACCAGTGTTGCCAGCCAAGGAGTTTTCCATTTTGAATGCAATACAGCATAACGAGGGTGCAGAACACCATCGCGCCCTTTCGCGAACATCGTGCGAGTAAATTGTAGGATTGTAGTCTCCAAAGTTCCCACGGTGCTCAACATCACTGCAACAACCGCCATATAGCTGTACGGGCTTGGGAACACCTTTTCTGCCAGGGCGAAAATCACATTCGTTCCTGCGTTTTGGATTTCGCTTTCTGTTAACGCTAACTGCGTTGCAATCGTAAAACTAATAAAAAGCGCCAAAACAATCGCCATCGCCCAAACAGCTCCCCAGCCCGGATCTTCTTTTGAGTTTTGGGTTTCTTCACTTAAGTTTAAGGTAACATCCCATCCCCAAAAAAAGAACAGCGCGATTAACGCTCCTGCTGAAAAGGTTTGAGGAGTAAAACCTGTAATCGAAAATTCACCCCACGTAAAAGGGGTCACAGGATTGCTGTAATAATGATAGAAAATAAATCCGACGACCAAGAGAAGAATCCCCACTTCAATCGCGGTTGTAAGCACCTGGAATATTGCCGCGAGTTTCGTGCCCTTGATGACGATTAAACTCACAATAATCAACCACGCCGCAGCAACCAGAGTGACAATTGCCGTGTCGTTCACATACGAGGGACTAACCAACGCAAGAGTTGCCGTGGCTGCAGGGATTGTTCCCGACACCATAAAAACGGAAGAGGCAACAAGCAAAGACCATCCGGCAAAAAAACCAAGCACGGGATGGAAAACATCCCCCACCCAAGCGTAGGATGCTCCGGCATTAGTATTGATTTTATTTAAATGCAAAAACGCAAGAGTCACCCCGAACATGATCAATCCGCAATAGAATAAACTTGCCGCAGACAGTGTTCCTACAGCGGTGATTAACGCCCCTGTTGTTGCAGCCATGCTAAACGCAGGGGCTGTTCCCGCGATTCCCATGATGATCGATTCGCCTAATCCAATCGAATTTTTTTCTAACTGATCAGGTGTTTTTTCCATGGCGGATCCCGTTGTTTTAAAGTGAATCTAAATTTCATTATAGTGCTCTTGATAAAAAAAAATATATTTTATTGAAATATTTTTAGACTGACCAGGTACTCATTTGCTCGATGAGTCAAAAAATATTGACATTGTTTTAACTCGGGATTAGGTTGAATTTGATGCTCAATATAAGAGGGGGGAGTATGCTTAACACTATTTTAGTTGTTATTCTAATTTTGTTTCTGATTGGTGCGCTTCCGCAGTGGCCACATAGTGCTGGATGGGGTTATGGTCCCAGTGGTTTATTAGGAACAATTTTAATTATTTTATTGATATTGTTGCTTTTAGGACGGATTTGACTTTTAATCTAGTAATTGATTAATAACAAGTTTGAGGGTATTAATAAACATTTGCCCCAAAACATAGGAGGAGTTATGAATAAAGAGCTTCTAGAAAACCAATGGACACAAGTCCGTGAAGTGATCCGTGAAAAATGGAGTAATCTGACAGATGAGGATTTAAGACAAATCAACGGTCGTTACGACCAGCTTATCGCCAGACTTCAGCAACGTTATGGATTCAGTAAAGAACAGGCTGAAGAAGAATTAAGAAGATTTACATTTGATAAAACAGCAAGAAGCCAGACACAAGTTGGCGGCCAATCCTTTAGCGGTGACCGCGAAACCGACAGATCTTCATGGTTGCGAACATTGTTGCTTATCGGGATTCCTTTGCTCCTCTTAGGGTACTACTTAGCTACCACTACACAAACAACAACGACCCAAAGAAGCCCCGCGATAGGAACCCAAGAAGTGATTGTTGTCGAAGAAGGACCTGTCGATTTCTTAACATCGCAAAATATTTTCAGCGCCTTAACAACACAGAATTTTACTCCGCGTGATCTCGCAAATATCAAAGTGACTACATCTAACGGTATTGTGACAATTACCGGAATCGTATCCTCTAATCAACAACGTGATCTCGTCCAAAGAATCGCGCAAAACACACCCGGTGTCGTGCGAGTCAACAACCAACTCCAAGTGAAATAATTAACATCCTTTGTGCTTGATGAGTCGCCGTTCCAATTGATTTTGGGCGTGCGACTTATCTTTCGGGACAAAAACAGGTGAAAAAATTATTTTGGAATGGAGTCTTTTAACCAAAGAATTTTCTCGACGGCCTGATCCACACGAGCTTCCGAAACACGTCCACTTTTGATGGCTTCTATGAGAGCACCGTGAATTCGTTGGATATCTTCCACTGTCAGCTCTAGGCTTGCGTGATTTCCTGTCAGTTGTTTCCCCCCAAGGATTAATAGGTCGCAACCAGCGTTAAGTGCTTGAATAGCAACTTCATCGACAGATCCACATTGCTTAAGGACACCTTCCATCACCAGCGAGTCGGAAAGAATCACCCCTTTGAAACCGATTGTGTCTTTAAGGTAATCTAAGGTTTTTTTGGACAGTGTTGAACACCATTGTTGATCCAAAGCCGGAACCTGAAGGTGAGCTGTCATGATGACGCTTGCGAATGGGGCTAACCTTGCAAAAGGAAGGAGTTCAGCAGATTGTCATGCCGGTAAGGACTTCAGCAACATCGGTAAATCAACATGAGATTCCACATTGACATCACCATTTCCGG
>CAZENM010000136.1:0-7738 GCA_964513575.1 uncultured bacterium | reverse complement strand
TTCCGGAGAATAGATGATGCTCGCAATTCCCTTACTGGTTCCATGCAGCAGGCCGCGGTAGAAATTCTGAACGCTCCTGGAGTTTCCGCTTGCGTAGTACTCGATCGATTCCCCGTGCAATAATCCTTTCTGATAATTTTCCTTTTTAAGAAGACTTCCCTCCTCGGAATAATACTGGGATTCCCCTTCTTTATTTCCTGCAACAAAGTTCCCTTTTTCAAAAAGAATCCCTTTGTCATCATAATATCCGTAGGAACCTTCTCGTAATCCATCTCTATAATAAAACTTATCCCGTAATACCCCTTGTTCATCAAAGACACGGGCGGCGCCGTTCAGCTTGTCGCCTTTATAAAGCATTATCATTTCGATTTTTTCGCTTGGGTAGTACAGAATGGTGACACCTTCTTTACCTCCCTCCTGGAAATCACTTTCCCGAGCAATTGTTCCATCGGGACGAAATTCTTTTTCTTTAACTTTTTTCCACTCTTGGCTTTTTGGAATGGGTGCAAAAATCTCCGCTCTTTTAGGAAATCCATTCACATGGGTCTCAACAACGTCAATACGCCAATTGGGCTGATGCTTAGTTAAATGCAGTGGTTCTTCCGCAAATAGCGAGCTAGAAAAAAGAAGGAACGCTAAAAAATATAAATTCATTAGATCATTTCGGGTTGAACAGTTTTAGGAATCTGCTTAGGGAGAGGAAGTGCAAAAAACAGCCCCACGATAAGAAGCGAACCTAAAACAGATAAAGCTTTCGCGGGAGCGTCTGAATCGAATAACCTAGTTAATAGTCCGCCGCCTGCCTGTCCTACACCCTCAGCCATGCACCATACAAGCCCCATCATAAGAGCGCTGACAGCTCCGGAACTTTCAGGACGCAATCGATTAGCAAAAGCAACGCTGACAGGATTCACCAGCCCTAACAAACCACCCACACCAAACAACAGCGTACAAATAAGAGAGGTTTCTAAGTGCGGGCTGAACAACAGACAATAGAATAAAAGGATTCCAAAGCTATAAGCGAAGATTAACACGGATTTACAGGAGTATTTATCGGCTAAAAACCCACTCGGAATCATCGCGAAGGCACCTCCCAAAATAAAAAACAGGTGTCCTCCACCAAAACAAACCCAATCCTCATATCCTCGGCTGCGCAGAAAATCAGGCAGCAAAAACATCAATCCCCATAAAATGCTCTGACTGCACACTTGGGCAATATAGAGGTTTTTAAGGTCGACGTCTTTGAAAAATGTCGCAAATTGACCAAGATTTAATGATTTGTGGGAATGCTTACGGGCGTTGCCAAGCCCTCCAAACTGATAAAAAACCATCACTAAAACCAGCAGGCATGAGGGAATAATCAACCAAATCGTACTGCCGTGCAAAATTTTAAAAGCTTGAACATAGATGAGTTGCGAGGCTGCAAGCCCTAGGGCACCTCCGGAGGCAAATATCGAGATCAAAAGCCCTCTGCGATGAGGAGCAAGATCGCCCACTAAGCTGGCGGCACAGGGATGAAAGGCCCCTGATCCAATACAGGTTGTCATAAATATCAGAAATAAGACGGGGTAACTTTGGGTATAGGCCAGCAATGCGGTAGCACCTGTACAAAACAATCCGGCGGCTATCAATTTTTTTCTATAGCCTTTGTCGCTTAAGGAGCCAAAAACGGCTTGCAGCCCTTCACCGATAAAAGCACCTGCCCCTGCTATAACCCCTGCTGTAGCAATGTCCAAGTGAAACATGGTTTTATAAACAGGCCAAATCCCGATCATGAAATCAACCAAGAAGTGGGCTAACCATAGAAGTAAAAGTGATATAAAAGGCTTCATTATTTAAGGTTTTTTTAAGTATTAAAGAGGTTTATAACACATAAATGAGTCATTTGTAAAGCTTTATAGAACGGTGGATTTCTCCTAAGGCGCAAGATGGCTTGCTCCATAAGCGGCGTATTCATTGAGAAAAGACAGGGTTGATCTCCCTATTCAATATTTAAGGGCAAAATTTTTTTTGGCAGAAACAAGAGTTCCTAAAAAACCAGAAAACTCGAATCCACACCAAAAAACAATTAAAAACAAAACGTTTCACATCGTGTTTTTATATTATTAAAACCACTTAACAACTAAAACAACTTAAAAACAAACATTTTATCTCACTGTAATAAACTATCTAAATCCAAGAGATACTCTCAAAGATTCAAAAAATTTCTTGAAATATCAACCCAAGACTGTTAAACATGAGTTAAGAAATCAATAGAATCTTACTATCCCTGTCGTTATGGGTGCTAGAGACTATTTTACAACAACATCTTAGGAGAATTCATGAACAAAGATACACTATTCAACTTAGTAATATCGGGAGTTATTGCAGCTTCTGGCGCATCGACATCGCTAAATGGCGACATTTCAAATCTTTCAGAAGCTTCTAATATTCTTGTTAGCGGCGGATGCGGCGGAAAATCAGGTTGCGGACACAGCAGCAGCAGCACAACATCCAATGGAGGAAGCTACTACGCTCCAAGCTCAAGCGGATGCAACTCTCATGCAGTACCAAACGGCGGATGCCATGGACATGCAGTACCAGCCAGTGGATGCAATGCAAGCGGCGCAGCGCCAAGCGGATACACCATTCATGGATGCGGAAGCCTAAAGTCTGACGGTTCAAGCGTTCAATCTGCTCAACCAGCTGCGCAACCAGTTGCACAACCAGCTGCTCAACAACCAAGCGGAAATAGAAACTACTACTACCAAAAAACTACAAACACTCCTGTAGTTCCTGCAACTTCTGATCAAGAAAAATTAAGACAAGCTGCTGAAAAAACAAAGCAAGATGTGCAGAACAAAGGCGTACAGCCATCTAACACAAATGCTCCAAACAACATGCTTCCTAACACACGTACAAACATGAACCCAATCAACAACGCCGGAACAAGCGGCGCTGGAACTGGTTCATCATCCAGATAGTTTGAATTTATTGTGCGCCGGGGAAACTTTATATTTTCCCGGTCGCACTATTTTAATAATTTTACGGAGGCGAAGAAATTCTATGAAAAAAAATGAATTTGCAAAACTAGCTCTAATGGGCCTAACAGGCGGAATACTCGCCTCCAATGCTATTGACGCACTTCAAGGCGCCCACTCGGAAGAAATCCAAAAATTCATCGCCGCTCAAGGTTGCGGTGGAAAAAAAGGATGCGGCGGCATAGCTAAAGGTTGCGGAAGCAAGTGTAACTCTGTCGCAGATAACGGCAGAACTCACAGCTGTAATGCTGTTGCTGGAAATTGTGGAAGCAAGTGTAACTCTGTCGCAGATAATGGCAGAGCTCACAGCTGTAATGCTATTGCGGATAAATGCAGCGCTCATGGCTGTAACGGAGTTGTTGCGGAAAGAGAAGCGCCAAAATCTTTGACAAGCCCCGCTCCCATCCCAAAAGATAGCAAAGAAAACACCAAAAAAGTTGATCTAAATGATCAAAATATCGGTTACCATCTCCTCACCGAGGACGAATTTACTTTAGAATTGAATGATCAGGCCCTAAAAACCTATCAAGAACTTAGCCCTGAAGCAAAAGCCCTTGCTCGTTTGGTCGCTAGCGCTAGATGCAACGGGACAAATGAATGCAAAGGGTTGAATGCCTGCAAAACTGATACCAATAAATGCGCCGGCCAAGGTTCTTGCAAAGGAACAGGCAAGTGCGCTTTTTCAGATAAAAATCTGGTTGTCAGACTCGTCGCAGAAAAAATGAAGACGAAGCGAGAAGCATTAACAAAATAATTATTATGAATTAGAGATGGTGTATAGTCGACAACGACTATACACCTTTTTCACAACACGGGTTATTGACTCATGGCACATGAAATCCCAAACTTGGGGATCGGTATCGGTCTCCGCATCCCACACTACGACGATATATTTTCGACATGGCCGGCAATAGACTGGTTCGAAATTATCAGCGAAAACTTTATGGTTGACGGAGGAAAACCTCTTGAAAACCTAGACAGAATCCTTGAACACTATCCGATTGTACAACATGGCGTCTCTTTGGCGATCGGCAGTCCCGATCCCCTTGATTTCGACTATCTTAAGCGATTAAAAGCACTAGCGCGAAGAACAAAAACCCCTTGGATTTCCGATCACCTTTGCTGGGGGAAACTCCCCGAAGCGCATTATCACGATCTACTCCCCCTTCCCTACACCAAAGAAGTGGTCGATTACGTTGCCGAAAGAGCAAGGATTGTTCAGGACTATCTGGAAGTTCCATTTGCATTAGAAAACCTATCGTCCTATGTCGCCTATACACAAGATCAAATGCCCGAATGGGAATTTTACACCGCCGTGGTCGAAAAGGCTGACATTTATATGATGCTTGATGTCAACAATATCTATGTGTCCAGCCGTAATCACGGATTTGAACCCATGGACTACGTGAATTCGATTCCTCTTGATCGTGTGCTTCAAATCCACCTTGCAGGACACAGCGATCACGGAGATTACGTTCTTGACACACATGACAACTATGTTCGAGATGAGGTCTGGAAGCTCTACGGAGAAGTCTACCCCCGTACAAAAGGGGTCTCCACACTCCTAGAATGGGATGATAACCTCGTCAGCTTCCAAGAAACATGGGAAGAGGCTCTAAAAGCAAAAGCATATCAGAAAACTCTTTTAGGAGTTCCCACATGACCTATGACGCTAAAGTACCCGCAGCGCTTCGACAAACACAAGAGTGGTTTGGCGGTGTGATCTCAAAACGGATAGATGCCAAAAGCAGGATCAATCCCATAGCTCCATCCGGACGGGCAATCAAAGATGAAGCCCCCATTTTCATCGCCCCAAGCCCCACGTTAGCTCCCGAACAACGGATTGAACTTTACAATCAGCAATATTGGTGGAGACTTCTAAACACACTTCAGGATTCTTTTCCCTTAACCCTGCGTCTTTTTGGCTATGATTCTTTTAATGAGAACATCGGTAAACCCTATTTAGAAATATATCCACCCACCAGCTGGTCACTCAATCCCCTTGGCGATAGACTGGCTGAGTGGGTCGAAAAATATTACAATGAAAAAGATAAGGCGCTGGTCTTAAACTGTGTGAAACTAGACTATCTGTACCTTGAGTCATTTGTAGCTGGGGAATACCCCTCAATTTCCGACGAGGGTGAAGAAGCGCTGCGAGTCAAGCCGCTCATCCTGCAACCCCATGTGAAACTTTTTGCCTTTCCCTACGATCTCTTTAGTTTTCGTAGAGAAATGCTAAGAAACTCCGTCGAATATTGGATCGATAATCCCTTTCCGACCCTATCAAAAAAGAAAAAGTTTTATTTTGTTCTATCCAGAAGTCGCTCAAACGACTTAGGGTGGACAGAGATCACCCTTCCTGAATTTTTGTTACTGGAGCAGATGCAACACCCCCAAACCGTGATGCAGCTCTGTGAATGGCTTGAAAAACAAAAACGGGAAATCATCAAGCTAGCCTCAACTAATCTTCAGTCATGGTTTCGCTCGTGGACTGCCCGACGTTGGATTGCTTTCAGTCAGTAGAAGGGACGCGTAAAATAGATTCCGCCTCTTCATCTGACAAGATCTTACTAAACGTCGAAAGGTTCCATTGAATGTCTGCGATCTTAGGATTAAAATGAGCGACTCTTTCGTCACAGTAGGAGTAGCGAAGACCCGTAAAGGAAATATTTCTACATTCAACCGCTTGTTCTACATCCCTAAGATGGGTAGACTTATCGTTAATAAATACAACATGCTTAGGCTGAAAATTTATGATGTCCAATAGCTTCAACAATGCAGGCCCCTTCGGTGTTCCCGAGGTAAATAACACCCCATGCCTATACAATACACCGTGCTGATTAATGAAATAATGATCTTCACACGAGGGTGCTGTCTTCGTCAGGTCGATATTGACAGCAAGTAATTGATTAATTGATCGAGTTGCCAAAGCAAGTCCTTGTGTCGTCAAACCCATCACAACAACATTTCGGTTTTGAAGCCCTTCAATCACTCGTTCTGTTCCGCTTTCAACAATTTTCATTTTTGTAAGGTGCCTCACGGCTTCCCATTCAGCAAGCGCCTTATCAAGGGCTGACTCCTGGTTATTTTCGGCAAGCAGCTGCTTAAGTCTATAACAAAACCAAGCATCACTCCCAAGAGTTTGCGTTGGGATCAAAAGAGTATCATCAATGTCTAAAACCACTAGCGTGTCAGGTTGAATGTAATCGGTGATTTTACTGAAATGCTTCGTTTCAATGATTCTTCCCGACAAATGTGTGCAGAACATCATCATTTGAAAAAGCGTGATTGATAACATAGTTTTCATAAGATTCCCATTTTTTTCGGTTTGTTATTCATTCGACATTGTACAATTTTCCGGCAAAACTTTTAATATAGAGTACTTGGTTCTACCTTCTAGCCGCCATTTTATTCCAGAATTTTCATACGTTAAAGCATTCAATCCCACACAAACTGCCCTATGAATTAGAATAAAAAATTTATTTTAATCCCATTTTAGCGTACAAAGAAATTCTTGTTATGAATTCATAAGGTGATAGAAATGATACGCAAAATGATCCTGTTAATTGGTTTATTTTCATTTAACAATACCTTGACGGCTCAGTACAACTTTTTACAACCCCCGACATATTACGTTCAAACCGAAACAACAAAACCGTGCTGTGTCGCAATCCCTTATCCATGCTATGAGCCAACTCCCAACTATGAAGATGGTTTGTTTGTATTTGGAGAGTTTCTGTATTGGAAAGCCGATCAGGATAATCTTGAGTTTTGCACAGTCGATAAACACCCCGATTCAAACACGGAATCGTCTTCAACTCCACCAAACCTTCCTGATGACGCTAACGGAAAATTTCATTTTGCCTCACTCGACTGGAAACCGGGCTACAGAATAGGAGTGGGATGCCCTCTAAAATGTGGTCAATGGCAGCTCTTGGGAACCTACACTTATTACACCTCCGAGGGTTATCAGAAGGCGGAAAAACCAAGCGACCCCAATTTATTTTTAAACGGCAACTTCAGAGAAAATGTCGAAACCGAACCTCTACTAGCTACCAGTGATATTACTCTAAAATTTCAACAGGGGGATGTTCTCCTGGCAAAGCGATTTGATCCGACGAGAAACATATTCCTAAAAGTTTTTATGGGAGTAACAGGGGCCTATTTTGAACAGAACTGGACGATTAAATACACCGCGCCTACCGCACAGTTTCCAATCAATACGAATAAAATTCAAAACGACTGGAAATATTACGGGGGAGGAGGACGTCTAGGGTTAGACCTCGATTGGAATTTAGGCAAAGGGGTATCTTTTTACGGTCGTTTTTCCGGAGCTGTCATTTTAGGAAGATATAAATTCCATAATTTTGCACACAACCCTAACTTCAGCACATTACCTACGGGTGATTCTCATTTCAACGAAACACGTTATGTTCCCAATACCCAAGCGGGACTAGGTTTTAAATGGTTTGGATGTGTCTTTGGAGCTCATACAGACATTCAAATTGGCTATGAACTAAATTCCTGGTGGAATATTCATATGCTTCCGGTAACGCCTTGGATTCCTTCAGGCAATGTTGGCGATACTGAAAAATACACATTTCACCGCAATGGAAACATTAACTTCCAAGGGTTTACAGCAAAAATAGGGTTTCTATTTTAGTACCAGTCTGAAACTGTGAAAAAATAGAGATCCAGTTTGCTTTCGCTGATCTTTT
>CAZENM010000135.1:0-7760 GCA_964513575.1 uncultured bacterium | reverse complement strand
ACTTCCGCATCAACGACAGGGAATCGGGCCAATTTGAAAGAACGCTTATTATTGCTGAAGACGACTCTTATGTCAGTTATCTAGAAGGGTGCACTGCTCCCGCATTCGACACGAATCAACTGCACGCGGCTGTCGTGGAACTTGTCGCTCTAAACAACGCCACCATTAAATATGCCACAGTACAAAACTGGTATTCCGGTGACCCAAAAACAGGTCTTGGAGGCATCTTCAATTTTGTTACTAAACGAGGACGTTGCGCAGGATTCAACTCTAAAATTTCCTGGACGCAAGTAGAAGTCGGCGCGGCAATCACCTGGAAATACCCTAGCTGCATTTTGCAAGGGGATAATTCCGTAGGTGAATTTTACTCCGTTGCCCTGACTAATAATAAAATGCAAGCCGACACGGGAACTAAAATGATCCACTTGGGAAAAAACACCAAGTCGACAATTATTTCCAAAGGGATCGCAGCCGAAATGTCCCACAACAGCTACCGCGGGCTCGTTAAAGTGGCTCCGCGCGCGACTGGGGCACGAAATTACACTCAATGCGATTCTATGCTGGTAGGAAACAATTGCTCTGCTAACACCTTCCCCTACATTGAAGTCGGAAATCAAAGCTCTCAAGTCGAGCATGAAGCTTCTACCTCTAAGCTGAATGAAGAGCAGCTTTTCTACTTCCAAACTCGTGGGATTTCCCAGGAAGATGCTGTGAATATGATCGTTAATGGCTTCTGTAAGGAGGTAATACGAGAATTACCTTTAGAATTTGCGGTGGAAGCTCAAAAATTACTGACCTTGAAACTTGAAAACTCTGTGGGATAAATCATGCTCGTCATTAAAAATCTATGCGCTTCCGTGAACAACACCCCCATTTTAAAGGGACTGAACCTAACAGTCAATGCTGGCGAAATCCACGCCATCATGGGGCCTAATGGCGCGGGAAAATCAACTTTGGCAAAAATTTTGGCAGGACATCCTTCCTACGAAGTCACTGCCGGAGAGATTTG
This sequence comes from uncultured bacterium, assembly GCA_964513575.1. Taxonomy (GTDB): domain Bacteria; phylum Chlamydiota; class Chlamydiia; order Chlamydiales; family Parachlamydiaceae; genus CAMFKA01. Next base: position 6,751 of record CAZENM010000135.1, on the reverse strand, counting down.
GTTCAAAGGACAAAACATTTTAGAACTTGATCCTGATGAAAGAGCCCATTTAGGTCTTTTCATGAGCTTCCAATACCCCGTAGAAATCCACGGCGTCAGCAACATGCAATTTCTGCGGATCGCGACAAATGCCAACAGAAAAGCCAAAGGTGAAACCGAACTCTCCGAAGCCGAATTTGAAAAAATGTTGGATGAAAAAATGGCAATGATGGAGATCCGCCCTGAATTCAAAGAAAGAAACTTGAATGAAGGCTTCTCCGGCGGAGAAAAGAAGCGAAACGAAATTTTACAAATGGCAGTGCTCGACCCTGCGTTAGCGATCTTAGATGAAACCGATTCCGGCCTGGATATTGACGCATTAAAAGTTGTGGCTCGCGGCGTCAACACCCTAATGAACCCTGAACGAGGTTTAGTGCTGATCACTCACTACCAAAGACTCCTTGATTACATTCACCCACAGTATGTTCATGTCATGGTAGATGGGAAAATCGTTAAGTCGGGTGACGCTTCGTTAGCTCTAGAACTAGAAGCTAAAGGTTATGATTGGCTAGTGGAAGAGGCAGGGGTTAAAGAATGAGCGCAGAAACAGTCACCGACCTCGATCAGTTTCAATCCCTGCTGGCACAGCGTTTTTTAGCGGCTCCGAAGCAAGACCTTTTAGGAAAACTAAAGCTTAAGGCTTGGGAGCGTTTCGAAGGAATGGGACTCCCCGCGCGCACTCACGAGATTTTTCGCTACCTGAAGATGCGCCAACTTTATGCCCTAAGACCTGAATTTACTGTCACTCAGCCTACGCACCTCTCGATAGCCCCCCACATACTTCCTAACAGTGAATCTTCCTATCTTGTTTTTGTAAACGGTATCTTTACACCTGATCTTTCCGTGCTCCCTGAAAAAGTTGTTGTTAATACAATACAAAAAGCTTCTACTACCTATGGCGCCCTCCTAAGCAATGGTTGGAATCGATCCATTCAAGAAGAGCAGGATCCTTTCGTGTTACTGAACCTCGCCTTGCAGCAAGAAGGGGCTTTCATCTACATCCCCCCCAAACTCGAAACACCTGCTCCAATTCAGATTTTGCATTATATCACCGGAGAAAACCAAGGGTTGATGCCGCGCGTTCAGATTTTTGCAGGGACTCATTCAAAAGCTGAATTTGCAATGACCTATGCCTTTGAAAATTGCAAAGGACTTTGGATGAATCAGGTGACTGAGCTTGCGATCGAGGATAACGCCAAAGTGAAATTTTGCCAGCATACGACTCCCCTTCCCGAAGACATTTGGTTATTCGATGCCCTTCGTGCCACTCTAAAAAGAGATTCCAAGCTTCAAACAGTCCAGCTAACACATGGCACTCAGTCCGTTCGGCATGACTACAGAGTCAATTTGATCGGAGAAAATGGAGAAGCTGATTTAAACGGTCTTTGGATTTTAGATGGAAATAGAGAAGCACACACGCATGTATTAATCGAACATCAAGCTCCCAATTGCCGTTCTAACCAGCTGTTTAAGGGTGTATTAAATGGGTCAAGCCAGTCGAGTTTCGAGGGTAAAATTTTTGTCCACAGGGAAGCGCAAAAAACCGAGGCATTCCAACGAAACAACAACCTGATTCTTAGCGATGGCGCGATTGCCAACAGCAAGCCAAACCTGGAAATTTTTGCCGATGATGTAAAAGCGTCCCATGGAGCTACTGTAGGACAGCTAGATCAAGACCAGGTTTTCTACATGAAAACACGTGGGCTCGATACTGCCGAAGCGAATACTTTACTGATTCAGGGATTTTGCCAAGAAGTTTTAGAACAGTTTGAAAAGAGTTAGTGGTTGTAATTGGGGTGTGACAAACGCTCGTTCCTCGCGCTTGTCATCGATGTTTTTGGCGCTGATTTTTCTGGGTATTTTGCCTTAAATCTCCGAGATAAAATTGTGACAGAAACCTGCTTGAATAATTTTACCATGACAAGCGCGAGGAACGAACGTTTGTCACACGCCAGATTGTAATACTTGAGGTTCAATATGTCTGTTGGAAAATATATCGATGTTATTCGATCTAATGACTCATTTACTCTCATTCAAACAAACAACAAAACAGGGTCCGCGCTTTCAACGTTAAACCGAATCGAAGAGATTCTTCGAGATGACGTACCCTACTCGCAAGCCTCCCAAGATCAATATGCCAATCTATCCAAGCTTGAAGTCTGGAAAACTCTCAAAGAAAAATCTAGACTCATCCGAGTAGGTCATTCCCAGCGGATCGAGCGACTGTCATGCTTATTTTGCAGAGGAACATTTTTTGTAGATCGTCGTGTGGGTGCTGCTTATCACCGCATTAAACATTTCCCCTACCCAATAGATATTCTACCGTCTGAAATCGAGCAAATCATTCTCGACAAACTCCCTATAAAAGACCTTTGTGAAATGGCACGGGTCAATAGAAATAAAAATATCACCGTGGAACAGGCGCAAATTTCTCGGGCAAGGCTATACGGATACGCCGAGAGGGACCTTAAAGGGGCTCAACAGCATATAAAAAACACCTTAAGGGCTGTTTCAACCCTCATCGATGACATTTATATCCCTAATTATTACATTATCTCAGCCAATCCTGGGGGCACACCGGATTTGCATGCCACGATAAAATCTATCCTTTAACATAAATTGTATGAAGACGACCTCCTCAAAGAAAAACTGCTAGAAGCTCTTCTTGATTACATCAAAAAAAATCAATTTCAGATTGTAAAATTTGTCTTATTCCTAAAAGCAAATCCCAATCTTCCTAATTTGAAAGGCGATCTTCCCTTACATCTTGCCGTGATCAATAACGGCCCAGAAATGGTTGCTCTACTCTTATCTAATGGGGCTTTTGAAGGGACTATGAGTGCCAAGGGGCGAACTCTTTTAGTGGATGCGATTCTTTCTACATCGATTACTGATGCAGTCAAGGTTCAGAATATCAGACTTCTTCTAGCGGCGGGAGCAGATCCCAATCAAATTTGTGCAGACAATAATACCGGAGCCTTAAGGGAAGCCGCTTATAATCACTATATAGTTATTATAGGTTTATTACTCTTCCATGGGGCAAATCCCAATGGGTTGGATGCCAATACCCCCCTTGTAAATTCCTTGGTAAAAAAAAATACTCAGGAAAAACTGATGATTAACACCATAAGAATATTGCTTGAGGCCGGTGCCGATCCAAATATTGCTGAGCCAACAAGTGGAAATTATCCTATTCACCATGCAGCTAAACTTGGATTCTATAAAGTTGCACGCTTACTCATAGAGCACAACGCGAGATTAGATGTACTGAATGAATCACGTGAATCACCTTTATTCTTGACGACCAATAGAGATGGTTCAGATAGCCTTTTTAGGATGCTATTAGAAAAAGGAGCAGATCCAAACTTCGGTGGTTATAACCCTCTACAAGCGGCTACTTATAATGGGAACATCGAAAGGGTTAATCTCTTACTACAATTCGATGCTACTGTAGATGTTCTCAACAGGGATGGCCAAACAGCTTTACACATAGCCGCGAGGAGTGAAAGAATTCGTGCGAGCCATAAAAAAACAATCATAAAAAAGCTCCTTGAAGAAGGTGCCGATCCAAATATCCGTGATGGCGAAGGGAAAACACCATTACATCAAGCTGTGAAAGCGATGGGATATTATCATAATCCATTGGAAGCCCCCGTTGAGATAGTAACGCTATTCTTGTCGTATGGAGCAGATCCAACCATCTTAACTAATGACGGAAAAATGCCTATTGATCTGGCAATTAACCAGGTAGTTCAGCTTGTACTAAAAGCCGCTTCGGCCACTTACTTATTCCTAACTGATGACGAGAATAACTAGTGCTCTGTAAAGAAAGTTTTGCGCGTAAATTTTAATTTCAAAGCCCCGGGGTTGAGCGATCGTAAGTCGGTCAATATTGACTAATATTAACCGACTTACGATCGCTCAACCGCGGGAGCTTTCAAATTAAAATTTTCCGTCAAAACTTTCTTTACAGAGCACTAGATGGAATAAAAAAGAGGTTCACTGCCGGAATCAATGGTGTCGGGATTTCCGAGCAATAATTTGACGCACTCACAGAAATTAAGTATAATAACAGTGAGATGCTTCCGTCTATCAACAAACAGGAAATCGATGAACGTCAACGAGTTACGCGAACAATTCCCCGTCTTATCCAAGAAAATGAACGGGTATCCCTTAATCTATCTCGACTCTGCCGCAACTGCTCAAAAGCCTTATTGTGTCATCGAAGCGATTCGTTCTTTCTATGCAGAGCATTATGGCACTGTCCATCGCGCGGTTTACGAATTATCCGTCGAGGCAACTCGCCTGTATCAGGACACACGGATCAAGGTACAAAAACTGATAAACGCCCAAAAGACTGAAGAAGTTATTTTTACGAAGGGAACGACTGAATCAATCAATTGTGTGGCGTTTTCCTTTGGAAAGCGATTTGTTCGCCCGGGGGATGAAATCATCATTACTGAAATGGAACACCATTCTAATATCGTTCCGTGGCAAATCTTATGCGAAGATCGTCAAGCAATCCTTAAAGTTGTACCAATGGACGCGCGCGGGGTTTTGGATATGGATGCCTATCGTAGGCTGCTGACTCCCCGAACGAAACTCGTCTCAGTGGCTCAAGTCTCGAATTCCCTCGGGACGATTAATCCACTGAAAGAAATCATCTCGGCCGCACACGCTGCCGGCGCAAAAGTGCTGGTTGATGGCGCTCAGGGCATCCCGCACATCCCTATCGACGTGCAAGCTCTGGATCTTGACTTCTATGTATTTTCAGGGCACAAGCTCTATGGCCCCACGGGCATTGGAATTTTATACGGTAAAGAAGAACTTTTAAACGAGATGCCTCCCTATCAGGGCGGGGGCGACATGATCGAAACGGTTACGTTTGAAAAAACAACCTACAACGTGCTTCCACTAAAGTTCGAAGCGGGCACTCCCATGATCGCCGAGGTGATCGGCTTGGGTTCCGCGATTGATTTTATTCAAGCAATTGGAATCCCTCAGATCCACGCCTGGGAACATCAACTCCTTCAAAGAGCTACTGAACGCCTTTCTGAAATTCCCGACTTGACTATCTTTGGAAATGCCCCTGAAAAAAGCGCGCTCGTCAGCTTTAACATTAAGGGAATCCACCCCTTAGATATCGGCACGATGCTCGACTTGCATGGCGTTGCCGTACGCACAGGACACCTTTGCGCACAGCCGGTCATGCGTAAATTTGGAACCACGGCCTTTGTCAGAGCTTCTTTCGGGTTATACAACACGCTGGAAGAAGTGGACAGATTTGCCGAAACGCTCCGTAACATCATCCCCAAGCTTAAATAAACCATGTTAATCACTCCAGAAGAAGCTATTCATTTACTGAAAACCGGAAGGGTTGTCGCCCTTCCGACAGAAACCGTCTATGGATTAGCTGCTTCTGTAAAAAACCCTGAAGCCATTTCAACCATCTACGAACTGAAGGGGCGCCCCAGCAACAATCCGTTGATCTTGCACCTATCCGATCCTCAGCAACTCAATCAATATGTTGAAGCGATCCCCGCTTATACCAAAGAACTGATGGATCGTTTTTGGCCCGGCCCCCTTTCCATCGTGTTAAACGCCCACGGAATCCCTGCGGAGGCAACCGGCGGTCTGCAGACCGCGGCGTTTCGGGTGCCCTCCTTGGAAATCACACGGGAAATCATTAAATCCACCGGCCCGCTGGTGATGCCCTCCGCAAACTTATCGGGAAAACCTTCCGGAACATCACCCCAGGACCTTCAAGATGACTTTGGAGACTCCTTACCTATTGTGGATGGAGGAAAACGCCCCGGAGGAATTGAATCGACTGTGATTCACTATGCAGAAGGCGTTTGGACGATCATCCGTCGGGGAGCTATCTCTGCAGAAGATCTAGCGGAAGTTCTGCCGTACGTCCCTCAGTTTACCCATTCGACCCAACAACATCCCACCTGCCCCGGGCAACTTTACCGCCACTATGCGCCCACTGCCGCGCTTCATTTAATCAAACATTTCTCGAATGAAACCGGTGTAGTCCTAGGATTTTCCAACCGTTCCTACCCTTCTACACTGACCGTCATTGATCTAGGACCAGCTGACAACGCGCAGAAAGTACCAAAAAACTTATACGCTTGCCTGCGGGAGTGCGATCGACGCCACCTTCCAGATGCTTGGGTTGACTTCGACATACCCAGCGGCGGTCTCTGGGATACGATTCATGAAAGGATAAAAAAGGCGGCTGACCATGGGTGAGTTTCAGCTAGTTACCGATTATAAACCATGCGGGGACCAACCGCAGGCGATCGAAAAAATTACAGAAAACCTACTGCAAGGGAAAAAAGCCCAGGTATTGCTAGGAATCACCGGATCGGGAAAAACCTTTACGATGGCGAACGTCATCCAACGAGTGCAAAAGCCCACGCTAGTAATGGCTCACAATAAAACACTTGCCGCGCAGCTGTATCAGGAATTTAAAGGTCTTTTTCCCAATAACGCCGTGGAATATTTTGTCTCCTATTACGACTACTACCAGCCCGAGGCGTACATCCCCCGTACGGACACCTACATCGAAAAAGACATTGCCATCAACGCACAAATAGAACAGATGCGTCTGAGCTCCCCACGGCTCCGCCTCAAACGGAACGGTGTGATCCTTTGGGCCTCCGTCTCCTGTACCAACGGACTAGGGAATCCCGAAAACTTCCGCGGC
>CAZENM010000134.1:0-7843 GCA_964513575.1 uncultured bacterium | reverse complement strand
AGGTGGGGAACTACCGGCTGACCGGGTGCCGGCTGGTCGTGACGCTCGAACCGTGCCCGATGTGCGCAGGCGCCGCCGTCGCGGCCCGCGTGTCGGAGATCGTGTACGGGGCGGACGACCCGAAAACCGGCGCCGTGGCCACCCTGTACCGCATCGCATCCGATCCCCGCCCCAACCACCCCGCCCGGATCATCCCGGGCGTCCCCGCCGACGAGTGCCCGGAGCCCCCGAAGGCATTCCTCCCCTGCTCTCCCCCAAAGCGACCTGGGGAAACCACAGAATCTCCTAAACCAAGCTCCTCGGCCAATGTTTTCAGGTTCTGTTCTTCAGGGCCATAACCGCCAAACTCTAAATAATACGGTTCGTTTTTTAATTCCGCCATCGCACGGAGCAGCAATTCGATATTTTTACCCGGTACCAACTTCGCCAGACAGAATAGCCGATAAGGAGCCTTAGAGAGGTGTTGTTTTGAAGGAATAAAATAATCGGTATCGGTGGGCAAAGGGACAATATGGGTATTTTTAGGGCAATAATTTTGAATAGCATTTTTCAAAGCCAAACTCACAGCAATAAACTGGGAGCTATTTTGGATGGCTTTCTGGATATAGGGGGTACTCCAACATTGGTCGATCGGCCTCCCCAAGGTTCTATTTAAGAGCAAGCTGCTATGATGTTCTGTAATAACATAAGGCACGGAATACTTACGACAAATCTCCGATGCAGCCACTCCCGCCCAAAGACAACTTTGAGCATGGATTAAATCGGGAACACCTTTTTCACTGATATATCGAAGATATAAATTTTCTGCTCTGCGAACCCATTCACGCATCTGCGCCTGCTCCAACTTGGGAAAGCAGTTCCAACCGTGAGAACGCACCGTCCAAAGCCCCTGCTCATCATGGCTTGTCACCTGAAATCGATTTTTTAACGCAAGCTTCCACGAAAGCAATCGCAGGGAGCGTACTTCAGGATAGATCACCCCTGATTGGCATCCTTCCCGCATCAACCAACGCGCTTGTTCTTTAAAGAAAAATCCCATCAAAGGATCTTCTCCGGTGGGATACCAGGAGGGGAGTGTTAATACATGCAGATTCATCCCGCCACCGCCTGAGCCAATTGGGCATCATTTTTCACCCGCGATTCACTTTCAGCCCACGTCATCCCCGCAACGAGAAACAGCAAACTCATCGGCTTATAAGCAATATAAACATCAAAAAAGATCATATTCAGCGCGAACACAATCACCATCCATTTCAGCTGGGGTGATTTCCGCGCGATCACTTTAAAGAATTTCCAATAGAGAAAGACTCCAATAATTCCATTTTCCACCAAAATCCTTAAGTATCCCCCATCCAGGCCCGCAAAGGCAAACCCCGGCCCAACGCCCTGAAGATATGTTTCCGGATGGGTGACATAGATTTTCAATACATAACACCACTTCTGAATACGTATCCACCAACTCATATCCGCGCCGCCGCGTCCCAACATCCCGTTATCTTTCGGCTCCATATTCACATTCACGCCATTCCATACTTTCTCCATCAAACCCACGTTCTTCATCGAAAACAACCCTTTGCTACGCGCCAGCATTTCCTGGTTGTCCATGATGAATAAGGTCAACAATGCCCCTCCCACAATGACAACCACAGAAGTGATCGCAATGGTCCAGGGAGTTCTCCAGGACATCTTTCCCCAAACACAGTAAAGGAACACCACGGCGATAGCAAAAATAGCGATTCTAGAACCCGTGAAAACGGTTAACATTCCGAAAATAATGAATAAAATATAAACGTAAGAGCCCTCCAAAAGCTGTCTCATAAATGGCGGCCAAAACAACATTAATCGGTTATTTTCTTTCGGCTGAAAAATCAGATAGACAAAGAGCATATTGACCAGCGCTCCCGCTTCAGAGGCAAAGGAACAAACTCCCGGAACTCGATAAGCGGCATAAGGATTGTACCCGTACATCGAAAACTCCCCCACCAACCCCAACTTCTGGAAAACCATAATTGTACAATTCCAAAAGATAAACGACTTAATTAGCGTGGAGGGCGAGACAAACTGCACCGCAATTAATCCGATATAAAAGAACGCAAAATACTCCAAAATCCTAAGGGCATATAACAAATTCCCCGTAACATGAATCCACCCGATCGCATAAAAAAACTGATTGATGATAAACGAGACAATCGAAAACCCTAAAATCGCAAACAGCCACCTCTCCACATCCCGAAATCTTCTATCCAATAAAAAATGCGCCCAACCCAATAAAACAACAAACCCCATCAATATGACGTCGTCTATTCTAATTCCCGCGGTTTCCCTTCCACCATATTGCAACAAGTTAATTTTCGGTAAAAACAACAAGGGCAGGGTAAACATCAAAAGCACTAATGTAAAAGAACGTTCAAAAAATCGAGGCATTATATATTCAATCCCTTCACAGCTAAATACTTCATTGTACTATATAAAATCGGTAGAGGCCTTTTTAACCTCCACTGTATCACACACTCGTTCCTAGCCGAGGCAACGCGAAACTTCCTGGGCACCAGCTTCCTGCTGCTATTCCACCCACGGCAATGATAGGCGACCATCAATGGATCCACCCACAACTCCCATCGGCGCTCCAAAAGACGCAGAGATAACTCTATATCTTCCTTATACATGAAAAAGGCGGGTTCAAACAAATCCCCGGAAGGAAGCAACGCCTGACGTAAAGCCTCCCCGCGGATCGCAAAAAGAGCTCCGCATAATGCAGTGACCTTATAAGGCTTCTTAAGTCGAATCGATGACACCGACTCGCCTTGTCCCGCGTCATACCATTTTCCATACCAATTGCACTCGATTCCTGCGGAATCCAATAATCCCGTGCCCGCCCCTTTTTCTAAATCAAACCGCTCCAACACACACGAAAAGCCACCGGCTCGTGGATGTTCCTCCATGAACGCGATTGTTTTTTCGATAAATTGCGGAGGCAAAAAACAATCAGGATTTAACAAAATCAAAAGATCCACATCACTAGGAAGGTGGCGCACACCCAGATTATTCCCCCGACAAAAACCGCTATCACGCTCAGCTTTAATGAACTGCACATCCGAACGGCTTGTAAAAGGCTTTAAATATTCGAAGTGCTTAGATCCGGTATCTACAATCTGTATGAGAGCAGGGGGGACAGTCTGCGAGTCAATACCGGCAAAACAACGATCCATAAATTTATCACTGTTATATGTGACCAACAAAACAACAACTTTCATGGAACCGCCTCCAAAAGCCTATCCGCCAAAACCTTTCGGTTATAGCGATCCAAAACCGACTGCTTAGCGATGACATTTTTTTCAGGAATCTTCTGCAGCGATTCCTTAATAGAATCATCCGTCAGACACACCCAGCCACCTTCCGCTTCCATAATCAACTGCTGCGAGGCTTCCAGCTGCGTCGCGCCGACTGCTAAAATAGGTGTCCCGGAAAAAAGATATTCAAAAAGCTTACCTGTCAAGACTCCATCGACGGAGGCATCATTCCATGGTAGAAATAGTAAAGCTTCAGCATCACGCTGCATCCTAAGAGCATCGCCACGACTGACCCTTCCCACTTCCTTAACCCACGCGCCCACGCCATACTCCTCAATTAATGCCGCTAGGTTCGCTTGTCGTTCTCCAACAAACAACACCTCGATACGATCATCTTTCAAATCTCGCAAGACTCTAAACAATGGTGTGGGATCTCGCTTTCCTAAATAGATCGATCCGGTATGAACGATCCTGATTTTATCGTCGCAAGGAAATATAGGCTCCGCAGAAATATCTTTTAAATCCGAGGGATCAAATCCATTCTCGATAGCAACAACCGGTGTCTTCGTTAATCCCGTAAACTGCCGGGTAAAAGGCTCGCTCACCGTCGTAATTAAATCAGCACGCTTCAACAGCCTCCGCTCCCACCACGACTCAATCCACCTAAAAGGTGCGATCCCGGGATAAATATAATTATTACTCCAAGTGTCACGGTAATCCGCAACCCATTTTTTTGCCTGTCCCCTTCGCTTAATCGCATCCGCAACGATATGAGTAGAGTAAGGTCCCGCTGTGCTAATCACAAGGTCGTAAGGAGCTTCCGCCTCCACGGCTTTCAAAGCCGGAGAAATCCACAGATCCGTAAAATCAGGCATCCTGCATGCGTTGAAAATACCCTTCTTAAATCGTAAATACTCAATCAGTCGAGACTTCCATCCTCCAGCAACACCCTTCCCTTCACCACCCTTTTTCAACTTTTTTAACAAGGCAGGCGCAGGCGCTTCGATTAACTTAAACCCCTCACAGGACAATAATAAATCATTCGCAGCACTCACAGACTTCTCCATTGTCAACACAGTCACATCATGCCCGGCCTTGCTCCAAAATTTTGCCCATGAGTGAGGCCGAAGCGACGCGATAGAATTCAACGGAGGAAAAAATGTAGAAACAATTAAAATACGCATAGAACTTTAGTGGTAATAAATAAACCTATCATCTTGATATAGAACGGGATTTACGTCTATCCCCAATTCGTAAAACCCGATAATCTTCAGAGATTTCACTTTCTAAAATTTCCGTTTTTCCAAAAGGATTCATGATCACGACATCAGAGCCAAAGCACTCCGTCCCGCAACGCCATACCACCGGTAACCAAACAAGATCAAACCCCTTCACCTGATCCGGAACATTGGGTAAAGCAACTTTTCCATAAGCCTCCTTTCCTGCCTCAACAGCATTTTTATAAAACCTAGCCTGAAGGTCAGTCTCTAGCCAAACATCCCTACGCTCAATTGTCCAAAATATTGCCGAAACCACATAAACGACGGCGGCAACTCTTCCCCAGCTACTTCTATCCAATGCCCTCGCAAATACCCAATACAAAAATATCGCCGAAAAATAGACGTAACGTGATTGAGGATATCCCGCCAACGCAACCGGAACCATAGAAACAAAAAATAACGCGAGCCCAAGTCGAGAAATCTTATCCCTTACAGCCACCCAAACAAATAACAACATCGTCACCGCAGCAAGCCCCACTCCCCACATCGAAGTGTAAAAAGAACGGCTAAACTCCGGCCAAATAGTCAGCATGAACGAGGTTCCTAAATTAAAAAAAGCTTTCGACAGTGGATTGATTTCGTACCCCACCGAGAAACCGGAAAACTTTTTAATGGCTAAGAGACCCACCCACATCACAACTGTAGGAAACAACCCCTTGGGCACCTTTTCCCGAAAATAGACCCACCCTACAACACACAATAATGGCGTTAATAATATTCCCCAATCCCAAGTCGCTAACGCCAAAAGCTGCAATACAGCAATCTGATACGACGCGTAATTTGACCGGACCTCCCCCCTTTCCAAAAAGTGATCATCACCCGCTATTTTTCTCAAATAAATTTTCAAAGCCAAGATCATCCACGTGGAACAAAGTATATACCCAATCGCACAACACCACGCCAACGACTCGAAACCCGCCGGACTCAACGCAAAAAGAATCCCCGCAACCCACTTTTCCCAATGCGTTAACCCAAGCCGTCCACACAGACCCAAAACCAAATAAATATTAATGCCGTGAATCAAAAAAGCCGCCAAATGAATCCAGACCGGAGAAAGCCCCCAATACCCCACAAACTTAAACACCCCCGCAACAAAGGGGCTGTAGTGATGCTGCTCCATCTGGGCAAATATCGATACATCTTGAGTTCTCTTCAACAGATCCCAATCGTCAGAAAGAAACCCTACATCGAAGATCAGAGATAAATTAATAGCAAGTACTGCAAAAGTTAAAAGTAATGCTACCTTCCAGTTTTCTTTAATATTCACCTCGGCCCGCCTTGATCTCTAAGCTTTCTCCAATAAACTCTTCCCTGGGGAGATAAAAACTCCACCATTCTATGATAATCAACAGGCCAGTGATAGAATGTTTCGGTATCCACAAAAGCCAATTTTCCATCCCTGCACCACGGTAAATTATGTTTATTACAGCAGTCCGATAAGCCATATTTAGTGGTGATCGTGAAAATAGCATCCAACATTCTCGTCGGTATCTTTCGGAAAAATTTCGTGTTCGCTTCTCTCGTTTCCAATTTCATGTTTTCAACAATCAGAATAAACCCCTTCGCTGTATACCCTTCCCTGTCCGGACACTTCGGTCCCGCCGGCAAAGGATAGATCCACTGCCTAGGAACTTTAAAATATTTCTTATAGTTTAAGTCAGCAATTCCCTGCCGAATAATTCTCTCTCCCTCAATCCTTCGTATCCAATGCTCCCAATCCATCCCTTTACCATCCGTATTCGGGGTGTCTTTATCCAAAATAACCTTAACTAAATACCCACTAAGATCCCTATGAGACGCCACAAAAACATGCAATCCCTGGTTCGGAGTTAAATTAAAACCCGCTGCCCTTAATGATTCCTCATCAGCAGTCACCCGAGATGCCCCAAAAATCCTATCCAACTTGCACCTCAATGGGTAGTTATACGGCAGCAAATACTCCTGGACCGCTCCCCAGGACTCCCCAGTTGCTTCCGATGGAGCTTCATACCCAGCCAATACCTCCCAAACAGGCTCCCCGTAACTCGGACGCCACTCCCAAGACCCACAAAGAACAGATACATATAACACACATATTATCCTACAAATCCAACTCATCACTTCGCCCCATTATTAATTTCACCAAAATAATACCCAAATAAAACATAAACGCAAAGCCCCCTATTTGACCTAAATCAACCCATTCCCCTAAACTCCACCTCAACGCCTAAATAGCTCAGTCGGTAGAGCAGCGCATTCGTAACGCGCAGGCCGTCGGTTCGATCCCGGCTTTAGGCATTTAGGGGGACTCCGCTTAAGGGGACTCCGTCCCCCTAAAAACCCCCTGGCAAAGGAGCAAGCCCCTCTGCACTCCCTGGTTATTATGTCGCAGGTAATGTATTTGAAGGGCTGCGAATTGTCCCAGCTTTCCCAGGCGTCAACTTGTCAATGCTTTTTGCTAGGGTTCAGACGTAATCTGTTAACTTATTACTAGAGACAATAATTCAACAAGTCACGTCTGATCCCTAGCAAATCTTCCAATATGTAAATTGCCCTAAGTCCGGAGGACGTCCGATTTTAGAGCCCATTGCGACGAGCGACAGCGAGGAGCTGTGGGTCAGATAGAATGAAACCCAAGAGCCCAGAGGGCGACTGATGTGGTTCCTATATGGAGATGCTAGGAAATAAGATCAAAGTGGGGTCTGGTCGGACATTTGACCTAAAGTCAACACAGTGAAAAGAGCCCTACCTGTATAACTGCATGACTTTTGCGCAAGTTACGCAGTTATGCAGGCACGGCCCCAATTACTAATATTAACCCATTTGCAATCGTTCAACCTCGAAAGCTTTCGCGCGACCCAAATGCTCAATTCGTGAGTGGGTTGTGTATAACCCCCCAGGCAAAGGCGCAAGCCCCTCTGCACTCCCTTGTTATTATGTATTAGTGGCTGTTTTCGAAAGCTTGAATTTTAACGTTGACATTTTAATACACCCGTTTTTACAAATTCTTGTCTGTGAGTGACTTCAGGAGTAGTTTTTTAATTTTCGAAAGGAATGTCAGAATGTCAGGCCTCACCCGAATGACAATGATTCCTCTCTTGCAAGTTTCGATAGTAAGGAATTCTCAGAGCATGGTACAATGGTTTTTTATTCGCTGTTATCAAACAAAAACAAAAGATTAACAAGAGAAAATTAAAATGAAAAAAATCATTTTGATGCTAGTTTCTGCTATTAGTTTTAGTAGTGCTTCTTGGGCTGGTACGATGCCAGAAAAAATAGTCGTTATGGGACAAG
>CAZENM010000133.1:0-7891 GCA_964513575.1 uncultured bacterium | reverse complement strand
TGAAGATGTGGCCAATGAAGATCAAAAAAGGACTCGAGAAGATTAAGAGCCACAAAAAAAAAAGCCCCGGCAGAGCTGTAAGAATTAGGGTCTCTTACACTACTGCCGGGGCTTATTGAAAAGAGCTTACTCTTTCATAGACAATAGGAATTCGACGTTGCTGTTGGTCTTTTTCAAGTGGTTTAACAGTAAATTCATCGCATCAATATCACCTAAGTCTGCAAGCGCACGACGAAGGAGGATGATTTTTTCCATTTCTCCGGGGTGATACAAGAGTTCATCTTTTCTAGTACCGCTCTTCACTAGGTCGATGGCTGGATAGATTCTTCTATCGGCCAGGATCCTTTTCAGAACCAGTTCCATGTTACCGGTACCTTTGAATTCTTCGAAGATCACCTCGTCCATACGGGAGCCGGTTTCGACTAGCGCAGTGGCGATAATGGTCAGCGATCCGCCTTGTTCGATGTTACGGGCTGCACCAAAGAATCTCTTTGGTTTATGCAGGGCGTTAGCATCGATACCACCGGAAAGAATTTTTCCTGAATGGGGTTGGACGGTGTTATAGGCTCTAGCAAGACGGGTTAACGAGTCAAGTAGGATGACGACATCTTTACCATGCTCAACCAATCGACGTGCTTTTTCGATGACCATTTCGGCGACTTGAACGTGTCTTTCCGGGGGTTCGTCGAAGGTAGAGGAGATCACTTCCCCTTTGACGCATCGTTGCATATCGGTGACTTCTTCAGGGCGTTCGTCGATAAGCAATACGATAAGGACGACTTCGGGGTTGTTGGTGGCAATCGAGTTAGCGATGCTTTGAAGGATGATGGTTTTTCCTGTTCGCGGGGGAGCGACGATCAATCCCCGTTGTCCTTTTCCGATGGGAGCGATGAGGTCGAGTACGCGTGTCGAAAGTTTGTCTTTAGTTGTCTCCATCACTATCCGTTCATTGGCGTAGAGAGGAGTCAAGTTTTCGAATAGGATCCGTTCGCGAGCTTTTTCGGGTGTTGTTCCGTTGATCGAATCGACTTTCAAGAGTGCGAAGTATTTTTCTTTTTCTTTGGGAGGTCTAATGGTTCCGCAAAGAGTATCCCCTTTTTTCAGGTCGAATCGTCGAATCTGGGCCGGGGACACATAAATGTCTTCGGCGGAGGGAAGGTAGTTGTAGTTGGGGGATCTTAGGAATCCGAAGCCGTCGGGAAGGATTTCTAAAACACCTTCGCCGTATAATACCTCGTTTGGATTCTCTGAAATAGCCTTTACGATTTCGAATACCATTTGGGACTTCGTTAGGGAGCCCAAGTGTTTCAGACCGATCTGTCTTCCGTACTGGTTCAGTTGGTCGATGTTCATCCGTTGGATATCGGAAATTTTTGTGCTTTGAACGGGAGTAGAGGATTGAGATTGTTCTGCTTGCTGTTCTTCTTGTTCTTGGGCGTGGCTTTGGTCATCTTTATGATGGCGTCTGGATCGGGTATGTACCTGTTCCTGGACGGGTGAAGCTTCTTGGGTGCTGTTTTCAGGGTCCATTCGGGTAAAGACTCCTTGACTTAGGGGGTTGAAGTTAATTTATTGAAGATCCCTTTGACTTGGTTTTGTAGATCTTGAAGGGAACCTCGATTATGAATTACATAAGTAGCGCTTAGCGCTTTTTCTTTTTGTGGCATCTGTTGTTGCATCCGGCGTGTGTATTCTTCCGGTGGGTAGTGTGTCTTTTCCATAAAACGTTTGCGACATTCATCTTCATCAGCAATGACGGCGATGGATATAAAATCTTCGTAATGATTTCCGCTTTCAAAGAGAAGGGGAATTTCTGCTACAAAGAGTTTTGCCGATTTATCGTTTTGAGTCTTGTCTGCCTCTTCTAGAATTCGTGCATGCACTGCAGGATGAAGAAGATTTTCTAGTTTATTTAACTTATCGGGGCTATTAAAGACTATATCAGCGATTTTTTTTCGATCAAATTGCCCTTTTAGCGGGCCGCTATTGATAATAATCTCGTTGCCTAGAAGATCTATAATTTGTCGTCCTAGGTCTGTGTCGGGATTCAATAGGGTGTGTACAATTTGGTCTGCGCTTACAACTTTAGCACCAAGTTCGTTAAAGAAACGGCAAACGGATGATTTACCGGAGGAAAGACCACCAGTGATGGCCACTCTTTTTAACATTAACATTCTTTCCAATTTTTGCCAACAGCGATATCAACAACTAGCGGTACTTTTAATTTCATGACCGACTCCATTTTTTCTTTTACCAGGGATTTCATCAGTGAAAGTTCGCTATCGGGGACTTCAAAAACAAGTTCATCATGAACCTGTAAAATGAGCATCGACTGAAGTTTTTTTTCTTTGAGAACTTGATCCATATCTAACATCGCTTTTTTTATCAAGTCTGCGGAAGAACCTTGTAATGGAGTATTGATTGCTAATCGTTCTGCCGCCGTGCGGATCATTCGGTTGCTGTTATTAATTTCGGGAATCAGTCGTTCTCTTCCGGTGAAGGTGACAGCCTTTCCTGTTTTTCTAGAACGCTCTTTACACTCTTCAAGATATTCTTTTACTCCGCTATAGAGCTTAAAGTACATATCGATGAAAGCTTGAGCTTCTTTATTGGAGATTTTAAGCTCGCGCGCCAATCCAAAGGCTTGCTGTCCGTAAATCACGCCGAAGTTGACGACTTTGGCGTATTGCCGTTGTTCTTTGGTGACTTCGTGGACGGGAATATGAAAGATCGAAGCTGCCGTGTGGGCGTGGATATCTTCTCCATTCACAAAAGCTTCCACTAAATGAGGGTCTTCGCTCAAGTGGGCGAGTAACCGCAATTCAATTTGGGAGTAGTCGGCACCAAGAAAGCTCCAACCCTCTTTTTCGGGACGGAAAGCTTCCCGGATATTTCGCCCCTCTTCGGTTCTGACCGGTATGTTTTGCAGGTTTGGCTCTGTGCTGGATAAGCGGCCTGTTGCGGCGATGAATTGGTTATAGGTCGTGTGGATTCTGTGTGTGCGGGGATTGATCTCTTTTTCTAAAGAATCGAAGTAGGTGGAGCGGAGCTTTTCTAGCGTTCTGTAGTTCAGGATGGTTTCAACGATCGGGTGTTGGTCGCGAACAGTGTCGAGTACCTCGGCGTCGAGGGCGAATTTGCCTGTTTTTGGAGTCTTTTTCGTTAATTTGACGCCAAATTTTTCAACAAGAACACGGGCGAGGGATTCGGTGGAGTTGAGGTTAAAGGTTTCTTCGGCTTGTTCAAAGATCGTGTGTTGAATTTGAGCGATTTGGTGGGCGACGATTTTACCATTTTTGTGAAGGGTGTGAAGATCCACGTAAATCCCGTTTTCTTCCATCTCAAAAAGCACAGTGAGCAAAGGAAGTTCTAAAGTGTAGTAGATCGTCTCGAGTTCGCGGCTCTTAAGTTGTTCTTGTAGAACTTGTTTAAGGCGGCAAGTGTAGTCGACATCTTCGCAGCAATAATCGGTGACAAGGGGAATGGACACTGTTTTCATCGTTGTTTGTGTTTTCCCCTTTCCGATGAGGTCGGAGATAGGGATTTTCACCTTGTCGAAGTACTCAAGCGATAGTTGATCTAGGGAATGCTGTCGTTGATGAGAATTAAGAATGTAGGAGGCGACGATGGTATCAAAGCAGATGTTTTTTAAATTCAGCCCATGGTTTTTTAGCACATGCATGTCGTATTTGATATTATGTCCGTAGAATCCTATGGAATGGTTTTCTAGTAAAGGTTTCAGTGTTGAAATAACTTTTTGGGGGACGATCAAGCCGTTCAGGGGGATATACCACGCCTCTCCCGGCTTTACGCCTAGTCCTATCCCTACAAGTTCTGCCTCCATAGCCCTTACGCTTGTTGTCTCTGTGTCTATGCAGATCTCTTTCTCTTTTCGCAATTTTTCGACCAGGTGTTCCAGTTCTTCCTGGGTATGGATCGTGTGGTAATGTGTGGTGATTTTATGAGGAGTGGGTTGAGTTGTACCTGTTTCCGGAGCGGCTATTTTCTCCGCTTCGGTGGCCGCTTCCAGTTCTTTGTAGAAGCTTCGAAAATTCATCTCTGTAAAAAAGTGGCGTGTTTCGTCGATTTTCGGCGGTTTTAAGCGGTAAAATTCGGTTTCATGAGGAACGGGAACATGTAAATCGATAGTGACCAAACGTCTGCTGATTAGAGCGTTCTCTCTTTCCTGGACGATGGTTTGTTGTTTTTTAGCTCCGGACACTTCTCCAGGGTGATCTAGGATGTAATCGAGGGTGCCGAATTTCTTTAGAAGTTCGGCTGCTGTTTTCGGTCCGAATCCTGAAAGGCCCGGGACGTTATCGGAGGCATCGCCGGTGATCGCTAGGTAGTCGACGATTTGGGAGGGAGGGACTCCAAACTGAGCTTCTACTTCTTCCGAACCAATAATAGCATTTTCTTTGTGGGTATGGATGATTTTGACTTTCCCATTTACCAGTTGGCACATGTCTTTGTCGCTTGTGCAAAGGAAGACATCGGCGCCGTGGGTGACTCCCCATTTTGCCAGGGTTCCCATGGTGTCATCGGCTTCCACTTCGGGGACATTTAAAAAGGGAATTCCGTACATCTCGCAGAACTGCCGCGCCCAGGCGATCTGGTGGCGCAGGTCTGAAGGCATTTCTAGGCGGTGAGCTTTGTATTTAGGGTAGATTTCCAGTCGTTGCTTCGCGTTGTTCGGACCATCAAAAACCGCGACCAAATGGGTGGGGTGAAAGTCTTTCATGAGCTTAAAAAGGGCCCGTACAAACCCAAATAGGGAGTTTGTGGACTCGCCCTTTCCATTGGTCATGTTGGTCATTGCAAAATAGGAGCGATAGAGGACGCCAGAGGCGTCCACAACGAAAAGTGATTTCATGAATCGTTTTTTTTGTAAGGGGTTACAGTTCCGGACGATACAGATACAGGAATTGACTAGACAGTCCTGTATTTAGGTAGTTAGGGAGTTGAAGAGTGTGTTTGACTTCGCCCTTCAGCAAATTATTTTGCGAGCTGAATATTGAAGTGTACCACTCGTTATTGCTCAGTTCGACAAACTGATAATAGTCGTCGTCGATGCTGAGTGATTTCACCAAATCTGTAAGGGTTTGGTTGAGGGTCGCGTTCGTCACGTCAATATAACCATGCTCTTGGGCTGTCGAGGAGGGGAAAATCTTAGCGCCCAGGTCTTGCATTAGCTTTTCTTTGGTTAGTTGAGGGCGATTCGAGGAAACGATCTCGACGAATTGAACATAGTAATAGTCGATGATTGCCTGCAAGGTGTCTTGTTCGCCGGGCTTCCATGCTCTTGTGGCATCCATTTCATCTTTTCCCTTACCCGCAGAGAGAGTGAGGGCGTCAACGCCGATGGTGCTGAGTAATTTGGAGATGTTAAAGAATGGGGGGGTGATCAAGACTCCGACACTTCCGATCAGGCTGGAGTTGCTTGCGTAGATTTTGTCGGCGGCGCAGGCGATGTACATTCCACCTGAGGCGCATAACCCATCAACATAGGCATAAACAGGGACATTATACTTCTCTTTATAGCTTTTAACTGCACGGTAGATGGCTTCAGCATCCACCACAGTGCCTCCGGGGGAGTCAATCGCAAGGATTAATCCCTTCACTCGGTTGTCTTTAAAAGATTGCTCCCGCGATTCAATCAGCTGTCTTTGAATATGTTGTCTGTCGTTATTTTCCAGGCCGATGATGCCGCTGATATTGATTTTTAAGATGACGGGGGCATTGTTTTTTTCAAGTTTTCTCACACCGTTAGCGTTCGCGAGCAACACTGGCGTGTATTTGTAGTCTATTTCAGAAATACTGTCTGTGGATGTCTTTAAGAGACCAAAGAAAGTTCCTACCAGTAAAAAACCCGCAAGAATTCCAACAACAGCAGCTACGGAAATGAAAAATGTGCGTAGTGAGGATGAAAAGATCGACTCGCGTCCCATAAGATTAACTCCAAATTAAGTATTGTATTGAATTGTCGGCTCAACGACCTTTTTTAGCAAGTGGATTTGAGGTCATTTTTTCTCGTTGCCTAGGGAATTTCGCAGCAGTTGAAACACTTCTCCCACTTCTAGTTTCAATCCTTCTTCCCAAAGGGAGGTTGTTGGTTGATCGACATCCTTTGGGCTGCTTCTGACGTTAATGCCGATCCCGATGAGATGCGCCATTTTCTCGCCCTTCCATACAGATTCACATAATATTCCGCACAGCTTTTTTCCGTTAACGAGGATATCATTCGGGGGCTTTACAACACATTTTAAACCCAGGGAGTTGAAGAGGGCGACGATTTTTTCTGCAATACCTAAAGAGAGAGGTATTTCGTCTTGTCCCGCAGCCCAAAAGCCATAAGTCATCCAAAGTCCCTCTTCCGAGTTTGAGATCCACGACCTTCCATGCCGGCCTCTTCCCATCGTCTGAGCGTCGGCTGTGACCCAAACGATCTCCGATTCAGGGATTCTAAATAAATTCTGCTTCAGCCAGTTGTTTGTCGAATCGATTTCAGCAAAATGAAAATGGTTCATTTTTTTTCCCTGCGAAATTTGTTTAGTTTTAGTACTGTAAATCATAAAGTGATTTCCATGTGGAGTTATCGCAGTTTATCAAGAATCGATTTTAGAGTCATTCCGGTTATTTTAGCCTTGATGTTGATTAGCCTATTGGTGATCTCGGCAAATACCTGGAATGATATGGCCCATCCCTCGTTTTTTACTCCTGTGGTGAAACAGCAGATTCGATGGTTTGCGCTGGGGTGGACCGTTTATCTAGCTGTTGCGGCATTTGACTATAATAAGCTTAGGGAGTGGACGTGGGTGCTCTATGCTTTGATGGTTGTGCTCCTTTTGGGGTTGTTTTTCACCGATCCCATCCAACGAGTTCATCGCTGGTATAAGTTGCCGGGGATTAATGTTAGCTTCCAGCCTTCTGAATATGCAAAATTAGTCGTTGTAATCGCCCTTAGTTGGTACTTAGAAAAGAAAACTGTCGATTCCCGCAGCATGGGGACTGCTTTTTTTAGTGGAATTATTGTAGGAATTCCATTCCTACTTATTCTAAAGCAGCCTGACTTGGGAACCGCCCTAGTGCTTTTTCCCATATCTTTGGTGATGTGTTATTTTGGGGATCTTCACCCCACCATCATCCGTCTGATGGCTTGGCTGGGCGCTATTTTACTCTTGATCGTTTCGATTTTATTTTTGGAGGTGGTGACCCATGAACAAATCCGCCCTTACGCCACTAAAGTGCTTAAAGAATACCAATTTGATCGATTAAATCCCCATACCCACCACCAAAAGGCCGCTATCACAGCAATTGCCGTGGGGGGGATCACCGGAAAAGGATGGGGGAAAAGCGAATACACCGGAGGGGGCTGGCTCCCTATGCCCTACACCGATTCAGTTTATCCTGCTTTTGGAGATGAATTTGGATTTTTAGGCTTGCTTGCCATGATGGTCCTGTTTTATTGTTTGATTTATTTTAGCTTTCAGGTGAGCGCCGTCGCGAGTAATGGGTTCGGACGCCTTTTGTCAGCGGGAATTACGGTCTATTTAGCCATCCATATCCTCATTAACACAGGAATGATGAGTGGTATGCTGCCAATTACCGGCGTTCCCCTAGTGTTAGTCACCTATGGAGGCTCTTCTATTTTGGCGACGATGACGGCCCTCGGACTTCTACAAAGTATTTATAGCCGGAGATACATGTTCTAATGGAATCACACTCTTTTATTTTTTCCCCGGGCTACTGGATTGGGGAAGGTAAAATCACTTTTAGCTCTTCATCAGCCCATATTCGTTTCTTTACCCGCTGGATGGTAGAGCCCGAGCAAGACGGGTTGATCATCTGCAGCCAACAGGTAGAAATGCAGGGAACTGAAGATGTTCTTTCC
>CAZENM010000132.1:0-7981 GCA_964513575.1 uncultured bacterium | reverse complement strand
AAATTAGCGGCTGTCACAAATCCACGTTCTAAAATAAATTCCAGATACCGAACGTCTTCGCATCTTACAAAATGCTCAAATAATGGATACATAGCGTCCCTAAGGCTTAAAGACATAATATATCCACCTCTTAAAGTCAGATCGGCACCCCCTTCGAGTAACACCTTAAATATCTCATAATCTAAATTTGATGCTGATCTACCCATTGTTTCAATCGGATACACAGGAAATTCCTTTTCAGTTGCATTTACTATAAACGGTTTGTTTACAGCACGCGCGCCGCCCTGCCGAACAAGCTCTCTAGCGACTCTCAAATTATTTCTAATCCTATCAAAATCAGAATGTGTAGGGGTCACTCCATCCGTTACAAATGCGCGAACTGCTCTGCGGTCAGATTCCCTGTGTGTTTGGAAATCAAGCAATCGTAAAGGTAACCATTTAATAAGAGGGGTTAAAATTACTGTCACAATTACTGCGGAAGGGAGAGCTGCATATCCAGCAAAAAGAAAAGCAATTGAAACAGCAGCGATTGCAAAAATCGCGACACCAGTAACTCTAAAAATTGTAGTACGTTGCCTACTCAACCTTATAATATCAATCTGAGAGGTATCACCCTCCAATGCTGGGGTGGAAAACAAGGTCGGTAATGGAGAGGCTATGGTGTGTAACATATTACGTATCATACAAAACCTTTGGATGTTAGATTCATTTTAAAAATCGGGGTCAGGCCTAGGGTGTCACATTTGACCTCGGTCATTTTTAGGTAGTGACATTGGAGCTGGAAGGAGCCGCTGCATTAGAATTAAGGATTCCAAAGATATTCTCCCACCGAATCGCCTCATCTCCAGGTATATCTTTGATGAGATCTTCTAAGTTAGCTGATCCGGGGTATCTGCTTTTTAACCCCGTTACACAGACATCATTTGCATTCAAATTGTCTTTGTTAACCGCGGCCGGATCGGCACCAAATCTTAACAACGTGCTCAAAGACACCTCAGGGGTCATTATTGGTGACGTCGGTTCTGGATAAAAATGGCGTATCATTCGTGCTCGTAGAATTAAAGGTGTATTTCCATCTAGATCTTTGGCGTTTACATCAAAACCATATTGGTCGAGCAGTTCCATAGCTCTTAGAGTTTGAGCATTTTGCCAAAAGTGCGCATGGTCAGCCTTATCAAAATCAGCGGCTGTCACAGATCCATGTTCTAAAATAAATTCCAGATACCGAACGTCTTCGCATCTTACAAAATTCTCAAATAATGGATACATACGTTTATTCTCCATCATTGAAGCACCAACAGCTCCGCCTCTTAAAGTCAGATTGGCTCCCCCTTCAATAAGCACCTTAAATATCTCATAATTTAAATTTAATTCGTGTGCACCCCGTCTTTCAATCAGATACTCAGGTTCTTCATTACCATATATGTTTTCTATGCTCGGTTTGTTTACAGCATGCGCGCCGCCCTGCCGAACAAGCTCTCTAGCAACTCTCAAATTATTTGTAATCCTATTAGAATCAGACTGTGTAGGGGTCACTCCATCCGTGACAAATGCGTGAACTGCTCTGCGGTCAGATTCTCTGTGTGTTTGAAAACCATGCAATAATAAAGATAATCCCACCATAGGAGGAACTAAAATTAATACCGATATTGTTACGAAAGAAAGAGCTGTATAGCCAGCAAAAAGAAAAGCAAATGAAACAGCAGTGATTGCAAAAAGCGCGACACTAGTAATATTTTTGATCGTATAAAGTTGCCTACGAAACCCCTCACGATCGATCTGAGAAGTATTACCCACCAACGCGGGAGTAGAAAACAACATCGGTAATGGAGAAGCTATGGTGTGTAACATATTGCGTATCATGCAAAACCTTTGGATGTTAGATTCATGTTAATAAAAAGTTATAGCACAAACATCCTTATTTTAATAGCTCTATAAATCCTTTATTAGCGTAGAAAATATTTGATCAATTTTCTCTATTTTTCAACATGAATTTAAAAAAAACTATGTGATTCAGGACAAAAAATTTCTATACATGTTAGAAGGGAGCTTAGCAAAAAAACACAGATAGAGGTTATCTATGAAATTAATTCCCTTCAAACTTGCAGCTTTGCTTCTTTTGACGCTAGCTAGCTTTTCGATTTTAAATGCCCAGACACCCGCTGTCGACAAAACTGAAGTAAAAACCATCAAAGTTGGTCAGGTTGAATTGGCCTATCAAGTTCGTGGAGAAGGCAAACCTCTTATCATGGTGAACGGGTATAAATCTACCTTAGCGATGTGGGATCCTGCGCTGCTGAAACTTCTGGAGAAGAATTATAAAGTGATCGTTTTTGATAACCGCGGCATCGGACTTTCTACCGACACCTCCGAGAATCTTACCACAGTCGAACAGATGGCCGACGATGCCGCAGGCTTGATAAAAGCTTTAGGCTATGATCGCGCTTATGTTCTAGGTTGGTCCATGGGAGCTAGAATCGTTCAACAAATGGCTATCCGACACCCTGAAGTTGTAGAAAAACTGATCTTGTGCGCTCCGAATCCAGGAGGAACCCATCAAGTTCCTACGACCGAGGAAGTGACAAAGAAACTTAACGACCCCACCCTTCCAAAAGAACAATCTATCGGCCTATTTTTCACGCCCGGAGCTGATTATATGCACTCGGCTGAGGGCTACCTAAATCGATTACAGGAAGCTGTAAACGGAAAAGAAATCCCCAATGATTTCGCTGTTTCCGATCAAACCATTGAAAGACAAAATCAAGCTCGCGGCGGCACTTGGAATACATCCAATGACAACTTTGAAGCCCTATCCAACATCAAAATTCCGGTATTAATTACTGATGGCAAACAGGATATCATCGACTTACCGGGTAACGTAGAGGTGATTGCAGATCGTATTCCATATGCTTGGGTTGCCTATTTTGAAACAGGTCACGCTTTTATGTTCCAAGAACATGAACGTTTTGCTGACCTTGTAAAAGCATTTCTAGAATAGCGAGTTAACATTACGACTCTTTTAAGAGTCACCAGGGAGGAAATGCATGACGCCATCTATTGTCAATCATATTGATCATTCTAAAGATCTTGAGTTGTCATTGATAAAAAAAACCGGAAAGCTTAGTGCCTCCCTGGTCAAAGGTGATGTTCATCAAATCAATTTTTCCGACATGAAGTCGACTATTGAAGAACTCACCGAACTAAACAAACTTTTTACGGAAAAACAAAAAAGCTCGTCCTCCGGATTTTATCAAAACTCCTCGGGAAAATGGATCTCCGCAGGCCTTAAAATTACTACGGTATTCGCCTGCGTCGGATGCGCTGGAATCGCTGTTTATGAACAGTTTTTTAGCGCAAATCCTCCCGAGAACTCCACACAATTTTTCACGACGATGTACCTAGCCGGTCAGGTGGCATTAACGACTTTAAATGATTTATGCAAAGGGTATTCTGATGAAGAAGCCGTTGCTCTGAAATTAACTCCTCCCAAAAATCCAAAACAGTATTCAAGCACGCTAGACGCGATTAAACGTCTAAAAACGATCCTTCAAAAACGTGCTGAAGACGCACCTTTAGCTCTTAAAGAGTATGAAGAGTTTTATCCCAAACTCCCTAGCAGAATAAAAAAAGTTCTTCCGCCTCCTGAACATTGGCATGAGGACATTTTAAAAAAAATAAACGAAGGGGCCCTGATTCCAAAGTCGATTGATAACACCAAGATGCCTGAAGAAAGAGAGGCTGCTGAAAGCGACGTGGAGGGAGACCACAAACCCTTAGGTATTATGGTTCTTAAAGAATCCGAAGAAAACAATTAATCACAAGGATCGAAACGATGTCATCAAAAGTACAACAAATCCAAGTCTCTTACAACGCAGAAAATGATCGTATTGTTTTAACATTGTCAACAGATGATTTTTGTGAATACAGATTCTGGCTGACACGTAGAGTGGTGAAAGGTTTTTGGGAAATGCTCGGTCGCCTGCAACACATCATGTGCAAGGATGAAGAACAGGTTCGCGAAGAGACTATACAGTCTACTCAACAAATCCATAAGGAAACGCCCAAGCCTGAGGCTGCAAAATACACCACACGGGTGACTAAAACCCCTTTTGGGGAAGAGCCATTGCTTCTTTACCAATTTTCGGCGCAACCCAACGAACAGGGACAAATATTCTTTCACTTACAGGATTCCAAAGGCACTAGCATTGATTTTGCCGGAGAAGGTGTTCTTGTAACAGTTCTGGGGCAACTCCTTCGTAAAGCTGTCGCGCAGGCCGATTGGGCCCTACCCACAATATCTTAAGCACAGCTTTTAATGCGGATAATTTAAAATAACTGATCGTTTATAAGGAGCTTTCCATGTCCTCAATTACCATTTACAACAGACAGAGCGTCGAACTTTGGAAGAAAAATATTTCGGATGATGAGTTTAATGCTCTTAGAGTGATTATTAACGAGAGCAATCATTCTGAAAAACCCTGGAAAAACCTAGTGATGCCTATCAACACCTATTCTATCAGAAGATTTGCTCAAGATACTTTTTTTCCTATACTTGTAAATTGTCTTATTGAGTCAGATCGTCGCCCTAATCTAGTAGAGTGCGTTTTTTGTCTAGTCGTCGAAATATCTACATTACCGATCCGGCTACTCACTTGCATTCCCAGAATTTTCTGGAACTTATTTCAACCAGAAAATCAGCTTTTAAGATATCTAAGAGTACAAAACTGCTCTGCGAACATTCTTGGAATGAACCATGTAAAAGTCAAATTAACAGGCCCTATCATCACAGTTACCCGCAAAATCATTTCGGAAATACAAATACCTAGGACATACCCAGAGATAAAAGCAATAATAGATCTTAAAACAAACTACAGCTCAATTTTCTATAACAGGCCCCCACACGTACGGTCTATTTTCGCCCCAATGACAGCTAAAATAGAAATGAGAATTAGGGCTGAAAGTAAAATAAAAAATAGTAATCCTAACAGTAAAAAACGGTTAGCTTGGCTATAACTTTCGGCTCATCGCGCAAATGAGTACCTGGTTTAAATAATAAATTCCCAATTTTGATGAGTCACGAACCATCTAACCTCACAGTGATAATTAAAACAACGAATTGAACAATAAATATTTATTAAATATTATTATCTTTTTAACAGCAGATTTTGACTTTCTCTAGCTAAGGCACTTATTTTCGTGATGCAACTAAAATTTTTCGAATTAACGCCTTCGAACCCACCATTTATTCAACTAAAACAAACCAATTGAATTAAATTAGTTTATAGTATATAATGATTTTATACATACACTAACTAATGGTATTTTTAATGATAAACCTTGATAACTTAGAGAATAACTGGATTGCTGCGCAGAACGCTATAACATTTCATGCCCAAACACCTGAAATAAATTCTTTGTCTATACACCTGAAAAATTTAACTATCCGTACAGTGCCCGGTCTTTTAGAATATCAATGGACCCTTGTGAATAATCCTGAATCAACACCTTGGCTCACCGATCTACAGAGACGACTTCTTTTAGGACGCTTACACTCCCAGCAAAAGAGCAGAAATCATATGTACGGAGCTGCTTGCTTTACAACATTAGGTATGAATCTGTGGAATAGCTCTACTGATTCAACTTCCTCCCTTCTTTTAGGTCGGCTTGGAATTATTGCCGGGAGTATTGTTGTGGCAGCAGGAGCTACCTATACGGCCGCACTCTTAAACTCTAGTATTGAAGACTCATTTAAACCCAAAGACTGGCTGAATAATCTCTACGGAAATGCTTAACATCCGAAAATGTTAGCACTCCGTTTTCAATGAGTAATTTAGGATTTAGGATAGAAAATCAGAAGGTTCATTTCATCCGCAATAGTCTTCATTGTAGAACCACCAACCGCTCCACCATATTCTAGAATTAGAAAGGTTAAGGTACTGACATTTTCAACATAAGAAGATATTTCATTATTGATCCATTGCCCACTCCCCGTTATATAAATACTATCCATCCGAGTTGTTTGTAACAATCCAAGGTCTGAGTTTTGTATTCCTGTTATATTCACTAACGAGAGGTTTTGACATTCGGTCATCCTTCCAATTTGCTGAAAAACTTCGTGGTTAATTTGCTGCAACTCTGTTCCATTTCCTCCGAGCGCCAGGTATTTTAATTGAAAATACGACAGAAAGGACAACTGATCCGGTGGTAGATTTGAATTAAGACTAAAGCGGGTTAGCTTGTTTAATCGACTAAGATTATTTTGCATGTCAGCATTTCCCTGGTATTCCGGGGGTAGAGTAAGACTGAGGATAGAAAGAGTGTCTGAGAATGATTCTAGGGATTCTAATAGTTTTTCAGGTTCTAATGACGATGACCGATTATAAGTTGTTTGAGAGCTATAGGCTGTTAATGGAGGTTTAGGGGTTTGTTTTGCCATCTCCAAAACTAAGTAATCAGGTGTGACTGTCTTGATATTAAAAAATTTCAGGGATCGTAGGCGGCTTATCGGGGTGGCAAACTGGTCCTCAATCGGAATTACGCTTTCTATAGAGATGTCTACAATTCCAGGATTATTTTCGCAAAGCTCTTTAATCCCATCACCGCTCGATTTGAATGAAACTTTTTGAAGTTGGGTGATTCCGTCCCAGTATTGTGATATGAACCATGAATTTAAATTACAACGCGGACTCTCCAGAGTGGTTAAGCGAGTTAATCGTCCAATTTCTTGATAGGCTATTTCTGTAAAATTTCCTTCGTCACCCACTCCTAAGTCATCCCCATTTATTGTCCAGAGAGATAATGTTGTGAGGGTATCTGGTAAAAATTTCAAACCGGACACTAACGACTTATTAGATTGAATTCCTAAAGTTTCTAACTCTAAATTGGTTAGTGCCTTGAGGCTTCGTGGGTCATTAACTACCCAATTCAGGTTTAAGTTTTTGAGTTTGGTTAAGTTGCTTAAAAAACCTAACAGCTCGGGTTCAGCAACATCTTGCAGGTTTATCTCAGCGGAGGATATGTCAAGGTTTTGAAGGTTGCTCAAGTTTTTTAGTGAGAGGAGTCCTTCACCTACGTTTCGGACGCGATACCCTCCAATATTCAGGTATTGCAAAGATGATATTTCAGAAAGAAATCTTAGCCCATTATCTCCAATAATTCCGAGATCCGGTGTCCGAACATAATGATAATAAAAACCATAGGTAGCCGTTTGAGAAAGGTCTAGGCATATTAAGCGCTTCGCTTTTGAAATTACCTCGCAGAAATTGTCATCAACGTTGCATCCCTGCAATTCCAGACGTTCAAGATTATCTAAAGGAATAAGCGCAAAACCTTCCTGGGTAATATTACAAACGAGATTAGCCTTGAGATGAATTAACTTTAAGGAATGGAGCGCGGCAAAACACTTGTCATCCAAACGATAGCATCCATTAATATTTAGGCTTGTGATATTGGGATTAGCTTGAATGATGGCGATAAATTCTTCGGGGCTAATTTTTTTATTCGTGGAGAGATCTAAAGTTGTAAAATTGGATTGACGATCTGATGATGTATAAACGGAATGAACAGCAAATTCGGGAAGAGGGCAAACACGA
The DNA here is from genome assembly GCA_964513575.1 of uncultured bacterium. Taxonomy (GTDB): domain Bacteria; phylum Chlamydiota; class Chlamydiia; order Chlamydiales; family Parachlamydiaceae; genus CAMFKA01. The sequence continues at coordinate 389 of CAZENM010000132.1, read as the reverse complement.
TTCATAGCATTTTTTCGAGACTGCTTCAAATGCTTAGCAGTTATCATATCTCTTGTGCTTAGAGCCTCAACTTCTTTATTTATCGGTGAAAACACAGCATAAGCCGTATTTTGTGCGCGTTTTTGTTTAGAGTCGATCAAAGAAGTGGATGATCCCGGCAAGAATGATCCAAACCATTCAACCCATCCCATAGGTTGTTTTGAACTTGAAGCTGAAGTTGAATCCCCTGCAGACATAGATTTCTCCTAAGTGTTGATTGGAGCCAGACTAGAATATGTAATAGTTTTATTAAAAGAAAAATTACGCATAAAAAAGTGAGCAAAACACCAAAAAAGGGTCGGCTTGAGCTGTCTAAAATTATGTAAAAGCATGATCTATATTTGAGCCTA
>CAZENM010000131.1:0-8003 GCA_964513575.1 uncultured bacterium | reverse complement strand
CTTCAACAGCGGGTTCAAACGACAATGAAATGAAACCAGCAACGACCTTAACTAAAGGATCATAAATGGAGGTAGTCCTGACGTTTTCACGTTAACCCACCCAATACGAATCAAATGAACAAAATTCCCCTATCTTATTTCCAACAAGATGATGTCGTTGCACTAAGCAAATCTCTAATAGGAAAATATCTACTCACCTGTATGGAGCCCGATAACGTGATCACAGGGGGAATGATCATTGAAACCGAAGCCTATCATGGCGCTGAAGACAAGGCCTCCCATGCTTATCGCGGCCGTCGAACCAAACGCACCGAAACCATGTTTGCGGCCGGCGGAACTGCTTATGTCTACCTATGCTATGGCTTGCATCATCTCTTTAACATTGTCACCAACAAAAAGGATATTCCCCACGGAATCCTCATTCGAGCCATTAAACCCGAAATCGGTATCGACGTCATGCTTCGCCGCCGCAACAAACAAAAAATGACCCCTACCTTAACGAAGGGTCCGGGAGCGGTATGTCAAGCTTTAGGGATCACCAAAGCAAACAATGGCCTAATCCTAAATAGTAGTAAAATATGGTTAGAAGATAGAAATGTCGATATCAACCCCAACAATATTACAGCACTCCCCCGCGTCGGCGTTAACTATGCCGAGGAAGATGCCTTGAAACCTTGGAGATTCCTCTTAAATGAAAAAAACTCTTCCACTTAAAAAAAACAATAGTCAGAAATGTGAGATTATACAGACCTCACTCGCTGACTATCCCACAGTCCAAAACATGGCGCGGTTTTATGTTTATGATTTGTCTCGAGAATGCGGATTGTTATCGGGTAATTGGATCCTCCCCGCAAATGGATTATACGAATCTTTCGATCTTAAAAATTATTTTCTAGAGCCCACCAGAAAAGCATTCCTTGTGAAAGTTGCCGGTGAATTAGCAGGATTTGTTCTACTTAATCAAGCCGGAACAATCTCTGAAACACACTGGAATATTGGAGAATTTTTCATCCTCGCAAAATTTCAAAAACAAGGAATCGGCACAGAGATTGCTCGCCAAATTTGGGAAACGCATCCAAATATTTGGGAAGTTTCTGTGCATCCTGATAATAAATCCGCCATTTCTTTTTGGAGTAAAGTAATCAACGCCTACACTGGAGGTAATTATCAGCAAGAAACTAAACTCGTTTCCTATGATAAAAATCAACCACAACGTATTATCTTCTCTTTTGATTCATGCAACATCAATCATGCTTAATGGCTGTTTGCTTGTTATTTCCGCTGTAGATAATGATCACACCGGCAGTCGCGACAAGCAAAACTCCTAAAAGATCCAAAGGCGGCGGAATATTCCCCCAGATGATCCAGTTAAGAATCCCCACAAACACCACTGAAGAGTACTGAAAGACTCCTACTTGCGAGGCTTCCGCATACATATAAGCACGCACAAGCATGAACTGCGAAAGCAGCAGCGTTATCCCGGACAGAGCGCAATAAACGCAACTGTCCAACGGCGGAAAAGGACCTGCAAAAAAAAGTAGCGGCAGTTGTAGCAAGGTTCCAACCGATAGATAATAAAAAATGATTCGAGAGGCCGAATCGGTAGGGGTCAGGAGCTTCATTAACATATAAGCAATCGCAAGAGAGATCCCCGCCCCCAAACCGATAAAGTTCCCCGCTTGTGTAAAGATTTCAGCGCTAGGCCGGATGATGACAATAATCCCAATAAACCCTAGGAGGACAGCCAGCCAAATGCCACGGGAAACGGGAATTTTAAGCCAAAAAATGGCCAAAAACGGGATAAATATCGGCGCTGTATTAAAAAGGAGCGTGGCATTCACGATCGGGATGTGATGCATCGATAGCATATAGAGAAAGCTGGCTAAACAGCCGAATGCTGCCCTGCCAAACAAATACTTGTAATGCTTTGATTCTAATAAAGAGACCCCATTCTTTATGAGGATTGGGAACAAGGCAACAGCTCCCGAAAAATAGGTGATAACGCTCACCCAAATGGCACTTCCTCCTTCATAGGCTATTTTGGTGAAAATTCCAAATAAAGCCATTAAGAAGAACCCACCGATGGCAAAGCCACTCCCTTTCAAAATATTGCGTTCCATTGGCTTATGCCACCCTTATTAAAATTCAAACTATTACTTTTCTGACTTTTTTAAGCAAGTGTAGGGGGTGACACATTTTTTCCTGTCATGATATTTAGTCTTAAATAGCATGTGAATAAGTTTGGTAATTTTGTTTTTTCAAATATTTACTTTAAAGATAGGATTTCGCCAAATCACAATCCATCCACTAAGAGGAGAACAAAATGTCTGTACAAATGTCACCAAAAAATGAAGCTTTTGAAGGGTTTAACAAAACAAATTTAATCAAAGGTGCTGGGTTCATCGGAGCAATCAGCGTTATAGCATCCCAAGTCTCTTCAGCAACAGCTTCAGTGATGGCACAGGCCTCTGACGAACTGGCTCCTGGGGCTACCTTTACAGCTTCCTGTATGGGTCAAGCATTAACCATTCCTATCACGAATACAACATTCACAAACATCTTCCAACCTTTTGTAGTGGCTTCAGATGGGGTCTATGGATCATATGGTTGTGATCTTATCAATCAATTTGCAGCGCATGGACCTGATCTATCGACCTTTACGTTTCAAGTAAGCACTGCGGCAATTTCGTATGGCGTTCCGGTGATTACCTCGTTAGCGTTAACAGCACTACATTTACTTACCTAACAAAAAAGAGGCTTTAATTCCTTTTTTGTTTTCAATTCGAAAAACAAGTTTCCGGCTTCATGCTTCACAGCTTATTGTGAAGTATGAAGCCTCATTGAAAATATAGAGAACCACACAAGCTAAAGCATGTACCACGAAAGCATTGATCATGTTTTGGACAGAATTGTTTAGGCACAGAGAACCACATAAGCAAAAGCTTATTCTCTCATTATAAGTCTGACTTAGCTCTTGAGTTTTCCAATTCGGAAACTGTCTCGATGATCGATAGAATGTTTTCCGCAAGGCTTTGATAAAGCCAGAAAATTCTTTCCGTAATCCCGCATAAGATGATCACGGAGGATTTCACCTGCATAGTCAATTCAAATTTATCCATCAAATACTTGTCTCGTATCTCATTCAATTGGGTTTTCCGATCAAATGTCACCCGTCTCAGTAATTCAGCATGCTCTAAGGGGTCGGTATACAATTCACAGGCCACCATCAGTATAACATCTAAGCTCTCGGTAAATGAGGATATTATTTCACGTGTCTCCGAGGTAGTACTTCTGATCGCGTGTTCAGCAAATTGGAAAATGCTGCTATCCAACGAAACAATGATACTATTTCTTTCAACCAATGAGAGAAGTACTAGTGAAGATCTTTGAGAGAGAGAGTCTTGCTGTAAACGACTCTCATACACATGAAGCTGTTGTAAAACACTTTTCACATTACTGTGAATTTTATTTATGGCATTCAATTTTTCTATCACGTCGCCATCAATATGATCACGGCAATATTCGAGGTACTTTTGAAAAAATTCAATCAAACGCACTTCATCTTTAAGCAGCATTTCCAATGCCAAATCGGGGATGGCCAGCACTTCTTTATTGATAAATTTGGGTTTTGATTCATCCTCAAACACTGAAATAGGTTCCCAAGCTAACATCCGCTTTTCGATTCTATTCACAAATGGAAGCATCAAAATTGTAGAACAAAACGTCGTAATTACACCGAGAATAATCACCTGATAGATTTGTTCATTTGAAATGCTCAGTAAAAGTGATTTAACAAGCGGCACTCCCCAATATTCTTCAATATAAAAAAGGATTAAAAAGAAAATCGATCCCACACTACCATAAATAATCCGAAACATTCCTATTTTTCTAGTGGCGCTAATGACGGGTGAGGGTTGATTTGAAAGTGTCCAAGCAAACAATGCTTGACCTATAGCCATTCCGTATATCAAAAGCATCGCTTTGCTAAGCTCCAAGACACCCGCGGCTGAAAACCCAACCACAAGCATCATCAAAATATAAGGAACAAATCCAAAAACAGCTCCGCACACCCACATCAGTAGGTAAATTAAAGGAGACGCGGGTTGTGAAAAAAATTCGAATATTATGGGAGCGTTTTTTATACTCTGGGCCGCAGGAATCATTAAGGTTAGTCCCAAAAACAAAAGCCCATAACCAAATACACATAGACGGATATGAGTCCATTTTTCGTTCAATTTTTTGAAAAAACTCATTCCAGAAATCCCTATGAGTAGATAAGCTAAAGCCTTTCTACTAAGAGCCATGTTAAGATAGCTCAAACTTGTTCCTACGCCTCCCCAGGCGGATAATAATAGAGCGTTGCGCAGCAATAAATTTTCATTCATGACAAGGTTGGCGCCAATAAAGGCAATCACGCTAAATGATTGCGTGAGCGCGCCTAAAGTAATCCCCCAAACCGCTCTTAAATACCCGTTAGTGTGACATCCCCGTCCAACAACGACGATAAAATTCTCAAAGGCCATTTTTACATTTGTAGCAATAAAATTGGCACCGACAACCATCAAGCCGACTGAACAAAGAATCAAGGCTAAATTATTAAAATATTCCATTATGCTTCTTCTCTGATGCTGGTCTAAATTTTAAAGAAAAAGATCCCCATTATTTCAATGACTTCTCGGGATTAAATAATCCCCATTTGGAAAGTATTTGAGAATACACACCATTTTCTTGGATCTTTTTCAACCCCTTATTAATCACATGAATCAGTATGTTATCTTCCGCGTTGTTTAACGCAATAAAATGTAATCCCTTACTACCTAATGGCACAGAAACGACTCTAAATTGATCGAGATTCATCCCGCTATTGATATATTCATACGCCGTTATCACGTCCAAAAAAACACCATCGATTACGCCATTAACCATGTCGTTAGGCATCTTAAATCGATCAATAAAATCGTAGAAAACCAGATCAGCTGATCCATAAGCAAGCAATGACATCATTGAATCGGACCCTCTTATCACCCCGATTCTTTTACCCTTTAAATCCTTTAAGGACTTAAAGGGTGATGATATCGTGGTCGCAAGGACTGGTCCAAGGGGATAGTAGGAATTAGAGAAAATATAATTTTCAGCATTTTCACTTTCAACATCCAACGAAGAAAGAACACCCTCATAATCTCCATTTTCTAACCCTGTAAATAAATCGCTTGGGCCAATATGCATAAATTCGACAGAGAAATCTTCTTCGCTGGCAATTGCCCTTACAATCTCCTCAGAAAATAGGGAGACGTTTTCGTCTTTTTCATAGAGCTGCAGTGGATACCACGTCTCGTCCAGGGCAATACGATAGACCTTAGAGGGGAGTGTATATTTAAAAAATTGTGTATAAATATAATTCGACAAAGCGATACCGGCAAATATGACTAGGACACCCAGAATTATTTGCGTGAATTTTGTGAAGTTTTTAAATTTATCAAGCATAAAAAAATTCCTGGAGCCGTTTACAATGTCTATCGCATAAAAACAGAAACATCCGCAACAAGAAACTGTGTAAACGAACACTGAGAAGGATGTTGTAAATAGAAAGATTGCAACAGTTTTCTGGATAAATTTTGAATCAATTAAGGCACTACACCTCTTCACAACTTGCTTAAGAAAGGCAGCAACATCTTTTAGAGGCGTAGCTTCTGTAGAGATGAAAATTTGCTTCTGATACGATCCTAATTAACTTATGGTGTGAATATGGAATATGATGAAAACCACCAAAAGCTCTTAGATACCGCAATTCAAATCCTGAAAACAAAACTATCAGGACTTGTCGCTGTGGTTGCATTTGGAAGTTTTGGAACAGAGTATGAAAGAAATGACAGCGATTTAGACCTCGCCGTCTTATTGAAAAAACAATGCGACCCTGTTGATCCCGTGAAATTATGGGATTTAGCGCAAGAAATTGCTAATACAATTGGCCGTGACGTCGAAGTCATCAACCTCTGACAGGCTTCTACTGTTTTTTCTTTTCAAGTTCTTTCCACAGGCACACCTATTTACTGTTCAAATGATCTGATGTTTGCAAATTTTGACAACCAGATCATGACAATGTACCAACGGTTTCAAGAAGAAAGAAAAGATATTCTTAAAGATTATGAAAAAGGCATCAGCTGATTTCCCCGGAGACAAGCTAACAACTCTTGACTTAATTATAAAGACAACTTATTATCCTGCCTATTAAATCTCTGTAACCATTATAAGATAGGATTACAATGGATCCAGTCCAAAGTAATAACAACATAAATTTGTTACCCCCCGCACGACCGAACACATTCGGAACTAGTCGCATTACAAAAATCGGAGTAGCCGCTCTCTACGGTGCTGCTGTCGGTGCTGCTGCAGGTTTCTTGTTTGGCGTGAACCTTATTTCCATGACTGCAGGTGCTGTCGTTTTTGCTGTGATTTGCGCAGCCTCTGCAATTTTACTTAAACGCCCAAGCGTTGAAAGACTAACACCTGCCGTAACAGTAACTCCACCCCCACCCTCCCGTGAAAGAATTATTGGAGCCTGGGATCGCCTTTCCGAATATGTAGAAAATAATCTTCCGAAATTTGAAACAGAAAACGGGGTATTCAAAGCTGGTGCTAATTATATAATAGTGAAAGAATTATACCACCATCTAACAACCGAAGATGGGGAGCTGAATAACTTCCATACTACATTTACATTTACTGATATCACATGTGTAATCAAAAAAATTGTCGGTTATCTAAACATCTTAGGCGGCGTACATCGAAATGAATTTATGGGTGCCTTACCTCACTCAACCTCATACAACACCGAAGAAGAGCGCTTAAGTGCAACAAAACACAATTTAATAACATTGATTAAAAAACTCAACCCCAACGAAAGACGTATCCTTCAGAAATATATTCAGTTAAATAAACTTGTAATAAATAGTAATACAAACTACAGCGATAAAATGGATCGAATTCCCTCCATGATGAAAAGGTTATCTTATACAGATAGGCCCCGCCGAAGAGGGCTGGAAGAACAAGAACTTAAGACTATCGGAATAATCACCCGAATCTTAGTTGACCATTCTGAAGAAATTTTTCATCATGTAAACAATCTGTAAAAAATTCTCTACTCTCTCAACTGTACGATATTATCGTACAGTTGAGTAGGTATCCACCCAAAATAACAAGTCATAGCTCGGCTTTGACTGTCAAAAATGTCATAAAAACACAACTTGATTTTGAACCTACAAATGTTCCAGTAGGAGGGTTGTCCAAGCCCGGAGCTCACGGTTCGCGCAAATGAGTACCTCAAATAGAGAGATTGCAACATAGCGTGAAAGTCAAAGGTGAGTTTCCACCTCGTAATAAAAAAATCTTTATCACCAAAAAAAATAAAAACAAACAAAACTTGACTTAATTACAAAGATAACTTAACATTTTGTTTACTAAATCTTTATAATTATAAAAAGGTAGGAATACAATGGATCCAGTTCAAAGAAATGGTAACATAAATCTGTTCCCCCCCGCACAACCAAACACATTCGGAACTAGTCGCATTGCAAAAATCGGACTAGCCGCTCTCTCCGGTGCTGCTGCCGGCGCTGCTGCAGGTTTCCTGTTTGGCGCGAACCCTATTTCCATGACTGCAGGTGCCCTCGTAGTTGCTGTGATTTCCGCCGCCTCCGCAATTTTACTTACACGCTCAAGTGTTGAAAGAATAGCCCCCCCAGTAATAGTAACTCCACCTCCACCCTCCCGCGAAAGAATTATCGAAGCCTGGAGACGCCTTTACGAATATATAGACAATAATGGGTCGAAATTTGGAACAGAAGACGGGGTATTCAGAACGAGTGGTAATTTTAGAACCGTTGAGGAATTATACCGCCATCTAACAACCGAAAATGGGAAGTTGGCTAATTTCAATAATGAATACACAGCTTTATTTTTTTAAAAATCTAAAAACTGCCATACCGGTAAGCCAGGCAAAAGGC
>CAZENM010000130.1:0-8025 GCA_964513575.1 uncultured bacterium | reverse complement strand
ATCTTTTGAAAATATTTATCGTCAGGAGTTTAGAGGTATTTGGAGCTCAAATATCAATGAGAATAGAGTAAAAAAAACATACGGATTGGATTCTGAACAATTTGACAATTTGGTGAATTTTTTTAGTAATGAGTTTTTCAACACCCTTTATAAAACTGAAACAGAACTGCAAGCAAGGATTGATAGAAAAACAAAGATGTTAACAGCGGCGTTTCGATCTGAGGTTGAGAACGATGATGGTGCTGGGCTAATAAAAACACAGGCAGAGCTGGTTGGGATCTATATTCAAGTTTGTAAAAAGTTTGAAATAGACGAAGAGGAAATTAGTTTTATTACAAAAAACATAGATTTCGTCGAAATGAATAAAAGTATCCCCATTGAAATATCTGCGGCGCTCGGCATGGACCCACTAAATAAATATTTACAGTTTGAAGTCACAGTTAAATTTATGGAGTATATTGCTAACAAATACGGCGCGGAAACAGTAATCCTAAAAGATTACAAATTTGGCTAACCGTCTTAGGAAAAATAACTGAAAAGGGGAGAGCTTCATTTATGGAGCTCTCCCTTTCATTTAGGTTGATATGATCATGATTCTGCGTTGTTCAAAGCGCTTGTTTTTCTAAAGCTGTTTCATCAACGAAGCCATCTCCACTGCCGCAGCGGCAGCGTCAGAGCCCTTGTTCCCGCATTTGGTGCCTGCACGCTCAATAGCTTGTTCGATGGTATCCGTTGTCAGAACTCCGAAGATCACGGGTAGACCAAATTCTAAAGCGACATTTGCGACACCGCTTGCAGCTTGTCCAGCCACAAAGTCGAAGTGGGGAGTGGCGCCACGAATCACAACGCCAAGGCAAATGACGGCATCATAAGAACCGGAGGCTGCCATTTTTTTAGCCGCGACAGGGATTTCAAAGGCTCCGGGCACCCACACAACGGTCACGTCTTTTTCAGCGACGCCTAATCGGGCTAATGTACTTACAGCTCCATCTCGAAGTGATTTGGTGATTAACTCATTAAATCTAGAAACAACAATTCCGATCCGCAATTTTGCGCCATTTAAGTGGCCTATGATTTCATGTGTCATTCAAACTCCAAGGTTAAGGGTGTGTCCCATTTTATTTTGCTTTGTTTGTAGATAGGTGAGGTTATCCGGGTTTGGTACTGTTAGGATAGGAACCCGCTCAACAATTTTCAGGTCAAACCCGTCAAGCCCACCATATTTGGCTGGGTTATTCGAGAGCAAGCGAATTGTGGTGACCCCAAGGTCTGATAATATTTGGGCTCCAATCCCATATTCTCGTGAATCAATAGGAAGACCCAACATTTCATTTGCTTCAACGGTGTCGGCTCCATGATCCTGAAGGTTGTAGGCGCGCAGCTTATGCCCCAGTCCAATTCCACGACCTTCATGTCCACGAAGGTATACAATCACCCCCGCTCCTTCCGCGTTAATTCTTCGCATCGCTTCGGTTAATTGTTCTCCACAGTCACAACGTTTGGACGCAAAGGCATCTCCCGTAAGACACTCAGAGTGGACTCTGACAAGAATGTTTTCTTTGTCTTTAACGTCACCTTTTACAAGAGCCATATGTTCGATTCCGTCCAGTTTGGAACTGTAAACATAGGCTGTAAAATCCCCATGGGCTGTTGGCAGCTTTGTGCTGGTTACGCAACTCACAAGTTTTTCTTTCTTACGTCGGTAGCGAATAATTTGTTCTACAGTGATGATGGGGAGCTGGTGTTTTTCTGAAAAAACCAGAAGTTCCGGGTAGCGAGCCATGGAACCATCTTCATTGACAATTTCACATAAAACGCCCGCAGGATACATTCCTGATATTTCCATAAGATCAACAGCAGCTTCAGTGTGTCCGGCGCGCTTCAAAACACCCCCTTCGCGGTAGCGGAGAGGAAAGATATGGCCGGGGCGATTTAGATCAGCCGGTTTTGTATTCGGGTTGATGAGCGCTTGAATTGTTGCGGCGCGGTCAGCGGCGGAAATTCCTGTGGAAGTTCCATGGCGATAATCTACAGATACAGTAAATGCCGTTTTCATCGATTCGGAATTTTCCGGGACCATTTGCGGCAGATTTAATTCACGCAGTCTATCTTCTTTCATCGACAAGCAGATGAGACCGCTTGTGTGACGCACAATAAAACCGATGGACTGGGGTGTAGCCATTTCTGCAGCTAAAATAAGGTCCCCCTCATTTTCTCTGTTCGTATCGTCCGCGACGATAACGGGTTTCCCTTCACGTAGCGCCAGGATGGCTTCTTCAATAGTTGAGAGTGTCATGTTCATTTTTTCCATTTGATCTTTTGAGGATCATTCTCTAGGTTTTTACCTGAAATTACAATTATTTTTGTGATTTACCTAGACTTATATCACATATTCCATAATAATTGAATTGTATTGATAAAGTAGGACAATCAGCTATTCGGACCCAACAGGCCTTAATTATGTCTTTTCACACCTTCCTAGACACCTCAGGCATTATCCTTAGAGCGAAATTTATTATTTTATCAATGACAAACACGAGTATTATTAATCTTTTGGAGAAGTCATGAGTAAAGAAAATGCAAAAAAATTGTTCGTAGGCAACCTGTCATGGAAAGTCAGTGAACAGTCGCTAAGACAATTTTTTGAGACAATCGGGCCTGTGCTGTCCGCTAAAGTGGTTACAGACCAGATGACCGGAAAGTCTAAGGGCTTTGGTTTCGTTGAATACGAAAACGGAGACGATGCAACTGAAGCTGTTGATAAGCTTAACAACCAAGCTTTAGATGGCCGTAACATCCGCGTGAGCGAAGCTCAAGAGCGCCCACGTGAACGTACTTTCGAACGCCGCGAACCTCGCGAACGTCGCTAGTATCCTTTCTTAGTTAAGGAAAACCGGTAGAGATACTCTCTTCCGGTTTTTTTTTATCTTAAATTTTTTATTCACAAACTACTTATGAAATAAAAGACCGGTATGGTAATTGTTGGGAATCATCATTACTGTATACGGAGATCTATATGCTTAGTGCTAAACATTTATTTGGGACTCATTATCAAGCAGTTCTATTTCCTTATCAACACGCTTTATTTCCTTTTTTGGAAATTACCAAAGATTCTCACCTCGAACATTTATTTCCATGTTCTATCGGAACCGATGGAAAAATAGATTTAGGGCGCGTTAGTAAAGAAATTAGAGCTTGGAAAAACACGCTGGACCAAGAATTAACACCAAGCCTAAAGAGTCCCTTGCGACTTTGCAAACTCAAACAAACTGCTATAAAACTTTTTGAACAGCGAAAGATAGCCATTCTTAAAGGACATTTAAAACCATTTTTGCATAATGAACGACTAGTACGGGCAATTAATAAACTTGATAAAAAGATTTATCAGCTTACACAAATTCCGGAAGCATTTACCCAAATAACACTTCAAGAAACCTTAGGAATCTCGCTTAGGTTCAAAATCAATCCTGCCAATGGAATCGATACGCCCACAAAAAATCGAATTACTCGATCAAACTCGGCCCCTGCAATATCTGACCTTTTGGTCGACCATAGCAATAAACTACCGATAAAAAAAAGAAAAGAAACTGACCCTGCTTTATGGGATGAATTTTACGAAAAGCGCGCGCACATCGAAAGAAAGTTTGAAATTCAAAGAGTTGTAGAGGGATTAGCGACCCATTATACAAAGGCATCAGAAAAAGCGATTATAAAATACTTTTCTGAGTCATTGCCTTTGGAAAAAACAATCGTCGCCTCTTACCTCGATCTTCATCAAGCGAAAGCGATATTTTTTAGTATTTTGGTTAACAAACTGCACAGGGAATGGATGAAGGTCCTAATCTTCAACCTGAGGCTAGAAGTCTTCACCTCATTGATTCTTGGAATAGACGATTATAAAATCACCTTGCTGAATGCGTTGCTGAAGTCGGAAATTCCCGATGAACGCGCAGAGACCGAACGGAATTTTAAACCTCTCCGCAAAGCATTAATTGCCGATTGCAACAGAATCTTTCCCGCAATAAATCGCATTAATGATCACTTAAGAGACTTAAACCACGCGCAAGATGTGGATCCCGGCATCATTGAAACGATTCATCAACTACAGAGCGTCGCGAATCTGGGTGAAATATTAACTGTAAGCTGCCAGAAAGTCTTTAAGGGAGTATTTGATGATATAGAATTACAGGAAATCTTTTTCGATTTAGAAATCGATTATAAGAAATATCGGGAATTACTCGAAGAAAAAGATCACAGAGTTGAATTTTCTGAAGGGATTTATGACGCTAGTTCTTCTAAAGACAGCTCCGATGGAAGTCCATGGACGATCATCCATAGGAAATCGTTGCATCCCATTTATCAACTACATGCAGATGAAGAGGAAGACGATGCTATTGATTACATCTTTGGGGAATGGAATATTCATGACTGGAAGGATTTTCAGTATACAGGGCTGGTGCCGGAGGGGCTTATAGAACCCGCAATTACCGAGGAAAGAAATCAGTGGTTAGTCAACGCAAAAAAAATGTTAGACAATATTGGGCTTCGGAAAAGATCTGACCTAGCAAAGTTCAATATTTTTAATAAAGAGACCTTGCGTAGATTTCTGATTTCAAGGCAGAGCATGGCGTGTTCCTCCAGCAAATCCTGATTCTCCTACAGATCAGAGGGGTTGTGAAAAAAATAGAATCCGTTTGATTTAGATTGAGATATTTTCACAGCCTCGCAGAGGCGCAAAGATGCAAAGGGTTTCCTATAGTGGTCCCCTTTGCATCTTTGCGCCTTCGCGTTTAAAATGCCCTAAAAAGATTGCTAATTTGTGGTGTTGGATTGCGTTTCTAAACAAGCCTAGTCCCAGTAATAAGAATTAGGGTTTTGCTTGCCAATCAAGGACGACCTTTCCGGATTGACCCGAAATCATCGCCGCGAATCCTTTTTCGAAGTCGTCAACATGAAACCTGTGGGTGATAATTGGAGCTATATCAAGTCCGCTTTCCAGCAGGTGTGTCATTTTGAACCATGTAGAGAAAATCTCCCGTCCATATATTCCCTTGATCGTCAGCATTTTAAAGATGACTTTATTCCAGTCGATAAGGCAATTGGGGGGAAGGATTCCCAACAGGGCAATTTTGGCTCCGTGCTGCGCATGCTCGATCATCATATTTAGAGCTGGTGAGGCACCGGACATTTCAAGACCCACTGTAAAGCCATGGAAAATTCCTGCTTCTTTCATAACATCTTCAATGGACTCTTTAGCGACGTTCACTACGTGGGTAGCGCCCATTTTTTTGGCCATCTCTAACCGGTAGGGGTTCAAGTCTGTGACAACTACAGAACGGGCACCGGCTTTTTTGGCAATGGCTGCGGCCATGATTCCGATGGGGCCTGCACCTGTGATGAGGATATCTTCACCCACTAAATCGAAAGAAAGGGCTGTGTGGACGGCATTCCCAAACGGGTCAAAGATCGAAGCTACATCATCGGGAACAAATTCTGGAATTTTAAATACATTTTCTGCGGGAAGGTGGAAAAACTCAGCGAAGCAGCCATGGCGGTGGACACCAACCCCAACGGTATTGACGCATACATGCTTTAGCCCTTTAAGGCAGTTTGGGCATACGCCGCAGGTAATATGACCTTCGCCGCTGACGCGATCGCCGACTTTCACGTGTTTAACATTTTTTCCGACAGCTTCGATATGTCCCATAAATTCGTGTCCGATGACCATCGGTGTGGGGATCGTGTTTTGGGCCCAAGCATCCCAGTTGTAGATGTGGACGTCGGTGCCGCAGATGGAGGTCTTATGAACTTTAATAAGTACTTCGGTGTCATTGATTTCGGGGACTGGAACTTCTTCCATCCAAAGGCCTGGACGCCTTTCGCGTTTGACTAAAGCTTTCATAGGGGTATTCTCCGTTTATGTTGTGACTGGGATTGGTTTTATGACTCCAAGGGCTAATCCCACTTCTTTGAAGGCTGTGATAGCGCGATCAATGTCTTCTTTGGAGTGGGCAGCTGAAATTTGTGTACGTATACGAGCTTTTCCTTCGGGAACAACGGGATAGCTAAAGCCTATCACGTAGATACCCTTCTGAAGCATTTTATCGGCGAAGGTTTTGGCTAAGTTAGCATCACCGAGCATCACCGGAATAATCGGGTGTTCTCCCGGAACTAAATTGAAGCCAAGTTCGGTCATGAGTTTTCTGAAGTAGGCGGAATTTTCTTTTAATTTTTTTCTGAGTTCTGGTTTTGCATCTACAAGCTCCAACGCTTTGATCGATGCCGCTGCGATAGAGGGAGCTAAGGTGTTGGAAAAGAGATAAGGGCGGGCTCTTTGGCGCAGCCACTGGACAATTTCCTTTTTCCCTGAAACATACCCGCCGGATCCACCGCTTAAGGCTTTTCCAAGTGTACCGGTGATGATATCGACTCGATTCATCACGCCGCAGTGTTCGGGAGTTCCCCGCCCATTTTCACCGATAAATCCGGCAGCATGGCAGTCATCAAGCATTACAAGAGCGCCGAATTTGTCGGCCAAATCGCAGATTCCTTTGAGGTTGGCAATGGTGCCGTCCATAGAGAACACACCATCGGTGGCAATCAGCTTGAAGCGGGAGCCGCTGGCTTCTCTAAGCTTTATTTCCAGATCGACCATATCGTTATTGTTGTAACGGAATCGCTTCGCTTTGCATAGGCGAATGCCGTCAATAATACTTGCGTGATTCAAGGCGTCGCTGATGACGGCATCTTCTCCCCCTAGAATCCCCTCGAAGAGTCCGCCGTTAGCGTCGAAGCAAGACGAAAATAAGATGGTGTCTTCCGTCCCTAAAAATTGGGAAATTTTGTCTTCCAATTGTTTATGAATGGTTTGTGTTCCGCAGATAAAGCGCACGGACGCAAGCCCGAACCCCCACTGATCTAGGGCTGAACGAGCTGCGGCGATCACTTCGGGGTCATCGGCTAAACCCAGGTAATTATTCGCGCAAAAATTCAACACTTCTTTTCCTCCGGAAACAGTGATATGACTGCTTTGTGGGGAGGTGATAATCCGTTCTTCTTTATATAAACCGTTTTCTTTCAATTCTTCCAGTTGTGAGGCCAGTTGTGTGAGGAGGGGATGTTTGGTTGTCATTTTGTATCCTTATCAGTTCATTTTGGTAGCGCAAATTAAAAGAAATAGGGGGAACTCAGAGCGGCTTCGATTTTCCATTTTTGCCGCTTTCCCCGAACTTTCCTTATCGGAACACAATTCTTGAATTTCTTCAATCATCATTCCCGATTTCTTTAACCATTGGGTATAAGTGCTTAATGGGTGATGAAAGGACCAGGTCTCTTCGGAAGCTTGTTTACCCGGGTGCATTTGAATCGGAATTTTCATTGGAGACATATACCTTTCGATCCTGCGGTATTGCAGTTTTTTTTGTTCGTCTACAACCCAAGAAGATTGGCGAGGAATGCGGAAGCAGGGGTGATTGAGGACGATTAATAATTTTCCGCCTGGCCGTAGACGGCTGGCGGCATTCGCGATAGCGCCTTCCTGATTTTCCATGTTTTGCAGAGCTAAGATAATTGCCGCGTGAGAAAAATCGTTCTTTTTAACAGACAATTTTTGGGTCGCATCAGCTAGCAGGAACTCATGCTGCGGATTTTTACTCAAAGATTTCGCTGACTTAATCAAAGAAGGAGAGGCGTCTATTCCGGTGTAACCAAATTGTTTAGGAAGCGCGCGAGCCAAAATTCCCTGACCGCACCCCAAGTCGAAAAGAGAAAGGTCTCCGGTTCCCGAAAAATAGGGGAGTAGAGCCGGAAGAATCACATTTTTATGGTAGTAATGCCCTTCTTCGCCAACTTGAGTGTTGTACCACTTGTTGACTCCTTCCCAAGAACTTTTTACACCGCTTCGTTTAGGTACATTTCGCATTTTACCCGGTCCCTAATAGCTAAAAACTACAGATTATAGCAGGGTTAGCGATACAGTTCAAGAAAAGGGGTGTAATTTAATCCTTAGACGAGTAAAACATTTTT
>CAZENM010000129.1:0-8111 GCA_964513575.1 uncultured bacterium | reverse complement strand
AAAGGCCCGATCCCGAAAAATTTAAAAGGGGTCTTTATCTTTCTGTTGACAGGCAGGAAAGTGTTAGAAAATTTACTGGTTAGGACTTGTTTTATTGTAGCGCCGGTAATTCCGCCATATAAATTAGTTTGCAAATCGCACCCAAAACTTACCAATACTCCATAATCCAAAGAGACAGAATCAAAGTGAAATGTATTGCGCCCTTTAACGGTATTATAAAATGCGGCATCAGGACCGATTTCAGAAAATGGCCCCACGAAATTGGTTTCAGAGACTCTTTTTGAAGCTGAATCTTTTGAAGAAAAATGTGCCCAGTTGGCCTTGAATTTGGAATTTCTTTCATGACACACAGCCCCTAATCCAACCTCAAAGCTATAGTTATAATCGGGACGAATTTCTAGAATTCTCCAATGGGGGGAAACTGCGGGTTGAGGGTAAGCTTCAGCGCCATAACTAAGGCTATTGGAAGTGGGTTGAAGCATAAGCGCTCTATAATACCCATCATATGTGGTACATGGATCAGTCAGATAAACATTGATAGGATTTTGGAAGTATTGTTTATAATCTCCATCCGCATCCGCGGTAACGAATCCAAAAGGGGCAAGGAATAGGGCTAAAATTGCTTTAAGCGCTGTTTTCATAGAATATTTCCTAAGGTAAAAATTAAGACTGATAGCTGTGGAGATTTCGTAATCACCTCTACAATCCAGGGTATTTTATTTCGGGATCACTTCATCAGTCCGATGGAAACACCCTACAAGCAAAGTATTTTTTTTAAAAGGTAAATATACCTGCGTGGCTCTCATGAAAAGATGGTTGTTAACTCAGAAATTTGAATCTGTTTGCTTTCGATCGAAATTTTTAAGGATTTTCATTTAAATAGCACCGTTCATAACGCTGACATCCACTATGAGGCTGTGGAAAAATAGAGATAGGGGAAAAAACAGGATCTTTATTTCTTCACGGCCTCTTAAGGATCGTTGTAGAGTTTTCCATAAAAAATTTAAAAAACAGGTTCGGAATTTTCATTTTAACATTAAATGTTATTTAGGTTACGATACTGGTCAATATATATTATCATTTAAGGAAGTTATCCTCATGTTTATTCAACTAAGTGATCAATCGAAAATCGAATTGCCAGATGGAAGCACCGCAAAAGACCTAGCGGAAAAACTGAACCAAAGAGGCCCTAACCAGGCTCTTGCTGCAAAAATCAACGGCAAACTCGTCGATTTATCTACCCCACTGAACGACAACGATGATGTCTACCTTATTTCATTTGAAGACTCTATCGGAAAAGAAATTTTCTGGCACACAACCGCCCACGTCTTAGCTCAAGCAATTCTTCGGCTTTATCCTAACGCAAAGCCGACTATCGGACCCCCAATTGAAAACGGCCTTTATTACGATTTCGCCAACCTCGAAATCTCCGATGCCGACTTCGACAAAATCGAAAAAGAAATGCAAAACGTCATCAACGAGAATTACCCCACCCATCGTAAAGTTTTTAAATCTAAAAAAGAAGCTATCGACGCGTTCAAAGATAATCGCTATAAAGTGGAATTGATCGAAAGCTTCGACGACAAAGAACCTCTGACCGCTTATCAACAAGGCGAATATTTTGACTTGTGCCGCGGCCCTCACTTACCTAACCTAGGTAAAATCAAAGCCATTAAAGTAATGAAAACCTCCGGGGCTTATTGGAGAGGTGATTCCAAGAACGAAATGCTTACACGCATCTACGCAACCTCCTACCCTGACCGAAAACTCCTAAAAGAGTATCTCACATTCCTGGAAGAGGCTAAAAAACGAGACCATAAAATTCTAGGACCGAAACTGGATTTATTTTCCCTTAAAGAAGAAGCTCCCGGGATGCCTTTCATTCACCCAAAAGGGATGGTTATATGGAACGAGCTGACTCAATTCATTCGTGAAAAACTCCGCCGCAACAACTACGTCGAAATTAAAACCCCCTCACTCATGACCAAAGAACTTTGGGAGATTTCGGGGCACTGGAGCAATTACCGACAAAACATGTTTACTTCAACGATTGAAGAGCGAGACTTTGCGATTAAACCTATGAACTGTCCGGGGGGAATGCTTTTCTTTAAAAGCCGCACTCACAGCTACAGAGAACTTCCCCTTCGCGTTGCTGAAATCGGAAACGTCCACAGATTTGAACCATCAGGATCTCTTTCCGGACTCTTTCGTGTTCGGAGCTTCCACCAGGATGATGCCCACATCTTTATGCAAAAAGAAGACATCGAAAATGAAATCGTCGGAATCCTGAATCTCGCAGATGAAATTTACACAGCCTTTGGTTTAAAATACCACCTGGAACTTTCTACACGACCGACTCAAAACACCATTGGGTCAGATGAAGATTGGGAAGTGGCAACTCAAGGCCTACAAAATGCCCTAGACCGCACCGGTCGCGCCTATAAAGTTAATCCGGGCGATGGAGCCTTTTACGGCCCTAAAATTGATTTTCACATCCGTGATGCTCTTAATCGCACCTGGCAGTGCGGTACTGTTCAGTTGGATATGGCCTTGCCTGAGCGTTTTGAACTGGAGTATACAGCCGCAGACGGCTCACGCAAACGCCCAGTAATGCTTCACCGTGCTATTTTCGGATCTATAGAGCGTTTTTTCGGAATATTAATCGAACACTTTGCTGGACGATTTCCATTATGGCTTAGCCCAAGACAAGCACGCGTCTTGACCGTCGCCGACCGCCATGAACCTTTTGCCGCTGAAGTGGTCGACGCTCTCAAAGCAGCCGGCTTTCACGCAGACCTGGACGCTGCCAGTGAATCTGTCAGCAAAAAAGTAAGAACAGCTCAGATTGAACAGGTTAACTACATTTTAACCGTTGGTGATCAGGAATTAGAATCAAGAACTGTAAGCCTCAGAACCAGAGAAAACTTCGTTCTAGGAACGATTGAACTGCCGGAATTAATCAAAGCGATGCTGGCGGAAAAAGAGTCGAAAAGTTTAGAGTCTAGCTTCAAGCAAGGATAATTCACGATGCAAACGATTGCCATCAGTAGCTTCAAGGGGGGCACTGCCAAAACATCTACAGCCCTCCACCTGGGTGCCGCGTTAGTGAAGTTCCATAAGAAACGTGTTCTTTTGGTAGATTTCGACGCCCAAGCCAACCTGACAACAGGTTTAGGGTTCGATCCCGATGAGAACGACAGTCTAGCTCCTGTTTTGCAAGGGGAAAAAACGATCCAAGAGGTGATCCTTAAAACCCCGGTCAAAGGATTAGACCTTGTTCCGGCCGATACTTTTTTAGAAAGAATAGAGGTTACCGGCGCGCTTGCTGCCGACCGATATTCCCACGAAAAACTTCGCGACATCCTATCTCCGCTAAAGTACGATTTCGTGATTATTGACACTCCGCCATCTCTCTGCTGGCTCACAGAATCCGCCCTTATCGCCGCAAAACACACTTTGATTTGCGCGACGGCCGAATTCTATAGCGTCAAAGGACTGGAGCGACTTTCACAATTCGTCAACAGCATCGGTCAACGACACCCGTTAAACATTTTAGGGGTTGTCTTATCCTTCTGGAACACTCGGGGGAAAAGCAATGACACCTTCCTGGATGTAATCGAAAGTACATTCCCAAATAAACTCTTCGACACTAAAATTCGCAGAGATATCACCGTTTCCGAAGCCTCCGTACATGGAAAACCGGTCTTCGACACAACCCCTTCCAGCCGTGCAGCAGAGGATTATAAAGGGATTGCCAAAGAGATTCTTAAAAGATTGTAAAGCGGATTTACATTATGGGCAACGTTAACGAACTTTTAAACCAACGGCTGAAAAAAAAGGGAGACCCCTCCCCAAAAATGGCTGCTATGGCTCACCAATCCGCGCATGGAGAACTCACTTCATTTTCGGGATTATTCAGTATTTCAGAATTGAACGAGTTTGAAAAAACAGGATTAGAAGAGCTTCTTCGGACCTATACGCGAGATGAAGGAACCCTTGACCACGACTTAAAAAAATTGATTTTCATCACCGCGGAAGTTAAAGCGATCAACAACCAGGCCGCCATCCTTCATGGAGAAAGAATCAAAAAAGCACACGCTATTCTGACAAACTACAAAGAAGGC
Source organism: uncultured bacterium (assembly GCA_964513575.1). Classification (GTDB taxonomy): domain Bacteria; phylum Chlamydiota; class Chlamydiia; order Chlamydiales; family Parachlamydiaceae; genus CAMFKA01. Next base: position 3,987 of record CAZENM010000129.1, on the reverse strand, counting down.
GCTTTCACCTCTTGGCTAATGACCACCTACGGAAACCGACAAACCCCCTATAACTTTCTCCAGTACTATAATTTTTTTGAGGCTATCCCCAAAGGATTAAGACCTAAATTGGAATCAATGCCTAGACAAGCGGTCTATACTTTAGCCAGCCGGGAAGGTCCTTTTGAAAAAAAGAAAGAAATCGTAGCGTCTTATAACGGAGAAACTAAAAAACTTCTTCTGAATAAAATTAGAGATGAATTTCCCTTGGCCGGAGAAGATAAACGAGGACGAGATCACGCGGATTACGCAATTCAAGCTCTTCAAAAAGCCTGCGCTGCTTTTCAACACCCTAAACTCAAACTATCCTCCAGCCAGAAAAAATTAGCCCTAAATCTTTTCGAAGAACTTAAATCAAGGCTTTATCCATGATCGGTACAACCGAACTTATTTTGATCTTGTGTGTTGCGCTGCTTTTGTTTGGAGGAAAAAAACTTCCGGAATTCGCTAAAAATTTAGGTCGTGGAATTAAGGAATTCAAGCGAGCCTGCAGCGGTCTTGAAGATGAAACCCCACCCGACACGACCGACCGTGACAAATGAGATCCCAATGGAAATGGGGGATCACCTTGAAGATCTCCGTTCAACCCTAATCAAATGCCTTATTACGGTCGCAGTCGCCTTCCTTGCTTGCTTTGTTTTCTATGAACCCTTATTGCGTTGGATAGAACTTCCCTTCATCGACACTCGCCCGGTAGAAAATTTTAAAATTGTCCACCAAACAGCAACAGAAATTTCAATCGAACGGATCGGTCCGCCTTTGATGATTCTGGGCCCTTTGGAGGGAATCTCTATCGCTATAAAGGTTTGCCTTTGGGGAGCTCTAGCGCTAGCTGCCCCATTTTGGGGATACTTTCTACTGCAGTTTGCAACCCCGGGAATGCACTCCCATGAAAGGAACATGGTCATTCCCTTCGCTCTATTGTCCTTATTGGCCATGGGATTAGGGGCAATTTTTGCTCAACACTTTACCCTACCCCTCAGCAATACCTTTCTCATGAATTTTAACCAGTCTATTGGATTGAATTTTTGGACGTTAGAGCAAACGCTAGACTATACAATCGTTCTTCTTCTCGCACACATGATTGCCTTTGAATTAATCGCCATCCTGCTGCTATTAACACACTACCGATGGATCGGCCCCGACCAACTTAAAAGCCACCGCAAAGGAGCCATTCTTAGCTCGCTCATCCTGGGCGCTCTACTGACTCCGCCGGATGTTTTAACTCAAATACTCCTAGCCGCCCCCCTTATCGCAAGCTATGAACTCGCGATCTGGTATGCCGGCTACCGAAATCGAGAGTAATTGGTTATTTAGGAGATACAGAATCAAAACAGTAAATTAATTTATTAGTCTGAGATCCCCTTGAAAGCCCTTCTTTAAATACATTATTGACTTTATGTTTGGATAGTTAGATAACTTATCCAAACCAAAAATGTAATAAGGATCCCATGAATAAACTTGAAACACAATTTTCTTCTTTGGCTATTTCATCTTCATCACAGGGAACTTGTTATCTAGAATCAAGTTCCACCAAAACAGCTCGCTCTTCAACAAATGCAACGAAAATCTTTTTCAAAACAAAATTTGCTCACATAGTGATCCCCTATCGAGGCCATCAATCGCTCAATGATGGAAAAGGGATGTTATTTGATCATATAAGATTTCAATTCCTAACTAATCATCCAACGGCAGTTTCTTACCCGGAAGATGACCAAATTGCAGAGAAAGCTAAATCCTTTTTCACCTCTGTCATCAATCAACACTCAGCTTCTTTAAAATTCGGTCAAAATAATGATAAAGGTAAAATAACTCCTCCCAAAACAAAGACAGCTCACAATTGCGGTCTTTTGGTAATCCCGGGTAGAGTTCGTGAATTAGAAAACGAACCTGTTAGATTAGCACATGAATTCAAGGTTATTAGGAACGCACTAAACAGGGGGCAGCCCATCCTTGGAATTTGTGCTGGAGCTTGGCGAGTTTGGGATCAACTACTTATTTCGACGAGAAAGCCCAATTTTGCCGGTATGGAAGCGATATTCTTAACAGAAAAACTTTCCCGATTACCTACGATAATCCCAGTAACTGACCACAGCTCATCATCCATGGTGCGCCTAAACTCCGGCGGAATTAATGCTTGTTACAACGTACAAATGCACACGAATGTGATTGTAAAAGATTCATTTCTTGAAGGGGTTTTAAATCCCTTCAACAATCAGGAATTTTTTCTTGATGACTTTTTGAATGCGCCCATTGATCCGACGTTTAAAATTCAGGTCAATAGCGTTCATTCGAAAGCTGTAAATCCCGCTTACCTCCCCAATAATGTACGAATCAGCGCAACCGCAGAGGCTGATCCCACCATTTCAAAGAAAAATAGACATCAAAAGCTCCTTACTCCCCAGGAAAAAACAGTAGAGGCTTATGAAAGTATATTTGGAGCTCCAATTCTTGGCATTCAATGGCACCCAGAGGGTTACAATGATAATGATAAAGAGGGGGCTTCTAATATCAATCTATTAAAGAGAATGGCTCAAGCTGGTGATGCCTACTTAGCTAAGCGAAAAATGCTTTCACAATTTCACACAACCAGATTGTTAAAATAAAGAAACTACTCAGTGTAGAGAGGTGATTCCGTAATTAAAATGCCCTGGATTTTAATTGCGGAATCACCTCTAGTGAAAGGGTTCGTCGCGCAAATGAAAGAGGATAGAGTTAATACAACTCTATCCACGGTCTTCGAACCGCAGCAACTCCATGCGCTTTTTTGGCTGATATTGTTTAAAAATCAGGAATCTTTATCTGGGAGCGTGGATGTAGACTAAATCATTACGTCCATGGTCATCCAACCGCGCTTTCCATAATGTTGCTTCAGTGCAGAATTCCGAGATGAATCCTTCGAACTCTCTATCTGTTAACTCGCGAGTACCCACCTCAGCTTGTAAGCTGATTTCATATTGATCTTCATCAATTGAAAAAAAGGTATGATTGAATTTTTTTCTTGAAAGCGAACCTCGGACACTTGCGGGGATGTAATTATCTCCGCTGTAAACCGGTGTCTTAACAATCAGTACAGCTTGTCGTTCAATAAGGGTAATGGTCAATTCCTGTCCATCTACAACCATAGTAGAACGCTTTTGCTGTTTTAAATCTTGCAAAACTCTCTGCAACCGCTGTTCTGTTAACATAATCAACACCTATAATAAATGAGTTGATCCGCATTTTTATTATAACAAGCAAAAACATTAACAAACAATAAAACAATCGTTTTATTTATTTAATTTTTATGACGTGGTATTTTGGCTGGACTTCTGTGATATTAATTTGTAGATTGCCATCTTGGACGTATCCCTTTAACGGCGGGTCTATTCTGTAGGTTTTCATTCGCCTCGCAGCAGAAGACGGCGAAAATTTTTCAGACAAGCTTTCCCTGTGCACGCTTTACCCCTCAAATCAAACCATTCAACCGAACCATAACGATCAGTTTGATTTTTGACGAGAATCTTTCTTTTCAACACTCCATTCAACCGTTTTTTTTCCTAAACCCTCTAGGAGTTTGTTGATTTTAGAAAAATGACGACAACCCAAAAAACCATGATAAGCGGAAAGGGGGGAAGGGTGGCTTGTGATCAAAAAGCGATGTTTTTGTTTTTGCGCGGGAGTTAAAACCTTCATCTTTGCTTCCGCAGACTTTCCCCACAACACAAAGATCACCGGATCCTCCCGTTCGCCTAGGGCTCTTATAATAGCGTCAGTAAAGCGCTCCCAACCACGTTTGTGGTGTGATAACGGCGATCCATCACGCACGGTGAGCGTGGCGTTTAAGAGAAGCACCCCTTGCTCAGCCCAACCCAGTAGAGATCCATTTGTACCGATCGGGATATGCAAATCGTGCGAGAGTTCTTTAAAGATGTTTTTTAGAGAAGGAGGTAAAGGCGCTCCTTCATT
>CAZENM010000128.1:0-8122 GCA_964513575.1 uncultured bacterium | reverse complement strand
TCTTTTCAAATAGCAGAACAAAAAATTCAACAATCAATTTATTTTTATCCAGTGGCAAAACATCGCCTTTTAGGGGTCCATAAACCACATCAATCGCCCTTCGGGCTCCCGGGATTTCTTTCTAACTAACCCACAGCTCCTCGCTGCCGCTCGTCGCAATGGGCTCTAAAATCGGACGTCCTCCGGACTTAGGGCAATCTACTTATTGGAAGATCTATAGATTCAAAATCAGACTTTGTTTTCATGCGATTTTTGACAGTCCAGGCCCCTTCGTTTCGCCTAATATAATGATATGGTTCTTAAAATGCTGATAAAAGAATGTTATTAGGTGAAGCTAAAATGACAGGGCAAAAAAAACGGTATGACAGTCTTAAAAAAAACTGTCATACCGGTTAACAGGTTCCTCTTTTCAAAGGTTACTAAAAAGTATGAACCTTAGAAGCGTTGGTGGATTTTTACAGCACCCATAGGAACAGCTACTCCTACTAAGGAAATTATTGCAGTTGTTGCGTGCTCTAAAGTCCTTTTCAACAATTCTGTACATCTTTGTTTATCAAGTCGGAATTGTAAACGTCTTAATGGATGTCGAAGTCTTGCCATGTTACCAATGATATCAAGTCCATTGGTAGCAAGAGTTGCGAGCGCAGAGATAATAGTTAGTGCCAATGTTCCGATGGCTCTAGTTGCGCTATCTAATGCGGCGCTAACAAAGGTAATTCTTTTTGACAAAAATCCCTTAAAAAATTCTTTAGTGTTTTCTTTATAACCTATTGTTGGAACATTTGCTATTCTAATTGCTCTATGATAGTGGCAACTAGTATTAGGTGAAAATGGCATAAAATTCTCTCTTTTTTTTGTTTAAAATATTTGTTTTGTTTATTTGTTTTTGACTATCTGATGGTTATGTGATTTGTTTAAATAATAAAAAAATATATCTTTTAGTTTGATGATTGTCAATGAATATGTGTAATCGTTAAGGGTTTATGGTTGATTATATAAATTTTATGTCGTCCCTTCGAGGCTGTGAAAAAATTAGAATCCGTTTGATTTCGATCGAGATTTTTTAGGATTTTCATTCAAATACCGTCGAAGAGATGCTCCGAAGTAGTTTAAATCGGCGACTGGGTAAATTGCCGAAGGCGAATGACCGCAGTCAGAAGCGTTAAACCTGAAAACAAATAGGCGCCAATAAAAAAGATTCCGGGAAATGCGATCATGATCGCGAAAAATAAAAAGGCCTCAGCTCTTTCAATCAAACCTGGGCTGTAGTGAAATCCTTTAGCCGATTGATTTTCTGTGAAGATACCCACAACAAGAAATGAGGTGATACACATCAAAATGGATCCAAGCATTAATATACAGGGTAAACCGCGACTGTTTGCATCGACAAAAAACAGACCTAGGATCACGGAAAATTCAACAGCGCGGTCGCAGACGATATCTAAAACAGCGCCTTTCGGAGAAGTATTCTTTTGATAACGAGCAAGAGAGCCGTCTAGGGTATCAAGGAATCCCGATAGTATTAAAGCGCTTAACGCAAGCAGAGGGAGGTCAAAGGCGAGCAAGGGACAAGTCGCTAACCCCAAAAGACACCCTGTGACGGTTAGCAAAATGGGAGAAAATCGTTGAAGCAAAGGCAAAAGAGGGTTTACGCAAACTCGTTGATATAATTCTCGGTAATAGCTATCGATCACGGTTCACTCCTGAAATTTGTCACACTCTACATTGGTATGAATTCTAATTTTTTTCTGATTTTAGGCGAGCCTATAAATAAAACCGCTGAAAAAGAGTTGAATTTTCATTTAAATGCTCCGGCTCATCACGGATGTCAGCATTGTGAGCGACGACATTTAAATAAAAATCCTAAAAAATCCCGATCGCAATCTAACGGATTCTAATTTTTTCACAGCCTCTCTGAGTTTTCCCTTCTTGTCTTAGGATTTGCTTTTGTGTTTTTTTGTGGTATAATGAGATTTTAACCCATTGAGACGACATGACTTTACGTAAAGGAGAAGATCCGCCGCTTCCTGAATATCTTCGTCCTTTTTTGAAGGGCGCAAAGAAGTTATTTGAAGAGGGCGCTGTAAAGGAGATTGAGTTTTCGGGTGGAACCTACCAGGTACAGGTGGGAGACCTTCACTACGAACCGTCGTCTTATCCATGGGCTTTTTTGCAGATCGACACCCGAGGATTGATTAAAGATTCTTTTTGCTCATGCGAGTCGATCGGAGATGCTACGGGTTGCGTTCATATAGCGACTTCTTATCTGCGAATATTCAATCACTACAAAAAACCCCTCCATATTCGTTTTGAGGAGTCTATTTGGAATCAGCTAGGGCTATATTTGGCTGAGCTGTATGGGTATGACTGCGAAAAAGTAGAAGAAACTCCCATGGAGATCTTTTTTCTAACAGAATCAGCAAAAATGCATTATATCGAGCTCCTTCAGCAGCGGCATCGGGAGACGGAAGAGACCTCGTTAAAATTCTCTAACCTGACTGAAGAAGAAATCATCCTGTGGAAAGAGGGGAGACCCCCACCAAAATTGCAGTACGAATTGTCCTTATGGTGTGACTTTGCGAAGTGGTGGATGATCATGCAAGACCGGGGCGATACCTATGAAGTTCGCTTCGTAGAACACCCGAATAAACTGCCCTCCGAAGTTGAAGTGTCTTTTAGTGAAATGCGCTTTAAGGTCGAGTTGACAACGGAGTTTCTGGCGCAGCTAGTCCCTTATTTAATGCATGTGAAAAGTTCTATACCCATTCATACGCTTCCTGAGGATGAAATTTCGAAAATAACCTTTGATCCAGCGACCGGTTCTTTCACGGTTCATGGAATTGAACAGGAGAAACGGCGTCAGCCAAAAGCGAAGGATCAAGCGATTCCGGTAGGGGGGTGGATTTATCTCCCCCACGAAGGGTTTTTTGCCGCGGAATCGCATCAGCTTCTGCAGAAAAAAGTGATTCGTGGAAAAGATGTGCCCCTTCTTTTTCATGAACATTTTCACCTAGTTAAGCAGTTTCTGGAAGGGTATGACCTGCATGAGCTCCCTGTCTCCCCAAAATACACTTTGGAGTTTGATAAGTCTTGGAATTTGCAGGTGGAAATGTATCTATTCGAGCCGAGAGACCTTCAGCAAGAAGGCTGTTGCTGCTTTGAGGATTGGGTATTTATCCCGGATAAAGGTTTTTATCATTTGGAAAATCCTTTGTTTACAGAGTTAAGTCACTCGATTCATTCCGATGATGTTTCTGACTTCGTCACTTCCCACCGGTCATTGTTTAACTCAATAGACGGATTCCATACACACCTGTCTAGTATTGAAGCGCAGGTAGACTATATGGTGGACGGTCATGGAAGGCTTAATTTCACAAGAGTCCTTATGGAAGGCAGCGAATGTCATATCAAAGATTTCGGCATTTGGATTTATCTGAAAGGGCAGGGGTTTTACTCTAAAGTTCAGTCAACGGGTACATTGCCATTTAGACCGGGCCTGACTCTAACACGTGATCAGGTCCCTTTATTCATCCGAATGAATGAAGAAGAACTGAAAATTCTTCCAAAGTTTTTTGCTTCGAGTTCTCCAATCCGCCAAGGAGGCCTTAAAGTTTCGCTGACCGATAAGGGCGGTTTTCGGATTGAACCTATTTTTCTGTTCCACGAGTGGATCGATCCGACTACTGTGATGTTTTATGATGATTTTACCTTCCAACAGGGGATCGGGTTCAGGGAGTTGCCGCCGGAAGCGCGACTGCCTGTGGAATATCTGCGCGAGGTGATTGTTCCGGCATCAGAGGTCGAGTTGTTTTTAGAGACCTCTTACCCTTCAATTAGCTCTTTTATCATCGATCTCCAAAAAGAAATTCAGATTCCCGATCATATGCAGATCGTTGTGACGGGGTTAGAGAAAGAAGGCGAAGACTTTTTAGTTAAAGTGAAAGGGGCGACAGATTTAGGAAAAGTCCCCATAACACAGCTCTGGTGGGAACGAAAGAAAAAGAAAAAATTTGCCTTCACAAGCGCCGGAATGATTCCTTTGGATCATCCCAATTTACTCTGGTTAAAGTGGATTTCCCCAAAACGGATTGATCGCCGCAGCAACGTGATCCGGATGACGGTATTCGAGTTGTTGCGTTTGGAAGCTCTATTTCCATTAGCCTATTCCGATAAGGAAGCTGAAAAACTGATCTTGAAGCTCACAAGCTTTCAGCTATTTGAAGAGCCTGAATTAAAAGGTCTTGAATGCAGCCTGCGGCCCTATCAGATGCTGGGAGTGCGTTGGCTCTGGTTTCTCTACCGCCACGGGATGTCAGGGCTTCTTTGCGACGATATGGGACTGGGAAAAACTCACCAAACGATGGCATTAATCGCGGCGTTACAGAATTATAATAGCCATCCGGTTAGATTTTTAGTCATCTGCCCCACTTCTGTTATTTATCACTGGCAGGAAAAGTTACAAAAATTTCTACCGAATTCTCGAGTTTGTACTTTTCACGGCGTGAATCGAAGTATGACGGACTTCACCGAAAAGTATGACATTCTTTTGACCTCTTACGGGGTATGGAGAAATGAAAAAGACTTGTTAGAAGAAGTTGAATTTGAATTGGCGGTGTTTGATGAAGTGCAGTTGGCAAAGAATCACCAAAGCCGACTTTATGCTTCTCTGCAGGGTGTAAAGGCTAAAATTCGCTTGGGATTAACCGGTACGCCTATCGAAAATCAGTTGCGAGAGCTTAAGGCATTATTTGACCTAGTGCTTCCGGGTTATATGCTCTCTGATACCGACTACCGTAGTTACTTCGTGAAACCAATTGAAAAAGAAAACGATCTGGGACGGCGACGCCTTTTACAAAAGCTTATCCGTCCGTTTGTCCTTAGACGTCGTAAAGAGGATGTTTTAGATGATCTTCCCGAAAAAATGGAAGAGGTTATTCATTGTGAGATGGCTCCGGCACAATCCCATCTGTACAAAAACTTATTAAAGTCGGCGCGCGAAAAAATTCTATATGAATTAGAAGACTCCAAGTCGCAGGTTCCTTACATCCATATTTTTGCGCTGCTGTCTAGTCTAAAGATGGTCTGCGACCATCCGGCGGTTTATCATAAAACACCTTGGGAGTACCGTAAGTATGAGTCAGGCAAATGGGAGTTGTTTGTAGAACTGCTTGAAGAGGCTCGCGATAGTCGGCAAAAAGTTGTGGTGTTCTCGCAGTATCTGGGAATGTTAGATATCATTGAAGAACATTTAAAAGAACATAACATCGGCTACGCAACGATTCGCGGGGCGACACAAAACCGGGCAGAACAACTGATCCGCTTTAAAGAAGATCCCGAGTGTGAAGTTTTCGTCGCATCTCTTCAAGCAGCTGGTTTGGGGATTGATCTGACTGCAGCTTCCGTGGTGATTCACTACGATAGATGGTGGAACGCGGCCAGGGAAAACCAAGCAACAGACCGGGTTCATCGAATTGGACAAAAACGTGGAGTGCAGGTCTTTAAGCTGGTCACCAAAGATTCTTTTGAAGAACGGATTGACCTGTTAATTCGTAGAAAAGGGGATCTTATGGAAGATGTGATCGGCGTGGATGATCATCAAGTATTGAAATCATTCTCCCGCAATGAACTGCTGGAACTTTTGCAGATTAGCTCTTCGGATTAAGAGGAGGCGCTTAGAATGGGTCTGTAGGATGCACTAAAATTGCCTTCTTTATGTGTCCTACAGGCCTATTCCAAGAGCTGTTGAGCGATGAACCTATTTTTTCACAGCCTCAGAGAACAGCCGCATTCTCTAAGAGTTTCATGTTCGCAAAGCCCAGATTTCTCTCTACACACTCCCTGACATTTACAGGGAGCTCTTTATTTTTTAAGAGCTCTAAGCTGATTTGTTGGCACTCTTCATATTTTCCTATCCAGTAGGCGTTGATAGATAGCTCAAGCTGCGCGCCATAGTCGTGTATCCACTGCTGCACAAATAAGACGTCTTTGGATTCAGGGACTTTTACCGCGATCTTCGCTAGCTGATAACCTAATTCATGTTTTTGCTGCTCGCGAAAGTGCTTTGCCATGTAGTAATAGGGCTCTACGCGTGTATTTCGCAGTTGACTTGCTTTTACAAAACTTCTAACCACTGTTTCCGAGGGCATTTCCAAAGTCTCCTGCAACAGACCAACCTGAAGCTGGGCGCAATAAACTTCTTCGTTCCAGCCACCCATCTCCACCCGTCGTTCATAGTTTTTTAGAGCCAGGGGATAATTTTGGGCATCCCGATAGCTCTGCGCAAGATAAAAGACATAACGGGCGCTCTCAGGTTCCTCTTTTAGGGCATCTTCCAAGATTTGAGCGTCTTTTTCAAATTTTTTGGGGTCTTTGGAACGGGCGCCTTCTGTGGTGATCATATTTGTCATTCCTTCCAGGTGGGCAAAGGTCGCTGAAGGAGCGGGGCACATGACTTCGTGCAATACCCCAACCCATTTCCAATCAGAGGTGTTTTTAATCAGCTTTATTCTGCTGTATTTAAGCGCGGAGTAGCTAAGTGTTCCGTAGTAATAATCTTTGTCTAGAGCGGGTAATTTGAAGTCTGGAGCGTATAATAGAAACTCGTCCGCATCGATAAAAAAAACATAATCTCCCTTCCCCCTTGCAAATTCTAACGCTTCATTTCGATTGTGACCAAAATTTTTCCAAGGACGTTCGATGAGTTCACCGGGGACTCCTTTCGAAAACATGAATTCCTTGATGGTCTCTTGGGTTCCATCAGTGGATCCTGTGTCGACAATCACCCAGTAGTCGATGATGGGCAGGACGGAGCCTAAACAGCGTGTGATCACGTCTTTTTCATCTTTAACGATCATGTTTAAGCAGATTGTCGGGCGGTGATCGGGACTCTCTGCGGCGCAGGGAAGAATGAATAAGAATAGAATCGCAAAAGCCAGAGGCTTTAATGCCACCCAAAGAGTGATTTTTAACAGTGTTTGTTTAGACATGATTAGAAGTTAGAGCACCATTTACAGCATTTTTTACTATCGACGATGATTTCCTGGCGCTGTATGGGCTGGTGAATCACGCTTTCCCACCAAGGGTCGCAGCACAGGCTTTGGTCGCAAGAAACAGGTTGTTTGCCTAAACTAAACGTATAGGAGAAAAATCCCTGGAAGTTAGTTCCATAAACTTTGTCACAGGAAACTCGCGCTTCTACCATCAAAGATTTATTAATGGTTGCTCCTATGCGTGCTTTTCCTCCCCAAATATCGCTGTCGCCATTTTTTTGGTGATAGAAATAGGGGCCTATTCCAACGTAAGGGGCAAGAGAAGAAAAACAGGAATAACACGCTAATGAAGCGCCAATTTCGACATCAAATCCGGGAAGGGCTCTACGGTATCCTTGGCAGGATAAGAAGTAACCTCCAGGATAGGTAAAATCACATTTTTTTCCAAAAAATCTTGTGGAGGCTATCGGCAAGTATCCGTTAACTCTGATGTCATATTGACATCCGAGCAGCTCAACGCCAAGGCCTACCTGGTGATACTCTTCATAGATCTGTCTGAAATCGTAAAAAGCGTTAATTCCAATGATTTTATTCACCTTGGGAAAATAATCCCTTAGACCAAATCCTAGATTAGCCGCCCATTTATTATCGTTGAAGTAGTGGGCGCGGGCATCAATGAAGTAATCCCCAAACCCATCGTCAGCAGCTGGAGGGGATAGCTGGAAGCCAACAGTAGAGTAACCATCAGGATAGCCTAGACCTTTTGTCTGCAGCGTTTGTAGGTAAATTTCTATATCCACATGCGTAGGCAGCTCTCTTTTGCAAGAATAAGGTGTCGAACAGGGAGCTGCTTCACAAGTGGCCATATAGGAAAGCATAGAAACAAATAAGAAAGTACGAATCTTCACGTGTTTTTCCTGATAGAGATTAAATTAAGTTTTATAGGTCCTTCTAGGAATTTACGCAAGCTCTTTACAGGCCGATGAAGTTACGATTTGTAATAAATCAGATGATCCGTTAATTTGGCGGCTAAAGGGCTGTCCTGTTGGAAAGACCCACACTGACTACGACTCAAGAGACAATTGACTTTATCCCTAAGGAGAGCGAATGAAGCAGGATCAAAACCTGATGCG
>CAZENM010000127.1:0-8156 GCA_964513575.1 uncultured bacterium | reverse complement strand
TGTGGTTCCAATATGTAGATAATTTTCGACCATGATATGGGTTTCTTTTCAAATACCAGAACAAAAAAATCAACAATCAATTTATTTTTATCCAGCGGCAAAACATCGTCTTTTAGAGGTCCATAAACCACATCAATCGCCCTCCGGGCTCCCGGGATTTCTTTCTAACTAACCCACAGCTCCTCGCTGCCGCTCGTCGCAATGGGCTCTAAAATCAGACGTCCTCCGGACTTAGGGCAATCTACTTATTGGAAGATATATAGATTCAAAATCAGGCTTTGTTTTCGTGCGATTTTCGACAGCCCAAGCCTGACCCCTAGCACCTAGCACCAAAGGGTCATAGTCCGTTTATCACAATTTGTCGGTATAGTGAAGTTTAAGGCCGTTTTCATTCGCAAATTTGTGAAATTCTGTTCCGACTTCATTTTTTAAGGCGGTTATTTCTTCACTCAATTTATTTTCTTGTTTACACTCTTCAGGAAGATCATCGAATAATTGCTCGGCTGCAGCTTCAAATTTTTCAAAATCAAAATTATCATCGTCTGAATTATTACTACAAAGTGCTGACAGTGCTTTGTTCTTTTGGATTGTGATTTCTCCATCCTCATCATCTCCATCTAATTTATCCTTGAAAAGATGCCCAAAAGTTTCTGTGTGAGTTAAAATTTTGTTGGCAAGCGATTCTATACGATCGGCGAGACTACTTGGAATGTTCAATTCAAGAGATGCTATGAATTCCCATCCGCTAAGACCAAAGTTTCCTCCCGTAAGAACAAATTTTCTTGGGTCCGAATCGACATTATTGTTCTGAGGGTAAATCTCCAGCCGTGAAAAAATATTACCTTCATAACCGGTAACGTTACAGGTAAAAGCTGTTTTTGTCCCGGGTAGATAGTATGCATATTCGCCTAACATCACGCAGGGGCTATCGCCTGTTACTTTGGAATAGTATAATGTTGTTGTGGGGCCTAGGCTCATGATTTGAATCTCCAGTTGGTAAAATTGACAACATCCTAGCAAATGTAAAACATTTATGCAAACCCTTGTCATTCGTTTCAGTCCAAGCCCGACCTGCAATTCTGCAATTTACAAGAAACCAAGAGAGTGAGATGGTTATATTCCGAATTAAATAGCACATGGGTTTAAATGGCTTGTTCAAAGCGTTATCACAGCCACAGCGCCTTTTAGCACCTAAAATTAACTAAAAAGAAGATTCAACATGGCAGCTTCAGTACCATTTAGCGTATTAAGAAAACAGATCGAAGACCAACCGGAAGAATTTCTTTCAACTTCTCTCCTCCCTTCAGATGAGAAAGCGTTTTCAGAGTTCCTGACAAGTTTCATTAATGACAAGGAGTACTTGCGGGAACACCCCAATTTGATGCTTCGCATGTTTAAAATACTCCCTTCTAATATCGCTTCGAATGAATATGAATGCTTCTCAAGAGTTGTTCAAGAGCTTGCGCCACGCACTTCCTTTGGGGAATTTGAGAAGCTCTTTTGGGAAATTCCCATTCTACACAACCCAGGGTTGAGGGAGCTTAGTATCCGAATGTGCTCGGAATCAAACAAATGTTCACCTGAGACCGTCATCCTTACAATGTTGTTTCAGTTTCTTAAAAATAAATCATACGAAGCGGCAGATAAATTACTGGATAACCCTTCTTTAGTAGGTCATAAAGACCGCTTTGAAAATGATTTGTTGTTTATAGTAATGTCAAAGGGTCTGCCAGTCCACATAGATAAGATGTTTTCATTATATAAACAATCTGGGTTAGATGTTAAGGATGTAATGACCTCTAACTCAATAATGTTAATACGTGAACAGCTTTTTGAAGATGATCATAAATTAGTTGAGTTAATCACGTTGATGCGGGATCAGGGGGTTGATTTAGCTACAGAACTTCAAAAAAATGATTTTTGGCTTATTAAAATCTGTAATTGTGTTTTCAAGCTTAATTTGCTGTTGGATCTGTTGAGTGAAGATCAAAGGAAAATGGCTTTAACGAGTAGAGGACCGTACGTGTTGTTTAATATTATTAATAATCAGAAGAATGTCAATAAGGAACAAGAGCTAACAATCGTATTGAAAATGTTGACTGATCATGGATTACAGCTTTCATATGTACTAACACGTCGCAATTCCGATTTTTTAACCCCGTTAGACTTTGCTTGTTTGGGAAATCAAGTTGCTTGTGCGAAAGTAATTATCCAAAATCTAGAGGATACTGTTCTTTTTGATATTTTACGTACGATTAATCATGGACAGAGAACGACCCTTTATCATTGCTCTTATTATCATAAGCACCCAAACTGTGCGCCATTGATTGAGATGGAAATGAAGAGGTTGTCGGAAATTTTTCAGATGCCGTGCTCTCCTTTAAGCTATAATGGCGAAAAATTGAGCGATGAGCAACTGCGCTAGCGCATTTAGTGTTGAAAACGAGTCGACAGATCGACTAAATTTACAGTTTTTTGATCGAGTAAAATTCGGTAAATGAAAGATCATTGATCAAACATAAAGACATGATGTGAAATATCGTGGCAATAAACCTCCGTGAAGGCTCCAGCATTCGTCCGGTGCGAAGTTGTGTATCGATTTTTTGAGGGTCTATAATTTTTCGAATGGTAAAATCTTCCAATGTGCACTGTCGTGAGTGTGTCGAAAAGGAACGAATAAAGACAATAGGTAATTCACAGATACTTTTTTTTGCGGAAATTGTTTGAATAATTTGGGGAAAGGTTGTTATTTCTCTTTCTGCTGGTGCGATATAAAGGATTTCTTTATTACAAAGATGTTCTGGTGCACCTTCTCCAAGGTGCACCCCTCCGACACAGGGAACATAATCAACAGGAGTCTCATCTCCGTCTCCACCATTGCGTATGACGAAGAGGTTAAAGGGTTCATCTCTATTTAAAAGAATTTCATTTTGAAATAAAAGGTTGATCTCATCGCCGACACCAACGGAGCATACTGTAGTAAGGCTATTCACCTTGATTCCTAAGAGTCCTTCTATAAGTACTGTTAGCTGCTGAGCATGTGCTCCGCCTAAACTTTTCCCTAGAATATCGATTTTATTTATCCGTAGTTCGATGAGATATTCCTGCAACTCATTCCATATTGTCTTCACTCCCATTGTGCCTATTTCCAGCAAAAGGTCGTTTAGGACAGAATTTCCGTTTTGGGTAGCAGTTGAACGACTGGCGGTACCTCGACACACTAGTTTGTATGGTGCGGCATCATCATTTGATTTTATGAGAGACACGTAAGCTCCTCCCCCGATGAAATTCTTTTCAACAACGCAGGAACCGTTGGAGAGAAATAAGCAATTTCCTTCTTGTAGTTCTCTATCAGCCATTCTGGAAGTCAAAAATTCGGCATCAAGAACTCTTGATTTTTCTGGATTTATGTCGGGGTTGTTCTTTAGGCTGAAGTATTGGTGATACTGAAGATAAATTTTTTCTATAAGACCGTTTAGGCCGTAGCCGGAGGAGGAGGGTTGATCATTATAAAAATCGGGTAAAGAAGGACAAGCACCCATAAGTCCATGCTGAAGTTCTGCCATATCTGTAATAGTGACCTCATATTTGACATCGTAGAGGTTGAAAGGAAGAGCTGCATAACCGATAAAAATTTTTCTTACAACTTCCTTTGTAAGGACGAGGGCATTAGTTTCAATATCAAAAAAAGATAGCTGAAGTTCTGGTGTCGAGCAGATTTTTCTTAAAGTGTGTTCGCCTATGTGGGATTTAAAACAACGAAGAGTTTCCGTAATTTCGGAAGGGTAAATGATGTCCATATTAGATTGACAGCAGGATGAATGGGGAGTGATTTTTAATACAGCATTTTCTGGTTGACCGATGAAAAGCTCAAGTAGTCTGGTTGGGAAGTTAATGCTCACAAAGTCACCATCTTTAATTATATTTATCTTGATTTTGTACTATTTTAATGAGAATACATTGTTAGTCCAGAATAGTTTGTTCTAACACCTATCAGGAGATTATGATGCCATTCCTATCGTCAGCTATTCTATCAATTATTGCCCCTTTTGCAATACTATTTTTCAACCTTGTACAAAGTCGAGTTTGAAAAGGGTCACACCTCACACTTCCTATTACTCTTGATGTTAGGGGGTTAGACGAGACTTGTTGACTTATTGTTCCTAGCAATAAGTCAACAAGTCACGTCTGACCCCTTGCACTTCAAACAAATAGGAATTATGAGGCCTGACCCCAGCGCTGTTTTAGGGTCTTTGGTTTATGTCTATGTTAAAACCAATGATTGGCGTGCCTTCATCGGCATTTAGAGTCACTTCTATAGCTCCTGTGAAGAATTCCTGAAAATCCTTCCAGTTATGCAAATCTGAGCTAAAGAAGAATGTGTCTCCTACAGATTTGATGAAACATGTTTTCAATACTTTAAGCGCGCCGGGGTTGTCTTCAGCTTCTAAAGCTAAAAATTCGCCCTTTAACGATAGATTAAAAGGCAAATTCGATCCTTGCATACACTCAAGAATAACTTGGGGTGCTTTTCCAGTGAAAAAATCTTCCACCATCTCTTTGGTCAATTCTGCAAGAGTAATCACTTCACACCCCGTATCTGTTATATGGGATGCGGTGCCTCCTATACGCATGCTGTGGTTCACTGCAAAGGCCGTTGAAGCCCCCGCTAATACAAAACATAAACCGCCTATAATCAATTTTCTCATCTGCTCACCTTTACTACGCTTGTAGTATTTTGGGTTAAAAAAACACACCTTTTTGGTGTGACTTCATAGTTCAAAAAATCCAGAATCGGCCCAGGAAGACAGAGGCTGCTATAATGCCTACTAGTGCAATCTGGAGCCATTTAAATTTATTATTCTTGTTGAGAGGCTCCTTTAACAATAGCTGCAATCTTTTCGATGTCAAGCCATTCTGCACAATACAGGTAGAAAACATAGGGCAGGGAGTGCCTTTAGTTGCTTTGGCCGTTTTAATAATTGCGGAGGCCAAATCCAGTGTAGTCATATCGAATTTACGAACTTTGGCATCACAGGCCATCTCTTGTGCAAATTCCATGCGATTCAGCCACCAGCCGGTAGGAACCCACCAAAAAACAGTACAGAAGCAATGGCACAGCATCCGAATGACACCATCATACCAGTGCAAGTGGTCAAGCTCGTGTGCTGTAATCGCCTCGAACTCATCTTGGGTGAATCTATTAACCAGTTCTGCTGGAAAACAAATCCATTTGCGAAATACTCCAAAAGCGCATGGAACTTCGACATCGGAGGATATGATCAACTGGCTATTGACTTGCCTTATTTTGTGAATGAGTTGTTGATTTTGTAAGACACGCCTGCAGGGACTAGCATTCTTTGCTATGTGAGAGAGTGCTTTCATAGACCTACGCAAGCGAAATATGTAAACAGTCAATAGGGTCAGTGACACCAATCCCGCAATAATAACAATTGCTCTTGCGGCTTCAGGAGCTATAGAAAGCGCAGCAACATCCGCAAGGGTAAAAGTCTGGCCATTATTAACCAAAAGCCGAACAGCTGACGCAAAGGGCGTAAAACCGGTATCAACGGTGGGGGAAAAGAGTTGCACGGAGAGTGTTCTCGAACCAATTTCAGCCTCAAGCGGATTGATTTGATGCAGTAGCGCCCAATTTTGAAAATCATAAAGAAAAGGGTCAAGAGCTAGTTTCAGTAATGGGATGCATAGCAGTATCGCTTTAAATCTCGGTGACTTCACTCTGAAAATGAATATTAATAATTGAATAAAAAGCGCGATTGTTAAAAACGCGAGGAAGCTATTGATGATGAGATTAAGGGCGTATGTCCAATATAAATCTTGAGTCATAACTGTTTCCTTGATGAGCTTTTCCATCGCTTCTAATTCAACATCGGTGATGTCATTGCTAACTCAAGTTCTCCGAACACCCGCTTTTTTTCCATCACACCGAACCTTATCGTTTTAAGTCATTAGCCTACTACATGCGTAGTATTCAGGCAATTGTTTTTTTTCTCTTCGCTCAATTTTTTGATTCATTTTCATCCAATAAAAGTGTCACCGCGGAGCACGATGAGGTTGCGCACAGGCGGAGCAAGTTGAGAAAATTGTTCCAGTAGGTTTCTGTCACAATTTTAGCTCGGAGATTTAAAACAAAGTACCCTGAAAAATAAGTGCCGAAAATGACAGTGGCCAGTTGAATTTGGATATTTGCCCTGAGTCCGGAGGATGTTTAGGCTTAAATATAGATCGTATTTTTACACAACTTTTGACGGCCCAGGTCTAGCCTTTTTCTGTTTTTCTGACCCTTTTATTTTAAGATCTTGATTTAATAGCATCCCCAATGGTGCGCAGATGTTATTTGAATAAATATCATAAAAAATATTCGTGTTAAAATTATCATTTACATATTCCCCGGAAAACGTATTTTTCAACCTTTTCCAAGGAGATATTATGTCCGGATCAATACCCTCATATTGCGGTGCGGATGCATCACTCGTTCATCGGTTTGTAAACAATTTTAGATTCCTCACAAAGGACAACATTGGTGCGCATGAAGAAAATTTCCTTGAAAAGGCTGGAGACCTCCTCAAATGGCCTTCAATCCATTTACCAGGGAAAATCTGGAACGCTTGTAAAGATCCGCGCATATTGACCCTTGCCTTAGGCGCATTGGCGATGTTAGGGGACTCTTACCTGTTTTACACAGAAGAAACACATACCTGGGTCGTCTGGGGTGCTGCGATGCTGCCGGTTATCACATTGGAAAGAGCCCGTTTTGGCTCGTGGTGCGCGACAATGTATGAAATTGCCGCGACAACAACGCGAGCCTTCGGAAGGTCTGTAAATACGACACTGATGATAGATTTCTACGAAGCACCTGTACCTGTAGCAGCTAGCAGCAATGATGGAAGTGTTAATGACGAAAACAGCGATTCATAATGACTTCACAGGGTTCCACGTTAGTGGAGCCCCTTAAAACCCAACCTAAAACTTAATATGGACATTTATCAATGATTACTGGATTTGATTCAGTTCGGGATTATTTCCGTTTTGCAGCCGCAAAAGAATATCGGAGAATTGATGCTGAATACACAACATACGAAGAAAAAAATATTATCGAGAAAATCGGAGATGTTTTTGCTTTCATTTTGCATAGATCTACTGACAGTCTTGTTAAAAACATAAAATCTCCGGCGTTTATCCTTGGTGTCTCGATGTTGAGTTCCGGAGTTGTCACATTTGTCATTTACCCCCAATGGACTTCCGAAACAATTATGTATTTTGCTCCAGGGATTAGTATGATTACGCCGGAAATTATTAGAAAGGTGGGGTTTGTTTTTACTGAAGCTACCATTCTTGGTTATACGATGCGCACGCTTGGGCGCCTCACTAACAGCGAACTGATGGAGCAGTGGTCAAGAAGGGAGATCATACCGATTTATGCGGGGGGAGAGGTGCTTACGGTGCAAAATCAGTAATGTGATCGGGGCCGGGATTGCATAACTGCGTAACTTTGTGCTTGGAGTTAGCTTCCTGGCTGCCCTGCTAAAAAGTTACGCAGGCCTGACCCTTGTCACTTGGCTGAAACAATAAGTTGATAATATTTAGGTTTCCTGCTAATTCTCCTTTTATAAAGGAAACTCTATGAATAAAGGAATAATATTTTGAGTCCGAATTTCCGGAACCGTTTAGTGTTTTTAGCCTTAATGATTTTAATGAACTCACCAAAGCAACTATTTTCCTCTACTTGGGCTGTGGATGCCAATGGGAATTGGAGTAATTCTGCCAACTGGACAGGGGGGGTTCCTAATGCTGTTAATGCAGTCGCAATTTTCCCCGCCATCAACACAAGCAGCCGTATCATCAATGTCGACATTCCGGTAACTATTGAGATTTTAAATATCACACCTTTTGATGGTTATCCTTGGACTATTTCCAATGCGACCAACTCATTCAATATGCAGGGGACTTCTCCTTCCATTATCCTTAATTCCTCTACATCAACCGTAAGTGTATCCACAATCGTTAATAATTCATTAAATATTTCCGTAACCGCCGGCGGTTTATTCTTTTCAAAACCGTTCTCCGGGACAGGATCCGTCGGTGTTACCGTTACCGGAACAGTACTTTGGCAAGGCAGCCCTAGCACCTATGTC
>CAZENM010000126.1:0-8251 GCA_964513575.1 uncultured bacterium | reverse complement strand
TCCTCTGGCCAAATTTGATTCAGACCAGTGAGTGCGCTTGCTAACACTTGTAAATCGTTAACATACTCTTTCTGAAGAAGCTCATGCCGCTGTTGAAGAAAAAAGAATGACAAATAAGCTTTAGTTTCATGGTTTGTTAATCCAGAAGAAATTTCTCCTAAAACTCCTTTTAAGTCTCTTTCACAGGGCAGAGCATGCATAATCTCAGGAAAACGAATACTCAGGGCAAAAAGTTCGCTGCTCATCGTTTGCATCCCATCAAAAGTCCAAACAATGCGGGGGCCCACCATAGTTGCTTCCGGAAGCCTAAGGAGTTCTCTTTGTAGCTCCATCGCTCCTTTACCCTTGTCATTTTCGATTTTGCTGAAGGGTGCGAATTTCTCTTCGTTATCGAGCCAATAGAGAGCTTTTGTTTCCCACTGCGCAAGGGTTTGTGATTTTGATTTCCCAATCGTACGAATAAACAAATCATAGCGTTCTTTCGGGCTCTTTGAAAGAGTCACTGTCAAATTGGAAAGTATTTCCTTCGCCCCGGACTCGTCACTTTTTACTTTGGTCTTTAGGTAAGATAAACGGGGTAATCCGTCTGAGAGAATAGAACTGTTCGTCTTATCACCGGCAGGGTTTCTCAGCTGACCTTCTAGGACTTTTCGCTCAAAATTGCTAAGCTGAAGAACATCGGAAATATGATTACGTCCTAAACTAATAACACCTTCAGGTGAAACATAAGCGTCTTTGGAGCCTTGACCCATTTGTGTCTGGAGCTGCTGAAGAGTCATTCTTGGGACCTCCCAGCTGTTGGAGCTCGAAGATGCAGAACTAGATGATGCAGCGCCACTGTTGCCGGAAATGGTCATAATATTACCCCTTAATATGATAAATCAATCAATAAAAAATTTATAAGGGTTAATTACAACAGATATAATAATAAAAAACAAGTGGCTTTATTCGTTGCTAAACTAGGCTGGAGTTAACTACCTGTAGAAGAAGCTCGCTCAAAATATAATTTGCCGACCGCTCAATGACTAATTCACGATTCCCCGGAATGATGCGGCTCCAAGTTTTGATTCCATCTTTGGACCCAATCGCATACCAGACAGTCCCTACCGGTTTTTCCGGCGAACCACCGTCAGGACCCGCGATCCCTGAGATGGCAATTGCGTAGTCAGAGCCTGTCTTACGTCTAAGCCCTGCCGCCATCTGACGCACAACCTCTTCACTGACAGCCCCATCGGTCTCTAGCACTTTAGGGTCCACTCCCAAAAGATCCGTTTTCATCTTGTCGGAGTAAGTGACAACTCCTCCTAGATAATAAGCAGAGGCCCCGGGGATCCTTACGAGCTTAGCGGCGATCGTCCCGCCGGTGCATGATTCCGCGGTGGTAAGGGTCAACTGATGTTTCATGAAGCGGTGATAGACAGCTTCCTCTAATTTACCGGTATTGCCTTCGATAAGGTTTTCTGAAAACTCATGACGTATCGATTCGAGGGCTATCTCTAATGATTTTGAGCCTGGTGGAGTATGGAAATGGATCCCTAAAGAACCTTGTGAAGGATAAATGCCGTACTCTAAATCGGGATACTTTACTTTTAGCGCTTGTATCAAGGGATCCACCTTGGATTCACCCATCCGCATCAGATAAACCCAACCATGATCCCGCAGATCTGTAGGTGGAAAATTCCGTTTAAGAAACTCAACCACCCAAGGAAGCATCGCATTGACTTCAAAGGGAACCCCCGGAAGAGCAATGATACAGCTTTTTTCTCCGAACAAACAAATTCCCAAAGCCGACCCAACCGGATTGGGAATAGAAATTTTGGTGAACCTTCCGGCTGACAGCAATTGATCCAGAAATGGGCGTGTTAAGTCATCACCAGTGGGCCCTAAGCCTCCCGTAGCTATTACGACAAGGTTCTGCTCCGCCAAAGACCCATAGGCTTTAAATAACTCTTGAACGTTATCTGGAAGGGCGACATGTCGTTGGATTTTATATCCTTCTTTTAGAAGGTTTTGACTAATGACTGCGCCGTTGGAATTTATCGTAAAACCCTCGAGAACTTCATTGCCGATCGCCAACACTTCAATTTTAGTCACAGTAATATTCTCCCGATATTTTTTCTGCGTCAATCACCCAGCCGCCCCCAAGAGCTTTATAGAGCTCGACAAGAGTATCGAAACTATCCGCAAAAGCCGCAGCTTCATCAAGTTCTGCTGAAAAAAGGTTTCTTTGGGCATCTAACACATTCAAGTAATCCGTCTGTCCGTTGCTGTATTGAAGCTGAGCGAGCATTAAATAATCTTTCAAAACCTGCACACGCACCACTTGTACATCATAAAATTCTATCTTTTTTTGGTGAGAAATCAAAGCATTTTCCACTTCTTGGAAAGCGTTTAATACTTTTGAGAGATATTGATGAATAAGTTGACGTTGGATAGCTTCCGAAACATGAACCTCTGCGGTCAACCTTCCCGCATCGAAAATTGTTTGCAAAACATTAGCGCCGTACTGCCACAGGACAGCCGGATTAGTCAACAAATTGCTTAAAGCAAGACTCTCATTCCCATAAGATCCCGTTAGGGTAATTTCAGGAAATAACCGAGCTATCTGTACATTAACCTGAGCATT
The DNA here is from genome assembly GCA_964513575.1 of uncultured bacterium. GTDB lineage: Bacteria > Chlamydiota > Chlamydiia > Chlamydiales > Parachlamydiaceae > CAMFKA01. Next base: position 5,625 of record CAZENM010000126.1, on the reverse strand, counting down.
AGCAGAAACTAGATTATACTCAGCTTCAACAATATCAGGGCGATTTTGCAAAATTGCGCAAGGAAGGCCCGCAGGGACTCGCGGAGGAAGATGCATCTGGGAAAAGGTGAGACCGCGTTCTAGCTGCTGCGGAGGCCTACCCAACAGAACATTCAGCAGATTTTGCTGCGTCGCAACCTGTAGTTCAAAAAGCACCACACGCCCCTTTGCCACCTGAACCTCAGAATCAGCTTGTTTAACAGGAAGCTCAGAAGTGACTCCCCCCTCAAATCTGTATCTGGCGATATCATAAGCCTCAACAAAGGATTTAAGACTATCTAACGAAACTTTAAGCTGTAAGTCATACTGTCGAAGCTGAAAATAAGCCTGTGCAACCTCGGCCGCCAAAGTCATGACCACCGTTCGCTTGGTTTCCTCGGATGAGTGTAAATTCGCCTTCGCAGAATCTAAATTGCTTCTGATCTTTCCCCAGACATCTAACTCATAGGAGGCGCTCAATCCCAATCCGAAGTCATTATAAATTCGGGGAATAACAGGGGGTGGAGGACTGGCAGCATTAGAAAATTGCTGCCTAGCCCCAAAGGCATTCCCTGAGACAAATGGAAACAAGGGTGCTCTTGCGATCTGCACACGCGCAATGAATTCCTCCACTCGAGCCTGGGACACTAATAGATCTTGGTTATTATGAAGCGCCTCGACGATATAACCATCTAAAACAGGGTCGCCAAACTGCTGCCACCAGCGGTAATTCACAGCTTCTAAGGCATCTGCCGGGGCATACATCCACTCGGTTTCAGCCTCCACGATGGGCATTTTTTGAATATCAATTTTAGTGCACGCCGAAAGGATGAAAAACACCAGAAAACTACTTCTCTTCATTGTTTCCCCTTTCGGTCATTTCTTCGATTAACCGATAAAACAGGGGAACAAAAAACACGGCCATAAAAGTTGCTGCGATCATTCCGCCCATCACTCCCGTCCCGACAGAATGCCTTGAAGCAGCACCCGCACCGGAACTTATCACCAAAGGAATTGTTCCGAAGATAAAGGTCAATGAGGTCATGATGATCGCCCGGAATCTCATTTTTGCAGCCTTTAAAGCAGCCTCTATCACAGGTAATCCCGCCTTGTGCATCGCCGCCGCAAATTCCACTATCAAGATCGCGTTTTTTGCTGCCAAACCAATCAACGTCACCAATCCTACCTGGAAATAAACATCGTTGGTCATTCCTCTAGTCCAAACAGCCAAAAAAGCGCCGAAGATGCCGAAAGGAACCGCCGCGACAATCGCCAGGGGCAAGCTCCATCTTTCATAGAGCGCTGACAGAATTAAAAACACCCCTAACAGCCCGCCAATCAGGACCACAGACGAAGAGCCACTAGATGTTTTCTCCTGATACGACTGCCCGCTCCAGGAGTATGTCATGTCGCTAGAAAGAATTTCTTTCGCGACTTCTTCCATAGCATCCATTGCCTGGCCGGAGCTGTAACCCGGAGCTGCGCTGCCGTTAATTTTCGAAGCGACAAATCCATTAAAACGACTGACCAATGAAGGACCTTTATCGTATTTAACACTGACAATTGATTTTAAGGGGATCATGTTCCCTTGGAGTGAGCGAACATAAAGCTCTCCGATATCATGTACTGACTTCCGATACGACGGCTCGGCTTGAATCATTACCTTGAAAACCCGTCCGAATTTATTAAAGTCATTTACATAAAGAGAACCCAAAAGGCTTTGCAGGGTGGCAAACACATCCGAAATCTGCACGCCAAGAGACCGTGTTTTAAAACGGTCTAGGTCTACAAAAAGCTGCAAATCGTCCGTTTGGAATGTCGTAAAAACCCCCGCTAACTCGGGACGAGTTCTGGCCTTAGCGATGAAATCCTTTGTGACACTCTCGAGTCTTTTGATATCTCCGCCGCCCCGATTTTGAATCCAAAACTCAAATCCTCCTACCGTCCCCAATCCTTGGATGGCTGGAGGATTGAATGTGATGATGTTAGCTTCGGGAATCTTTGCGTAGAGAGGTCTAAGCTTCCTTAAAATCGCATTTGCATGTTCGTCCGGAGCTTTTCGTTGATCCCAATCCTTCAGCACCAGAAAGTTTGTAGAGACTTGAGTTCGGTTAAGGCCGTCTAACAAGCTGAATCCATCCAACGAAACGATCAAATCAACGCCAGGGGTATCTTTAGACACATTTAAAATATCCTTAGACACTTCCGACGTCCTATCCAAACTCGCGCCGCTAGGCAGGTTTCCAATCACGAATAGATACCCCTGGTCTTCTTCCGGCACAAAACTTGTAGGGACCAACCTGGCAAGTAAAGCAACGGCGACTAAGAGTCCCGCGACCATTCCCATGCCAATCACCCTTCGATGGATGATCCAGGTCGCTCCGACTATATAAAAATCTGTAAACCTTTCAAACATCCCATTAAACCAAATTGCCCATCGCGGCGGATGTTCTTCTGCCTTCAGAATAAGGGCCGCAAGAGAAGGGCTTAACGTCAATGCCACTATGGACGAAACTAAAACCGAAATGGTAATCGTAATGGCGAACTGACGGTAGAGCTGCCCTGCGATCCCCCCCATAAATGCCACGGGAATAAATACAGCGCACAGGACTAAAGTCGTCGCGATCACCGGACCTGAAACTTCTTCCATGGCCAACACAGCCGCGTCCTTTGCCGAGAGCTTCATCTCTTTCATTATCCGCTCTACGTTTTCAATGACGACAATGGCATCATCTACAACAATCCCGATAGCTAAAACAAGCCCGAACAGGGTTAGGGTGTTTAGAGAGAAATTCATTACATACATTCCGGCAAAAGCGCCGATAATCGAAACGACAATCGCCAACACGGGAATTAAGGTCGCTCGAAAGCTTTGTAAAAAAATCCAAACGACTAATATGACCAAAAAAACGGCCTCAAAGAAAGTTGAGGCCACTTCCCCGATAGAGCGTTTAACAAAATTAGTTGTGTCATAAGGGATGGTATACTCGATTCCTGAGGGAAACCCGTTAGCTAAATTTTTCATCGTATCTTTAATTTCCTGCCCCACCTGAAGGGCATTTGCCCCATACTGCTGGTAGCAGGCAATCAGCACCGTGGATTTGCCGTTTAGCATTCCGTTGACATCGTAGTTTTGCGCTCCCAGCTCAACCCGTCCTATATCCTTTAACAAGACCATCGAACCGTCCTGATTGGCTCTTAGGATAATATTTTCAAACTGTTCCGGCTCGGTAAGTCGTCCCAACGTCGTTACAGACAACGTCAAATCGACAACATCAACGTTGGGAGATTTTCCCACCTGCCCCACAGAAAAAAGTGCGTTTTGCTCTTTAATCGCATTGACAATATCCGTCGTGGTAAGCTGTAACTGAGCCATTCTATCCGGGCGCAGCCAAATCCGCATCGAATAATCACGCGCTCCCACAATATTCACCGCGCTCATCCCCTTTATCCGCTTCAATTCATCCACAATATTCAACGTGGCATAGTTGCTAATAAAAATATCGTTAAAGCGGTCGTTGGGAGATTGGATTGCGACAATCATCAAGATATTCGGTGTTTGTTTATTGACCACAACCCCCATCCGTTTTACCTCTTCGGGAAGTTGAGCCATCGCAAGATTCACGGCATTCTGAACGTTAATCTGTGCTAAATCGATGTCTGAACCAATATCAAAAAACACGTTGATAACAGAATTTCCTGTCGCGGAGTTCTGCGAAAACATATAGATCATGTTTTCAGTCCCGTTGATCTGCTGTTCCAAAGGGGCAGAAACAGTATCCGACATGGTTTCAGCATTCGCGCCGGTATAGGTAGACGCGACTTGGATCAATGGAGGAGTGATATTTGGATACTGTTCAATCGGCAGAAAATATAATGACAAAAGGCCGACCAGAACGATGACTATAGAGATAACGCTAGAAAAGATCGGCCGCTCAATAAAGAATTTTGGATTCATGGGGCTTGATCCTTCACAACAACTTTTGAGCCTGATTGAATGCGATTAACTCCATCCACAATCACGACATCCCCCTCTGCCAAGCCGTTTTTGATAATCCAATCTTGCTTATACCATTCTCCAGGCTCCACAAAACGGATCTGCGCGCGGCTCTCTTTATCGATCACATAAACAAACATTCCCTTTTTACCCTGTAACACCGCTCGCTGGGGAATCACTATCGCATTAGGACGTTCGGCGCCAATCAACAACGCTCTGACAAACTGTCCGGGCCTGAGCACCCCTTCCGGATTAGAAATAATTGCCCGTACATTCATGGTTCCGGTTCCCTGGTTAAGGGAAGGATCCGCAAAGTCGACCTTTCCCACATCCGGTAAGACTGTCCCATCGGCTAAAACAATCTGGACATGGAAATTCATATCTTTGGGATAGATAAGCTGACCAGCCTTTACCGCGCTACTGCCCTTTAACATATCCCCCTCAGAAACACTAAAATTCACCCAGATCGGGTCGATAATGGATATCGTCGTTAACAACGCGTTCTGGCCCGGGGTAATCAACGCCCCTTCTCGGAATTTTGAAGCCCCGGAAAGACCGCTGATCGGAGAAGTGATCGTCGTATAGCCAAGATTGAGCTTCGCCTGTACAATGTTAGCCTTTGCATTGGCTATTTCAGCCTGGGCGGTGAGTTCTCTGGAAATGGCATCATCAAGATCTTTGCGGCTTGCCGCATTTTTTTCAAATAAAGGTTCAATCCTTTCCTTAGCCCTTGTGGTATTCCATAAAATCGCTTCATACTTATCTAGCTCTGCGATAGCGCTTTCAAGCTTGGTTTCATAGGGCTTTGAGTCTAGTTGAAAAAGAAGGTCTCCGGCTTTAACAAATGTTCCTTCTGAATAAGCTATTTTGTCCAAGTATCCCTCGACTCGGGCTCGGATTTCCACCATGTGGGAACTTTCTGCGACCCCCACGTATTCCATAGAGGCGGGAATGGTGGATGGCTTAATAGTTACCGCAGTAACATCCACAGGGGGTGGAGGAGCTTGTTCATGCGAATTATTGCAGGACGTTAGCAGGGACAAAGAAATCAATAAAAGCAGTTTGTTCATAGTATTTCTATTAAAATTAAAAGTAATAAGTAGCTGATTACTCAAAAGAACACAACAAAAATGCCATACTTTCGTCCCTCTACTCGTAGCTTAGCCGCAAACAATTTTGTCTAGACTATACTGCAGGATTCGCACAAAGGGATATTTCACCACAAAGATCGCCTAGAACAAGCCTGTAGGATACATTAAAAGAACATTCAGAAGAACTAGTGCTCTATTAAACTTAGAATAGAGCGTTACTAGGATGTTTTAATAAAAAGGCTGCAGATGGGACAGTCCCCAGGGTGGTGCTTGCGTGCTTGGCAATACTCCCTGGCAAAAAATATGATTTGTAAGTGAAGTTTATTCCACAACTTTTTTGGGAAAAGAGCTTTTAAATCCTTTTCGGTTTGCTCTACGTTCGTTCCTGAAGAAAGCCCCCATCTATGCGCGCACCGATGGATATGAGTGTCGACAGGAAAAGCTTCTACCCCAAACCCCTGGGCCATCACCACCGAGGCAGTTTTATGCCCCACACCTGGAAGACCCTCCAAAGCCTCG